>NZ_BPRG01000113.1:0-89656 GCF_036984265.1 Pseudonocardia sp. D17 | reverse complement strand
CCGGGGACGGTGACGAGCGGTCGATCAGGCCTGCTTCGCGGCCTCCCGCTCGGTGGCGGCCGACCCGCTGCTCAGCCGTCCGTCGGACGACTCGAGGTGGGCCCGCACGAACCACTGGTACTGCTCGAGCTCGCTCGCCTGTGAGATCAACAGGTCCTGGGTGACCAGGTCGAGCTTGTCGGTCGTCTCGATCGCGGAGCGGTGGTCGCCGATCACCCCGGTGTAGACGAGGTCGAGCGCGCCGAGGTGGGCGATCGCGTCGTCGCGACCGATCGAGTAGTCGTCCCAGGTCCTGTTGCGCACCAGCGCACCGGGCGTCCCGACCGGCGAACCGCCGAGTGCCGCGATCCGCTCGGCGACGTCGTCGACCATGGCGCGGACGCCGTCGACCTGCGGGTCGAGCATCGTGTGGACCGCGATGAAGTGCGGGCCGGTGACGTTCCAGTGCACGTGCTTGAGGGTCAGCGCGAGGTCGTTGAGAGCGTCGAGACGCCCCTGCAGGAGCGTGATCACGTCGCCTGCGGCATCGGGGTCCAGGCCAGGGACGGTGTAGTGGACGCGGTCGGGCATCGTGTTCCTCTCCGAGTGGTCTGCGGGTGACGTGCGTGCGGGTGTCCGGTCGGTCCGCGACGTGGTCCGGCACCCGGTACCGGAGGCCGGTCCGCGCGCCGACCCGGACGTGCACATGGCGTGCCCGCTGTGCCGGGAACGAAACGTCCTCGTCGGCGCGCGCCCCGGACGGTTCGGCGGGCGGACGGTCGGGTAGAGGGACGGCCATGGACCTGCTGACAGGACTCGTCGCCGGCGCCGTGGCGTCGTGGGGGACGCGATGAGCACCCGGGGGAACCCCGATCGGGCGAACACGGCCGCGGCACACACGGCTCCCGACGGCGCGGGCGCGACGGTCGAGCCGACCGGACCGGGCCCGCTGCCCGCGCCCGGGTTCCGGGACCGCGCCGAGCAGCCGCCCACCGCGCAGACCCCCGGCCGGACCCCCGCGCAGCCGCCCAGGGCGGCGACCGTAGCCCGGGCGGTGCTGATCGGGCTCGCGACGGGCGCGCGCAGCACGGCGGGCGCCACCGCGCTCGTGGTGACGTCGAGCCGGGCGGACCCGGCGCCGTTCGGCCGGCTCGCCGGCCTCCCGGTCCGGATCGCGGCCTGCGCCGCGACCGCGGCCGAGGTCGTCCTCGACACGCTCCCGGTCGCGCCGCCCCGGACCGCACCGGCCGGGCTGGTGCCGCGGGTGCTGCTCGCCCCGCTCGTGGCGGTCGGCGCCGACGTGCGTGACGGTGCGCGCCCCGACGGCCCGACGGTCCTCCTCGACGCGCTCACCGCCGCCGCGGCCGCGACGGTCGCGGCCTTCGCCGGGGTCCGGCTACGCGCGTTCCTCGCCCGCCGGCTGGGTGCGGACCTGCCCGGGGCACTCGCCGAGGACGCGCTGGTCGGGCTGCTGGTCCGGGCCGGGACCAGGCGCGCGCCGGGTCTGCGGGTCGCCGCCTGACGTCGGACGGCGACCCGCTCCCGCGCCCCGGCGCGGTCGGCCTGGTGCCGCGTCCCGGTGCCGTCCTTCCGGAGTCCGCAGCTCAGAGGTCCGCCAGGCCCCTCAGGGCGCGGCGGGCGGCTCCGACCGCCGCGGGAGCGCCGGTCGGCCCGGACCAGGGATCCGTGCGCCGGGCGAGCCTGCGCCGGACGGAGCGGACGTCGTGACCGTCGGGGTCGATGCGACCGAGCTCGTCGAAGGCGAGCGGAACGGCGACCGGGGCACCGGGGACCGCCCGCGGGATCGGTCCATCCACCGACCACCAGTTCCTACGCGCGGACGCACGTGAACTTCAGCCAGTCGTCGGAACACATAGGGGAACACCGCGATGTCGGTGGCCCGGGCGCGGTCGGGATCGGTCGGCCCGAGCCGGCCTGGAGCCGGGAGAAGCTGGTCTGCGGGACGATCTCGCCGTCGGCCACCGACGGCCGGCCCGCGCCGAGCACATCGACCAGCTCCGGAGAGCTGCGTGAGATGTTCTTCTCGTGAAGTCCGTGGCGCGCAGTCCTTGGCGGTGTCGATGCTGACCTGGTGGAAGGTCGGCTCGAGCCGTCCGCCGCCGATGACATGGACGATCTCCCGCTGCCCGGAGGTGGCGGCGTCCTCGGTACGCCAGGGTTGAGCGCCACCGGGCCGCCGGCGATGTCGGGCCGTCGAGCCGCTGTCTCCGACGCCCACACCTTTCCGCTGGAACAGCCGGCCACGGTCCATGGTGGCGGGACGACGTCGTAGTACTGAACCGCGTCGGGTCGTGTGCTCGGGGCCCTGGCCGTCGGCGAGCGGACAGACCCGCATGGGGCCGGGTGCTCCTGGCGGCTGGAAGAACTCGACGTCCCGCGCGGTGCCCAGCGCTGCGACGCTCGGCAGTTGCCCGATGGGGTCGCGATGGACCGGCTATCCACCCGCGCCGGATCGGCCCCGGTGTTCTAGCGTGAGCTGGCGGGCGTGGAAGTCGAAATGCTGTGTGGGAAACCGGTACACGTCCGCCAAGGTCATGTAGTCCTGGAAGAACGGGTCCCACTGGGTCGGGTAGTGCATCCCGCGGGCAAGATCGGCGTCGGTCTCCCGGTCGAGACGGCGATCCAGCGCCGCGACCACCCAGTCGAACAGTGCCACCATCCACCCGAGCGGCACCACCGTGCCTGCTAGGCGCGCACCGGCGTAGTTCACCCAGTCGAACGGCACTGTGACCGCGTTCAGCAGCTCGGCGAAGCCGCGGCTCACCCAGGCAGGCAGCCGGTCGACCACGCGGACCAGGCCCAGCAGCACCCGGACCACCAGATAGCCCAGCAGCATGTGGAACAGCAGCTGCCGGTTGTTCCAGCGCGTCCCGTTTGAGGGCCGACGCAGCTCGGCCACGTCGGCACCGTCGAGGAACCGACGGAACTCCGCGCGAGCCCGCCCCATCTCCTCGTGCACGGCCTGCTCGTCCATCCCGTCAGTCTCTGCCTACCGAGGTCGGGCGTCCCAGGAACAATGGCTCACGCGTAGTCGGATGTGTCGGCCACGTCGGGCTCGTGGCGGCTGAGCAGGCTGTGGGGTCAAGGCCGGCAGCGACGGGGCTGGCGTCGGTCACGACTGGGCGGGGTGGGCGGTGAGCTCGGTGATGAGCTCGCGGACGCGGCGGTCGATCTCGTCGCGGATGGGCCGGATTTCGGCGGCGGTCTTGCCGGCGGGGTCGGTGAGGTCCCAGTCGAGGTAGCGTTTGCCGGGGTGGACGGGGCAGGCGTCGCCGCATCCCATGGTGATGACGACGTCGGCGGCGCGGACCACGTCGTCGGTGAGGGGCTTGGGGAACTCCTGGGACAGGTCGAGCCCGATCTCGTTCATGACCTCGCCGACGGCCGGGTTGATGGTGTCGGCGGGGGCGGAGCCGGCGGAGCGGACGTTGACCGTGCCGTGGGCGTGGTGGTGTAGCAGGGCGGCGGCCATCTGGGAGCGGCCGGCGTTGTGCACGCAGACGAACAGGACTTCGGGGACGGTCTTCATGATGACTCCTTGGGCCTGCGCGAGGGCGGTGAGCCGGTCGGCGGCGAACCGGCCGGTGAGCGAGACGAGGTGGGCGCGCACCTTCGCGGTACGCCGCAGCGCTGTGTAGGACTCGAACACGTAGCGGTGGACGGTCACGGCGGAGAAGACCCCGATGTAGCGGCTGGTCAGTTCGTCGGCGAGCCGTTCGAGAACTGCGGTGTCCGAGAGCAGCGCGGGCGGCTCACCGGCGGCGTTGCGGTGGGTGGGGGGCGAAGACATCGGTGTGGCCGTGGCGCGCTTCCTGGGGTGTTCAGGGCTCTCGCGTGGGCGTGGTCGGGGTGGCGCGGTTGTTCCAGCGGCGGCGGGCGGCGAGGGAGACATAGACCAGGGCGACGAGGACGGGGACCTCGATCAGTGGGCCGACCACACCGGCCAGCGCCTGGCCGGAGGTGACCCCGAAGGTCGCGATGGCCACGGCGATGGCGAGTTCGAAGTTGTTGCCCGCCGCGGTGAACGCCAGTGTGGCGGAGCGTTCGTAGCCCAGGCCCACGGTCCTCGCGAGCGCGAGGGAGCCGAACCACATGATCGCGAAGTAGGCCAGCAGCGGGAGCGCGATACGGGCGACGTCGAGGGGCCGGGAGGTGATGGCGTCGCCTTGCAGGGCGAACAGGATGACGATGGTGAACAGCAGGCCGTAGAGCGCGAACGGCCCGATGCGGGGGACGAGTTCCTCCTCGTACCAGGTGCGGCCCTTGGCCTTCTCTCCGAACCGGCGGGTGAGGTAGCCGGCGACCAGCGGGATCCCGAGGAAGATCAGCACGGACTTGGCGATCTGCCAGGCCGAGACGTCGAGGTCGGTCTGCGGCAGACCGAGCCAGCCGGGCAGGACCGACAGGTAGAACCAGCCGAGTCCGGCGAAGGCGATGACCTGGAAGATCGAGTTGATCGCGACGAGCACGGCGGCGGCTTCGCGGTCACCGCAGGCGAGGTCGTTCCAGATGATGACCATGGCGATGCAGCGGGCGAGCCCGACGATGATCAGTCCGGTGCGGTACTCGGGCAGGTCGGGCAGCAGCAGCCAGGCCAGGGCGAACATCAGCGCCGGCCCGATGATCCAGTTCAGGACCAGCGAGCTGATCAGCAGTCGACGGTCCCCGGTGACGGTGCGGACCCGGTCGTAGCGGACCTTCGCCAGGACCGGGTACATCATGATCAGCAGTCCGAGAGCGATGGGCAGGGAGATGCCGTCGACGGCGATGGTGTTCAGTGCCGGGCCCAGGCCCGGGATGGTGCGACCGGCGAGCAGGCCGAGGGCCATCGCGGCGAGGATCCAGACCGGCAGGAACCGGTCCAGCGTCGACAGCCGCTTCGCGACCGGTGCTTCGGCCGGGTCGGTGCCGGCGTCCGGGTCGGCGCCGGGGGCGGTGGGACGGGCGCTGTCGGGCGTGGTGCTCATGCGGGCAGGTCACTTTCCTCGCCGGTGCACGTACTGGTCAGGGGCGCGCCGAGGGGGACCAGCACGGTGGCGAGCCGGCCGATGACCTCGGGGCGGACGCGGTAGTAGATCCAGGTGCCACGGCGCTGGCTGCTCACCAGGCCGGCGGTGCGCAGCACCTTGAGGTGGTGGCTGATCGTGGGCCCGGTCAGTGCGAACGCGCCGCTGATATCGCACACGCAGGCCTCTCCGCCCTCGTGGGCAGCGATCAGTGAGAGCAGGCGTAGCCGGACCGGGTCGCCCAGAGCCTTGAACGCGGCCGCCAACGAGGTGGCCTCGTCCGCATCGAGGGCTGGAGCGGTGGCCGGGAGCGGCTCCAGCAGGGGGAGCAATTTCGACACCGGTCTATCTTCACCAGCATCGAATCAGTGAGGCAAGTGAACAGAACATGAACTTCGACGCTTGTCTGAATCAGCTCTTCCCAGGGTGTTCCCAGGACCGCTGTGTCCCTCGTCGGCCCGTCGGCGCCCCCGTCAGCCGCCCGTCATCGCCCCCGTCATCGGCCCCGTCATCGCGCTGGTGGTGATCCATCCCGACTCGGATCGGCGGCGGTTTCGGGCAGGTGTGTGAACGAACCGTCGGGGTCGTGGGGCACGGTGGTGGGCTTGTCGTGGTGGGGAACGGTGCCGGTGGCCAGGACCGCGGCCAGGGCGGCAATCGCGGCGAGCAGGACGAAGACGCCGGGGTAGCCGCCGAGGGCGACGGCGATCGCGGCGCCTGCCCACGGGGCGAGCGCGGTCGCGATCATCGAGGGGGCCGAGAGCAGCCCGTTGAGCCGACCGTAGTGCGCCGCGCCCCAGCGGTCGCTGACCGCGGTGGCCTGCAGGAGGGTGAACACCCCGCGCGCGGCTCCGGCCAGCATCGCCGCGGCGATGAGCAGGACCTCCAGGCCGGGTAGCAGCCCGAGCAGCAGGGTTGCCGCGGCGGACAGCGCGAGGATCACCACGGCACGCATCCGCACCGACAGCGCGGTGGTGAGCCGGCCGTAGCCGAGCCGGCCCAGGACCTGACCGAGCCCGCCCAGCCCGAGCGCCCAGGCGGCGTCGGAGGTCGACAGGCCGCGCTCGATGAGCAGCGGGACCTGGTTGACCACGACCGCGAACGCGGCGAAGGTGCCCAGCGCGATCGCCGGGACCAGAAGCAGGAACGCCCGGCTGCGGACCACCTCACGGGGGGCCTGCTCGGTGGCAACCTCGCTGTGGTGGTGTTTGGTGTGGTCGGGCCAGCGACCCCGCAGCCCGAACAGGTGCGCGGGGATCGTGATCACGGCGAGGACGCCGGCGAGGGCGAGATAGGTGTGGCGCCAGCCCAGCTGCCCCAGCAGGGCCGCGGCGGTGGGCGCGAAGATCGTGCTGGCCAGCCCGGCCAGCAAGGTCAGCGCGGTCAACGCCCGCACCCGCTGCGGCCCCCACCAGCGGGTCAGGGCGGCGAACGCGGGCGGGTAGAGGGTGCCGGCCATCGCCACCCCGGCCAGCACCCAGGCCGCGAAGAACGACGGCAGGTTCGGCGCCAGCGCGATCCCGACCACCGCGGGCACGCCCAGGACCGAGCCGACGGTCATGACCGGGCGCGGCCCGACCCGGTCCAACCAGCGCCCGGCCGGGATCCCCGCCAGCGCCGAGACCACCAGCCCGGTGGAGAACCCGGCAGTGATCATCGAGACCGACCAGCCGGTGTCGGCGGCGATGGACGGGGCCAGGACCGGGAAGGCGTAGTAGAGCACTCCCCAACTGACGATCTCGGTCACGCAGAGCACGACCAGGACGCGGCGCAGCCCGCCGACGTCAAGCGTGCCGGCGGGCTGGGCGTCCATCTCTGCAGGCTGCACCACGAGCCGCTCAGCTGCCCTGTCGGGTGGTCAGTCGGTGGGAGGGGTCCCGAGGCTCAGCGAGACCGGGACCGGTGAGCCGCAGCACCCGCCCGCGGCCGCCCCCTCGGGTTCGTCGAACAGGCCGGCGCCCCCGCACACCCCCGTCTCGGGCAGTACCAGCTCGACCCGTCGCGCAGCGTCCTCGTCCCCGGCGATCGCCGCGACCACCGAGCGGACCTGCTCGTAGCCGGTCATCGCCAGGAACGTCGGGGCACGGCCATAGGACTTCATCCCGACCAGGAACACCCCGGGCTCCGGCTGGGCCAACTCGCCCGCACCGTGCGGGTAGACCGTCCCGCACGAATGCACGTTCGGGTCGATCAGCGGGGCCAGCCCGCGCGGCGCCTGCAGCACCGGATCCAGGTCCAGTCGCACCTCCGACAGCCACGACAGGTCCGGCCGGAACCCGGTCACCGCGACCACCTGACCGACCGGGTCCAGGCGGCGGCCGTCATCGCCGACGAGCACCAGGCCGTCATCCACGCGCTCGACCGCCGCGGTGCGAAACCCGGTCACCGTCGTGATGTGACCCGCCTCGACCGCCTCGGCCGCCCGCCGACCCAGCGCCCCACGCGCGGGCAACTCGTCGGCGGCGCCACCACCGAACGCGTTCCCGACCTGCCCGCGCCGCAGCAACCAGTCGACGTGGGTGCCGGGATGCTCAGCGGCCAGCTCGGCGAACGCAACCAGCGCCGTCAACGCCGAGTGCCCGCTGCCTGCCACCGCGACCCGCTGCCCCGCATACCGCGCCCGCACGCCCGGGTCGTTCAAGTCCGGCACCTGGTACACGATGCGGTCGGCGGCCGCCGCCTCGCCCGGCGCAGGCAGCCCGTCTCCACCCAGTGGGTTGGGACCGGTCCAGGTCCCGGACGCGTCGATCACCGCCCGCGCGGTCACCAGTTCCTCCACGCCACCACCGGCACCGTTCTCGGAGCCCCCGTGGCTGCGCACGTGCACCGTCAGCGGCTCGCTCGCGCGTCCCGCATCCACGACGAGGTCACGACCCCGGCGGGCGACTCCGACCACGCGGGCTCCGAACCGGACACGCTCCCCGAGAACCTCGGCCAGCGGCTGCAGGTACCGCTGCGCCCACTCCCGACCCGTCGGATAGGCATCCGCCGGCGGAGCGACCCATCCCGTGGGTGCCAACAGCTTCTCCGCAGCCGGGTCCACGAGCTCGCCCCACCGCGAGAACAGCCGCACGTGATGCCACTGCCGCACGCTGGTCCCGGCTTCCGACCCGGCCTCGAACACCAGCACCGGCAGGTCCCGCTCCACCAGCCGCGCCGCCGCAGCCAGCCCCACCGGTCCCGCGCCGACCACTGCGACCGGCAGCTCCGTCTCGTCCACGACAACCTCCATCGACGCTCATCGATTAATGCCGCCGGACTGTATCGACCGTCATCGATTGACGCAACCATCGACGGACGTCGATAATGCACGCATGAAGCTTGCCGCAGGCGCTCGGACCGAGCTGTCGATCAGCGACGTCTCGACGGTCTCTCCGGGACAGCTGGGAGCAGCGGACGCGAAGGTCTACGCCGAGTGGTTCGCCTGCCTGGCCGACCCCACCCGGGTCCGACTCCTGCACGCCGTCGCCGCCGGAGGGCGGCAGATCCCTGTCGGCGAGCTCGCCGAGCAGCTCGGCATCAGCCAGTCCACCTGCTCCCATCATGTCCGCAAGCTGGCCGACGTCGGGTTCCTGACCGTGCGCCGTGACGGCACCACGTCTTTGGTGGCGGTCAACCCCGCGTGCTGCACAGGGTTGCCACATGCCGCCGACGCCGTGATGGGGCTGCTCGCGCCGCGGCCGTGCTGTCCCGACGACCTGCCCACCGACGTCACCGTCCGCGCGCTCGCCCCCACGGACTGGGCAGACGTGCGCCGCATCTACGCCGAAGGCATCGCCACGGGCGACGCCACGTTCGAGACCGACGTTCCCGAACGCCGTGAGCTGGACCGTCGCTGGCTGCCCGAGCATCGCTGGGTCGCCGAGATCGACGGCAAGGTCGTGGGCTGGACCGCGCTCGCCGCCGCCTCGTCCCGGCCCGTCTACGCAGGCGTCGCCGAATCCTCGATCTACGTCGGCGACGGCCATCGCGGCCGCGGTGTCGGCAGAGCCCTCATCCACCAACAGGTCTGCGCCGCCGACGACGCCGGCCTCTGGACCCTGCAGACCGCGATCTTCCCCGAGAACCGAGCCTCGATCGCCCTGCACCACTCCGCGGGCTACCGCACTCTCGGCATCCGGGATCGCATCGGCCAACACCACGGCCGCTGGCGCGACACCATCGTTCTCGAACGACGAGCTGCCTGACGTGTCGTGGCAGGTCGGCTGTCATTCGCCAGGGGTCTGGCGGCTCAGATGTCGGGCCAACCCTGACTGGTGTCCCGTTTGCGACGCAGCTGAACGCTCGGCAGCGGAGCCCGGTCGAGCACCTCGTCGAGCTTGCGCTCGAAGAGCCGGTCCGGGTCGCAGAAGTGGTCCGCGGTCAGCGTCGCCGGCATGGGTGCGACGAACGCGGCGCGGGCCGGCCGCAGCAGGTCGCGCTCGGCGGCGGTGAGCATGTCGAGCGGGGACGACCGGGCACCGGACATCCCCGGCAGTACCCGGCGGCGGGCGCCCAACCGAGCCGGCAGGTGTCGGCGCGGCGCTGCGGGGTAGCCCTCGGGGACGACCGGGCGGCCGCGGGCGACGGCACCGCGCCGCCCTGCGCGCTCCCGTCCCGCCGTCCCCGAGGAGGTACCATGTTCGGCCGGATCCGAGCACTGTTCGGCAAGCCCCGCACCGCCGAGGACGACGTCCGTCCGGACGCCGACGTCGCCAGGACCCGCGAGGCGGGCGGTCGCGACACCGAGCGCGGCGACAGCGGCTCGACCACCGGCGTCGGCCGGTCCGAGGAGTTCGTCGGCCGCGCCGCGGGCCAGGACGAGGGCTTCGCGGGCGAGACCGGTGCCGAGATCCGTCGCGAGGGCTCGGCGTGAGCTCGTACGACGCCGTCGTGCTCGACGTCGACGGGACCCTCGTCGACTCCAACTTCCAGCACGCCCTGGCCTGGTACCGGGCGTTCCGCCGCCACGACCTGACGCTGCCGGTGTGGCGGCTGCACCGGGCCATCGGCATGGGTGGCGACCAGCTCGTCGCCGCCGTCGCGGGTGACGAGGTCGAGCGCGCACACGGCGACGCTCTGCGCGCGGCGTGGGCCGAGGAGTTCGCGCCGATGCTCGGCGAGGTCGCGGCGTTCGACGGGGTGCGCGAGCTCGTGTGCGGCATCCGCGACCGCGGTCCCACGGTCGTGCTCGCCAGCTCGGGCAAGCCCGAGCACGTCGATGTCTACCTCGACCTGTTCGACGGCCGCGAGCTCGCGAGCGCGTGGACGACCAGCGAGGACGTCGAGCGCACCAAGCCGGAGCCCGACCTGATCGGCGTCGCGCTCGAGCGGGCGCAGGCGACGACGTCGCTGGTCGTCGGGGACTCGGTGTGGGACATGGAGGCCGCCGCCCGTGCCGGGCAGGCGTGCGTCGCCGTGCGCACCGGCGGGTTCTCGGCCGGCGAGCTGCGCGACGCGGGCGCGGGCGCGGTCTACGACTCGGTGCGCGACCTCGCCGACGACCTCGACGCGCTCGTCGGGCCGGTGCGCGTCGCCGGCTGACCCTCGTCTCGGGCGTTCAGCCGGGCCCGCTGCGGCACGACGGTGTACGCCGGGTCGCGGGCCGTCGCCATCCCCGCCTCGAAGACGCCGTAGCGCGTGGCCACCGACCCGGCGTTGAGCAGCAGCGCCGCGGCACCGTCGAGCAGCGCCCGGGACCGGCCGCGGGTCAGCGCCCCGGCCGCGGCGGCGAGGCCACCGGCGGCCGTGGCGGCCCGGGCGACGCGCAGCGCGGCACCGGCCCGGCCGGTGCGGTAGGCCCTGGCGGACAGGCGGTCCCGTCGTTCGACGACGGCCGAGGCGGCGAGCTCCAGCGCGGCGCCGGCCACGGCGACCCGGCGGGCCGGTCCGCCGTCGCGGGCGAGCAGCCCGACCCCGCCCCCGGCCGCCATCGCGCTGCCGGCGAAGACGAACGGCAGCTCGCGGTGCGCCTCGTGCCACCCGGGCACCGCGGTGTCGGCGATCAGGACGGCGGTGTAGGTCGTCAGCGCGGGCCCGAGCAGGCCGGCGGCGGCACCGGCGAGGCGGCCGGGTCCGGCCGCGATCCCGGTGACCTCGCTCGCCGCGGCCGCCCCGGCGAGCGCGCCGAAGGGCGCGAGGATCCAGGACCCGACCGACAGCGGCGACGTCGGCTTGAGGACCCGCAGCATGTGCAGGAACCGCTCCGGCCGGCCCAGGTCGTGGACGAGGAACCCGACGCTCGCCGTCGCGCCCGCGGCGGCGGCGACCCGTCCGGTGCGCCGCAGCTCCGGGCGGCCCGTCGCGTCGGCCAGCGCGGCCAACGACGCGGACACGCCCGCGAGACCGCCCAGATAGAGGTAGGCCGGGACGTCGGGCACCTTCCACACCGGCGCCTTGAGGATCGGCCGCCCGTAGTACGACGAGAACTCCGCCTCCGGGACCATCAGCCGCTCGCGCTTCGGGCTCACCGCGTCTCCTCCCTCGGTCGTGAGCGGCGATGGTCGCTGGAGCGACCCTTGCCGCTCACCGGGACGTCCTCCCCACGAAGGCGGCTGCCACCGCGCCCGCCACCGCGAGGGCGGCCGCGGCGGCGTGCCGCCACATCGACGGGAGGTCCCGCGTCGTGACGACGGGGTCCGGTGGCAGGCCGTAGACCTCGGGCTCGTCGAGCAGCAGGAAGAACGCCCCGGCACCACCGACGCCGTCGCCCGCGTCGTGGCCGTAGAGCCGGGCGTCGTCGACGCCCCGGTCGTGGAGGGCGGCGAGGCGCTCGTCGGCCTCGGCGCGCAGCTCGTCGAGCGGCCCGAAGCGGATCGACTCGGTCGGGCACGCGGTCGCGCACGCGGGCTGCAGGCCCACGCCGAGGCGGTCCTGGCACATCGTGCACTTGAACGCGCGGCCGTCGCCGGGCCGCTGGTCGATCACCCCGTACGGGCAGGCCGGGATGCAGTAGCCGCAGCCGTTGCAGATGTCCTCCTGCACCAGGACCGTGCCGTGCTCGGTGCGGATCAGCGATCCGGTCGGGCACACGTCGAGGCAGGCGGCGTGCGTGCAGTGCTTGCAGACGTCCGACGACATCAGCCACCGGACCTCGGTGGCGTCGCCGCCGTCGCCGGCCAGGCCCGGCATCCCGAGGTCGACCGTTCGTTCCACGAACGCCACGTGCCGGTACGTGCTCGCGCCCAGCTGCCCGGTGTTGTCGTAGCTCATCCCGGTCAGGACGTCGTCCTCGGCCGGGAGCGCGTTCCACTCCTTGCACGCGACCTCGCAGGCCTTGCAGCCGATGCAGACCGAGGTGTCGGTGAAGAACCCGACGCGTTCGGGATGGTCGGCGTAACCGGCGTCGCCGGACGGGTCGGCCAGCGGGCCCGAGAGCCTGCCCATGTCAGTCCTCCAGTCCGGCGGCACGCCGGCGGTCGGCGAGGAAGGCCACCAGCGCGGGCCCGCGCGGGCGTCGCCCCGGGCGGATGTCGCAGGTCGCGGCCTTGGTCTCCATGATGTGGACGTTCGGGTCGAGCGCGACGCCCAGCAGATCGTTGGCGGCGTCGCCCGTCGACAGGCCGTTGGGGCCCCAGTGCCACGGCACCCCGATCTGGTGCACGACGCGGTCGCCGTGGCGCAGCGGCGTCGCGCGGTCGGTGACCAGCACGCGGCCCTCGATCGCCGACCGTGCGGTGACGACGTGCGCCCAGCCGCCGTGCTCGAGCCCCCGCTCCGCCGCGAGCGCGGGCGAGACCTCGAGGAACATCTCGGGCTGCAGCTCCGTCAGGTACGGGGTCCAGCGGCTCATCCCGCCCGCGGTGTGGTGCTCGGTGACGCGGAACGTCGTGAACACGAACGGGAAGACCTCCGCGCCGGGGGTGCCGGGTTCGGGGTGCAGCCGGTTGTCGGGGCGGTCGAAGCGCTGCCGCGCGGGATTGGCCTGCTGCCCGTAGAGGGCGTTGCGCACCGGCGACTCGGCGGGCTCGTAGTGCGTGGGGATCGGCGCGTCGGCGAGGCCGGCGGGGGCGTGCAGCCACGCGCGGCCGTCGGCCTGCATGACGAACGGCTCGGCGCCGCCGATCGCCTCCGCGGCGCGGGCATCCTCGGGCGGCTCGTAGTCCGGCGCGGTGTCGACGGGGAAGTCCGGCACGTCCCCACCGGTCCAGCGGCCGGCGTCGGCGTCCCAGTGGATGAGCGCCTTCCGTTCGCTCCAGGGCTTGCCCGACGGGTCGGCGGACGCGCGGTTGTAGAGGACGCGCCGGTTCATCGGCCACGCCCAACCCCACTCGGCGGCGACGAGGTCCTGCTCGCCCCCCGGACGCCGGCGTGCCGAGCCGTTGACACCGTCGGCGTAGACCCCGCAGTAGATCCAGCAGCCGCAGCGGGTCGAGCCGTCGTTGCGCAGCGCGGTGTAGCCCGGCAGGAGCTCGCCGTCGGCGCCGCTGCCGTTGATCTCGCGCAGCACGGCGTCGGCGCTGGGCTCGCCGTGCGCATCGACGGGGTAGTCCCAGGTCAGGTCCTGCAGCGGCCGGTCCCGCGGGTCGGTGGAGCCGGCCAGGCGCTGCTTGATCCGCCGGCCCAGCTCGTAGTAGAACCACAGGTCGCTGCGGCAGTCACCGGGCGGCTCGACGGCCTTGTGGTGCCACTGCAGGAGACGCTGGGTGTTGGTGAAGGTGCCGTCCTTCTCGGTGTGGGCGGCCGCCGGCAGGAAGAACACCTCGGTCCCGATGTCCTCGGTGCGCATCTCGCCCGTCTCGATCTCGGGGCCGTCCTTCCAGAACGTGGCCGTCTCGATCATGTTCAGGTCGCGCACGACGAGCCACTCGAGGTTCGCGAGCCCGGCGCGTTGCTGGCGTGCGTTCGCGGTGCCGACGGCCGGGTTCTCGCCGATCACGAAGTAACCGGGCACCTTCCCGTCGACCTGGTCCATGACGGTCCGGAACGACGAGTGGTCGCCGGTGAGCCGGGGGAGGTGGTCGAAGCACCAGTCGTTTTCCGCGGTCGCGTTGTCCCCGAACCAGGCCCGCAGCAGGCTGACGGTGTAGGCGTCCATGTCGCCCCAGAAGCCCTTGCGTCCGGAGTTGGACTCGATGAAGGAGGCGAGGTCCTCGTCGCGGTGCGCGTGCGGCATCGGGATGTAGCCGGGGAGCAGGTCGAACAGCGTCGGGATGTCGGTGGAGCCCTGGATGCTCGCGTGCCCGCGCAGCGCGAGGATGCCGCCGCCGGGCCGGCCGATGTTGCCCAGCAGCGACTGCAGCACCGACGCCGCCCGGATGTACTGCACGCCGACGGTGTGGTGGGTCCACCCCACGGCGTAGCAGAAGGCGCTGGTGCGGTCGGGGCCGGAGTTGCGGACGAGCGCGTCGGCGACGCGCCGGAACGTCTCCTCGGGGATGCCGCAGATCTCGTGGACCATCGCCGGGGTGTAGCGGGCGTAGTGGCGGCGCAGGACCTGCAGCACGCACCGCGGGTCGCGCATCGTGTCGTCGCGCTCCGGCCAGGTCTCGACGGGTGAGCCGCCCGACCCGGCGACCTGGCCGCGTTCGTGCTCGTGCGCCTCCTCCGCGCTGCCCTCGGCGTCGTCCTGCTCCAGGTCGCGCTGCCCCGACGCGGGTGGTGCCGTGCCGCCCTCGTACTGCCACGACGTCGTGTCGTACGTGCCGCTCCCGGGGTCGAAGCCGGAGAACAGCCCGTCGAGGTCCTCGGTGTCGGCGAAGTCCTCGCGCAGCAGCATCGGCGCGTTCGTGTAGGCGCGCACGTACTCGGTGAACCAGGCCTCGTTCTCCAGGACGTGGTGGATGAGCCCGCCGAGGAAGGCGATGTCGGTGCCCGCCCGGATCGGGACGTGCAGGTCCGCGACCGCGGAGGTCCGGGTGAAGCGCGGGTCGACGTGGATCACCGTGGCGCCCTTGCGTTTCGCCTCCATCACCCACTGGAAGCCGACGGGGTGCGCCTCGGCCATGTTCGAACCCATGACGACGATGCAGTCGGAGTTCGCGAGGTCCTGCTGGTAGTTCGTCGCGCCGCCGCGACCGAAGGAGATCCCCAGACCGGGGACCGTGGAGGAGTGTCAAATACGGGCCTGGTTCTCGATCTGGATGGCACCCATCGCCGTGTAGAGCTTCTTCATGAGGTAGTTCTCCTCGTTGTCGAGGGTCGCTCCTCCGAGGCTCGCGATGCCCATCGTGCGGCGCAGGTACCTGCCCTGGTCGTCGGTGTCCTGCCAGGTGCGGCGGCGGGTGTCGAGCACCCGGTCGACGATCATGTCGACGGCCGTGTCGAGGTCCAGGTCCTCCCACTCGGTGCCGTACGGGCGGCGGTGGCGCACCGTCGTCACCCGTGACGGCGAGGTCACCAGCGACAACGTCGACGACCCCTTGGGGCACAGCCGTCCGCGGCTGATCGGCGAGTCCGGGTCGCCCTCGACGTGGGTCACCTTCCCGTCGCGCGACCACACCTTCTGCCCGCACCCGACCGCGCAGAACGGGCACACCGAGGCGGTGACGGTGTCGGCGTCGGCGGTGCGGGGGCGTGCCGCGTCGGTCCGGCCGGACCGTGCCGCGGCGCCGCGGCCCAGCCCGTCGGTCCCGGTGAGCTGTCGGACCAGTGGCCAGCCGGCGAGCACATCACGCAACCCCATGCCGGGAGGTCCCCCGTCGGGCCCGGGCCGAAACCAGCGGCTCACCCGTTCGCGGGGTACTGCTGCGCGCCGAGGAGCCCCGCGAGGTGGACCGTGCTGCGGGCCGGCGTCGCGGTGGCCGTCGCGACCGGCTCCGGTGTCTTGTCCAGGTCCTTGTAGTCGACCCCGGACGTGGCCCCGCCGTTCCAGTACACCGAGCCCTGCGCGGGGATGCCGAACCCGATGTCGTTGAGCGACTGCCGCAGGTCCGCCACGACCGCGGCTACCTTGCCGAACATGACCGGCCGGCCGTCGTCGTCGGTCTCGGAGAGCTCCGCGTCGAGGCGCTCCAGCATCCGCTGGGCGACGCTGCTCATGTGGCCCAGCCACGTCGGGGTCGCGACGACCAGGATGTCGGCGGCCCGGATCCGGTCGCGGATCTCCGGCCACTCGTCGCCCGCGCCCATGTCGGCCTCCACCCCGGGCTTCACGTCGTGGTCGACGAGCCGGACGACGTGCGGGGTGACGCTCGCGTGCGCGGAGAGCTCGGCCAGGACCTCGTCGAGCAGCTTCTGACTGCTGGACTCGCCCGGTGAGGGGGTCAGCGTGCAGTTCAGGGCGACGACGGAGAGGTCCGGCATGGAGCCCCACTACCCGCGGACGACGACACGAAACCGTCGCGGGTTCGCGAGATCGGGATCCGGGTACGGGCCCCGGCATGACGACCGGTCCCGGGGCGCACTGCCCCAAACGGATGCGGTTCGGGCCGTGCGGCGGGGTCCGGGCGGACCTGTCCTGCGAGGTCCGGCCCGTGCGCTGCCCGTTCGGCACCCTCGAACGGCCGGTCGGCTGGGACGGGCCGGAGGCACCGGACCGGCCGCCGCCCGCCCTGCTCGCGGCGCCGCCCGTCGTGCTCACCGACCTGACGGTGCCGCCGTTCGACCGGCACGGTCTCGCCCGGGTCGTCGGCACGCTGGCTGCGACCTGCGACGGGCTGCTCGTCGGCGAGCACCACAACCGGCCCGATTTCCCGCCGACGCAGATGACCGGGCTCGTCCGCGACGCGGGCGGGGCGCCCGTGGTGACGCTGACGTGCCGGGACCGCAACCGCGTCGTCCTCGACCAGGAGCTCGCCGGGCTGGCCGAGGCGGGCCTGGCCGCCGTGTTCTGCGCGACGGGGGACGCCCGCGGTGCCGGGGTGCGTCCCGAGGTGACGCAGGTCTTCGACATCGACGGCACCACCCTCGCCGCGCACGCCGCCGCGGCCGGGCTCGCGGTCGGGGTGCCGGAGTCCCCCGAGGCGCCGCCGCCGCACCTGCGTCCCGGCCGGCTCGCCCAGAAGCAGCGGGCCGGTGCGCAGTTCGCCGTGCTCAACCACGTGTCCGGGCCGGACCGGCTGGCCCGCTTCGCCGGCCGGGCCAGGGCGGCGGGTGCGACGTTGCCGCTGGTCGCGGGCGTTGCCGTGTACACCGACGAGCGTTCGGCGACGGTGCTCGACGCGTTCCCGGGCCTGCACCTCGATCCCGACCGCGTCACCGCGGTGCTGTCCGCCCCGGATCCCGTCGAGGCGGGGATCGCCGAGGCCGTCGACCAGGCGCGGACGGCGCTGCGGGTCGACGGGGTCGTCGGGGTGAACCTGTCGGGACCGGCCTCGGCCCGCGGCCCGGTCGAGGGCGCCGCGGTGAAGGCCGCGGTCGGACGGGCGTTGCGGGAGGCCGCATGAGCACATCGATGGACGCCGAGTTCGACGTCATGCCGCGCTGGGTCGCCGAGGCCGTCGCGGAGCTCGGACCGGGGCACGCCGGGCCGGCGGCCTGCCGGGGCAGCGTCGGACCCGCCGGGCTGAGGTGGCTGGCCGACCGGACGCGGGTCGGGCTCGGCGGACTGCTGGTCGACGTCGGTGGGGGCATGGGCGGGCCCGCGGCGTGGGCCAGGGAGCAGCGCGGTGCGGCACCGCTCGTCGTCGAACCGCAGCCGGGGGCCTGCTGGGCGGCCCGCAGGATGTTCGGGCTGCCGACGGTCGTCGGGAGCGGGGACGCGGTCCCGGTCGGGGACGGGCGGGCCGCGTCGGTGTGGTGCCTCGGGGTGCTGTGCACGACGACGGACAAGCTCGGGCTGCTGTGCGAGCTGCGCCGGATCGCCACGCCGGGTGGGCGGCTGGGGCTGTTCGTCCTCGTCGACCGCGGCCTGCGCGACCAGCCGCCCGCCGGCAACTCCTTCCCGTCGGAGTTCGAGCTGGCGGCGGCGCTGGCGACGGCCCGGCTGGAGGTCGTCGACAGCGTCGACGTCGCGGACCTGCCGGCCGCGCCGCCGGACTGGGAGCGACGCACCGCCGAGACCGGCGAGGCCGTCCGTGCCCGGCACGGCCGCGAACCCGCGTGGCGGCGCATGCAGGAACAGCAGGCCCGGCTGGCGCGACTGCTCGACACGGGCCAGGTGGCCGGGCGGCTGCTGGCCGTGCACCGGCCGGGGGAGGTCAGTCGGCGCGGCGCCTGACCACCATCGGGAACACGAGCCACAGGGCAGCGAAGACGGCGAGGGCGCACGCCGCCGCGATCACCCCCGCGACCGTGCCCAGTACGACGTCGAAGATCAGGTCGACGACCGCGACCACCGCGAGACCCAGCGTCGCCAGCCCGACGACGGCGAAGCGCTGCCCGGAGGCGACGAGCCAGCGCCGCGCGTGCCGGCGGAACAGCAGCCGGTGCAGCAGGACCGGAGCGATCAGCAGGCCCGTCGCGATGATCGACAGACTGATCGCGACCAAATAGACGACGCGCTGCTGGGTGACCAGCTCGGGGAACCGGCTCTGGAACGGGACGGTGAGCAGCAGGCCCGTCAGCAGCTGGACGCCGGTCTGGGCGACGCGCAGCTCCTGCAGCAGGTCGTTCCAGTTGCGGTCGAGCCGCTCGGTCTCGGTCTCGTCGCGGACGGCGCGGTTCCAGGCGGCGTCGGCGGGCTCGTCGGGCGCCGGGTCGGACTGTCGCGAAGGAGGACGGGGCGGGTCCACCGCGTCACGATGCGCCCGCCGTGTGGGCTGCGCAGGGTGGGGTAGGCCGTTCGGCGGAGGTGGTCGAGTTGGCCGTTGAACGGGTCGTTCCGACGAGCCCCGAGCGTGTGTTCGCCGTCCTCGCCGACGGCTGGTCCTATCCGCTGTGGGTCGTCGGCGCGACGCACATGCGCGACGTCGACGACGGCTGGCCGGCCGTCGGGAGCCGGCTGCACCACAGCGTCGGTGCCTGGCCGCTGATGGCCCACGACGTCACCGAGGTCGTCGCCGTCCGGCCCGACGAGCTGATCGAGCTCCGCGCGCACCTGTGGCCGACGGGCGCCGCGCGGATCCGGCTCACGCTGCACCCGCAGGGGGCGGGCACCCGGGTCGTCATGACCGAGCACGTGGAACGCGGTCCGGCGACGCTGCTCCCGCACCCCGTGCAGGAGCTGCTGCTCGGACCGCGCAACCGCGAGTCGCTCGCCCGGCTCGCCGCGATCGCGACCCGCCGGTCCGTCCCGGACGCCCGCACGTGACCACCGTCGACGCGGTCGTCGTGGGAGCGGGGCACAACGGGCTCGTCGCCGCGAACCTGCTCGCCGACGCCGGCTGGGACGTGCTGGTGTGCGAGGCGGCCGACGCTCCCGGCGGGGCGGTGCGCAGCGCCGAGATCACCGCTCCCGGGTTCGTGTCGGACGTGTTCAGCGCGTTCTACCCCCTCGGAGCGGCCTCGCCCGTGCTGCGCGAGCTCGATCTGGGCCGGCACGGGCTGCGCTGGTGCCACGCTCCCGCCGTGCTCGCCCACGTCACCCCCGACGACCGTTGCGCCGTGCTGTCGCGCGACGTCGACATCACCGCCGGGGGCCTCGACGCGTGGGCGTCCGGCGACGGCGACGCGTGGCGCGCACTCGTCGCGCAGTGGCGCCACATCCGCGACCCGTTGCTGGAGACGGTGCTGCGCCCGTTCCCGCCGGTCCGCGCCGGCGCGCGGCTGCTGCGGGAGCTGGGCACGGCCGACGCGCTGCGGTTCGCGCGCATGCTCGTGCAGCCGGTCACCCGCTTCGCCCGCGAGACCTTCACCGGCGACGGTGCCGCGCTGCTGCTGGGCGGCAACGCGCTGCACACCGACCTCGGTCCGGACGAGGCGGGCAGCGCCGTATTCGGCTGGCTGCTCTCGATGCTCGGGCAGGACGTGGGGTTCCCGGTGCCGGAGGGTGGCGCCGGCCGGCTGACCGACGCGCTGGTCTCCCGTGCGACGGCCCGCGGCGTCACGGTCGACTGCGGCCGCCCGGTGCGCAGGGTGCTGGTCGCGGGCGGGCGCGCGGTCGGGGTGTGCGACGCCGACGGGGTCGCCGTCCGGGCCCGGCGAGCGGTGCTGGCCGACGTCGCCGCACCGATCCTCTACCGCGACCTGGTGGGGGAGGAGCACCTGCCCTCGCGGTTCGTCGCCGACCTGGACCGGTTCCAGTGGGACGCCGCGACGGTCAAGATCGACTGGGCGCTGGACGGCCCGGTGCCCTGGACGGCCGAGGGGGCCCGTGGTGCCGGGACCGTGCACCTGGGCGTCGGGGTCGACGGACTGCGCGGCTACGCGGCCGATCTCGCCGCCGACCGGGTGCCGCGGGAGCCGTTCGTGCTGTTCGGACAGATGACGACGGCCGACCCGACGCGCTCGCCCGCCGGCACGGAGTCGGCGTGGGCCTACACGCACGTGCCGCGCGACCTGGGCTGGACGGCCGACGACGTCCGTGCGCACACCGACCTCGTCGAGGCAGCCGTCGAGCGCAACGCCCCGGGTTTCCGTGACCTCGTCCGCGCCCGCAGCATCGCCGGGCCCGCCGACATGCAGCGCCGCAACCCGAGCCTCGTCGACGGGGCGGTCAACGCCGGCACCGCCGCCATCCACCAGCAGCTGGTGTTCCGGCCGGTCCCCGGCACGGCCAGGGCCGACACCCCGGTCGACCGGCTCTTCCTCGCGGGCGCGTCCGCGCACCCCGGCGGTGCGGTGCACGGCGGGCCGGGTGCCAACGCCGCCCGGGCGGCGCTCGCCGCGTCCGGCCCGGCCGGGCCGCTGTACCGGACACTCGTGCACGCCGTCCACCGGCGGATCCACCCGCCGGGCCCGGCCTGAGCGCGCGCCCCTGCGGCGCGGGACCCCCGGATCGGGTGTCCCTGCGCCGCAGGCGCTGCGGTGATCGCGGTGCCGGGGTAGCGTCGGGTCCCGGTCGCAACCGGCCGCGGAGGTGCAACCGGTCGCCTCTCCGCTGCTGTGCGACGCGGAGGTGCGCAGTGCCCGGTTGTTCGGTTCTCCCGCTCGTCACGGCTGCGCGGGCGGCGCCGGAGGCACCCGACACCCCGTTCGCGGCCGAGGAGGCGCAGCTGCGGAGGCTGTCGACGCTGCCGCGCGACGATCCCGAGCACGACGCGCTGCGCACCGAGCTGATCCTCGCGTTCCTGCCCGTCGCCGAGCGGCTCGTCGGCCGGTACGCCACCTCGCGGCCCTGGTCGCGCGACGACATCGCGCAGGCGGCGTCGGAGGCGGTCGTGCGGGCCGTCGACCACTGGGATCCGGACCGGGCGCGTGGTGACGTCCTCGGCTACCTCGTGCCGTGCGTGCGCGGGGCGATCCTGCGCTGGTTCCGCGACCAGTCGTGGAGCCTGCGGGTGCCGCGGCGGGTCAAGGACCTGTCGGTGGCGATCCGGCAGGCCGTCGGGCCGCTGAGCCAGGAGCTCGGTCGGGCGCCGCGACCCTCGGAGCTCGCCCGCAGGCTCGACGTCGACGTCGACGAGATCGTCGAGGCCCTCTACGCCGAGGACAACCACCAGGCCGCGACGCTCGACGCCCCCGCGGGCGACGACGACTCGTCGCCGGGCGAGCGGATCGGTGATGTCGACCCGCGGCTGGGGCGCGTCGAGGACGTCGAGACGCTGCGTCCCCTGCTGGCCGGGTTGTCCGAGCGCGAGCGGCGCATCGTGGTCCTGCGCTTCTTCTGCGGCCGCACGCAGTCGCAGATCGGCGAGGAGATCGGGGTGTCGCAGATGCACGTGTCGCGGCTGCTCGCCGGCACGCTCGCGAAGCTCCGCGCCGGGATGCTCGACGAGCGGGCCTGAACGGCCGGGGGCTCAGTCCGGGATGCGGGTCATCGCGAGGATGGACCGGTACTCGTCGAACCGGGCCAGTGCCTGCGTGATCTGCTCGGCCGGGGCCCCGTCCCTGGCGACCGCGACCTCGTAGCGCTGCCGCCACTCGCGGGCCGGTCCGGCATCGGTGCGGCACCACGCCAGGTAGTGCTCGACGACGCGGCGGTGCCGGCGCCGAATCTGCTCGTCGGTCTCCCGGGAGGCGAGCCAGACGATGAACGGAACGAGCGTCGCGGCGGTGTCCACGGTGTCCCCAGGGGTCGCCCGGTCGCCCACGGCGCCGGGATGGCCGCGCACGTACCCGGGGCCCACGGCGGGCAAACCCGTGTCGCCCGGCGACGGTTGGCACCCCGCCACCGGGGTAGTCGACGGGAGCGACGGCGGGTCGGTCCCGCCGTGACACCGAATGCGGACACCTATGCGGATGACGAGGTGACAGGTGACGGACACCGTCGGCGACGTACTGCTCGCGCGACTGCGCGACTGGGGAGTGGAACAGGTCTTCGCCTACCCGGGCGACGGCATCAACGGGCTCGTGACGGCCTTCGGCCGGGCCGACGACGATCCGTCGTTCGTCCAGGTCCGGCACGAGGAGATGGCGGCCTTCGCGGCCGTCGGACAGGCCAAGTTCTCCGGGGGCGTCGGGGTGTGCGCGGCGACGTCGGGACCCGGTGCGATCCACCTGCTCAACGGCCTCTACGACGCCAAGCTCGATCACGTCCCCGTCGTCGCGATCGTCGGGCAGACCGAGCGCACCGCCATGGGCAGCTCGTTCCAGCAGGAGGTCGACCTCCACACGCTGTTCGCGGACGTCGCGAGCGCCTACCTCGTCGAGGTGAACGTCCCCGAGCAGCTGCCCAACGCGGTCGACCGGGCGTTCCGCACCGCGCTGACCCGCCGCGCCCCGACCGCGATCATCGTGCCCGCCGACGTGCAGGAAGCCGCCTACAGCCCGCCCGCGCACGAGTTCAAGCACGTGCCCTCCGGCGGCACGACGGTCCTGCGCGCGCCCACCGTCGTCCCGCCCGACGACGAGCTCGACCGCGCCGCCGAGGTGCTGAACACCGGCTCGAAGGTCGCGATCCTCGTCGGCCAGGGCGCCCGCGGCGCGGTCGCCGAGGTCACCTCCGTCGCGGAGGTCCTGGGTGCCGGGGTGGCGAAGGCGTTGCTGGGCAAGGACGTCCTGCCCGACGACCTGCCCTGGGTCACCGGTTCCATCGGCCTGCTGGGCACCCGGCCGAGCTACGAGCTGATGCGCGACTGCGACACCCTGCTGATGGTCGGCACGAGCTTCCCGTACTCCCAGTTCCTGCCGGCGTTCAAGGACGGGAAACCGCAGGCCAGGGCCGTGCAGATCGACCTCGACGGTGGCGTCGTCGGGATGCGGTACCCGACCGAGGTGACGCTGGTCGGCGACGCCGCGACGACGCTGCGCGCGCTGCTGCCGCGGCTGTCGGGGCCGACGGACCGGGCGTGGCGCGAGACCGTCGAGTCGAACGTCGCGCGCTGGTGGGAGACGCTCGACGCCCAGGCGATGGTCGACGCGAAGCCGGTCAACCCGATGCGCATCGTGCGGGAGCTCTCGCAGCGGCTGCCGGCGGACGCGATCGTCGCGGCCGACTCGGGCTCGGTCGCCAACTGGTACGCGCGGCTGCTGAAGGTCCACGGCGACGTCCGCTGCTCGCTCTCGGGCACGCTCGCGACCATGGGCGCCGCGGTGCCCTACGCGATCGGCGCGAAGTTCGCCCACCCCGACCGGCCGGCGATCGCGCTGGTCGGCGACGGCGCGATGCAGATGAACAACCTCGCCGAGCTGCTGACGATCGCCCGCTACGCCCACCGCTGGAGCGACCCGCGCCTCGTCGTCTGCGTGCTGCACAACAACGACCTCACCCAGGTCAGCTGGGAGCTGCGGGCCATGGGCGGGGCGCCGCGGTTCGACGAGTCGCAGGCGCTGCCCGACATCTCCTACGCCGACTTCGCCACCGCCGCGGGCCTGCACGCCGTGACGGTCGACGACCCCGACCGGCTCGGTGCCGCGTGGGACGCCGCGCTGGCCGCGGACCGGCCGACGGTGATCGACGTGCACTGCGATCCGGACGTGCCGCCGATCCCGCCGCACGCCACGCCCGAGCAGGCGATCTCGGTGCTGCAGGCCGTCCTCAAGGGCGACCCGGACGCGCGTCACCTCGTCGCCCAGGGGGTGCGGACGAAGCTGCGGGAGTTCCTGCCGCACAACGGCTGAGCCGGCAAGCGTAGGCCCGCGCCGGGCGGGTACGCCGCGCTCGGTCACGGGGGTTCAGCAGCGTGCTCCCGTGACCCTCCCCGGCGCGACGCGCGGCTCCTCGCGGATCGCGCGAGGGCATGGAGGCGGCGGCCGCGGGTAGGAACCCGGCCCGAGGGAAGGAGCGCGCCGTGAGCGAGGAGCCGGGGGAGCGAGCCGCGAGGGAGCTGCTGGCGGAGTTCGGAACCCGGCTGGACCCGGCGTACGTCTGCGACGAGGTGCGCCGGGCCGCCCGTGAGCTGGAGGGGCAGACCCGCCCGGGCGGCGCGACCGAGCTGATCCACCGGTTGGCCCGCACCCGCATCCTGAGCCGGCTCGACCAGGTGCCCGGGGCCGACGACGCCGCGCCCGGCCCGGGTGACGCCGCCGCAGTGTGCCGGGCCCGGATGGTCGAACGGCTGCGCGACGCCGGGATCCGGGACGAGCGCGTGCTCGCCGCGATGGGCGCGGTGCCGCGCGAGCGGTTCGTCCGCCCTGAGCTGGCGGCCGAGGCGTACGACGACACCCCGCTCGACATCGGCCACGACCAGACGATCTCGGCGCCGTGGGCCGTCGCCTTCGGCATCGCCTCGCTCGGCCTGCCGCAGCGCGCCCGGGTCCTGGAGGTCGGGACCGGCTCGGGCTACGGCGCCGCGGTGCTCGCCCGGTGCGCCGCCGAGGTCGTGACCGTCGAGCGCGACCCCGAGCTCGCCGCCGCCGCGCGGGACCTGTTGGCGCGGCTGGCCCCGGACGTCGAGGTCAGGACCGGCGACGGCGTGCACGCCGGCGTCGACCGCGCGCCCTACGACGGGATCCTCGTGACCGCGATGGCGTCCGGGCGGCTGCCCCGCCCGCTGGTGCGCCAGCTCGCCCCCGGCGGCACGCTCGTGTGCCCGGTCGGGACGAACCGGGTGGGCACGCTGGTGCGGTGGCGGGACGGCGCCGTCGAGGAGCTCGCCCCGGTGACCTTCGTGCCGTTGGTCACCGGGGACTGAGCGTCGTCAGGCGCGCGTCGTCGCGCCCGCCGGGGTGACCGGCGGGCGCGGGCTCGGGCGCGAGGGCCCGCCGGGGGTGTCGTCGCGGGGCGCTCCTCAGGCCGTGACCACCCCCGTGATCTTCGAGACGGTCTCGGGGTCGGCCCGGAACTGGTCGAGCACCTGCCGAATCCGCTGCATCCCCTCGTCACCCGGCGGGTAGGGCCGGTACTCCACCAGCGTCTGCGCCCACTTCTCGGGATCGGAGACGTCGGCGCCGCGCAGCGCCGAGGCGAGATCCTGCGACGAGGCCCCGTTGACCGACGTCCGTGCGTTCTCGCTCGACGCGGCGACGTCCGCGCCCGGGTGGTCGCTGCCGGCGCGCGAGCCGCCCGCGCAGCCGGCGAGCACGCCCGTCGTCAGTGCCGCGGCAAGTGCCGCGGCCGCGACCGTGCGGACGGGCCTGCTGCTCGTTCCCATGTGACCTCCTCGTTGCTGCGGTGGAGGCCGCGTACCCCGAACGGACCGGTTCAGTGCACCCGACGATCAGGCGGGGTCGTCGTGCGGGCGGACACCGCCGTAGGTCTGCCACGTCGGGGAGATGAGCCAGCCCGCGTCGACGGGGATCGTCACGCCCGTGATCGCCGACGACTCCGGGCCCGCCAGGAAGACGACGGTGTTCGCGACCTCGGCCGGCTCGATCATCCGGCCCATCGCGGTCGCGTTCGTGATCGCCGTCGCGTCCCGTTCGCCGGTCTCGAGGAGGCGCTTCACCAGCGGTGTCAACGTGTAGCCGGGGGCCACGCCGTTGACCCTCACCCCGGCGCGGCCCCACTCGCCCGCGAGGTTCTCCGTCATCCGCACGACCGCGGCCTTGCCGATGCCGTAGGAGTGCAGCGGGGTGGAGCGCAGGCCCGTGATCGACGAGATCGTGACCACAGAACCCTTGCGCCGCTTGACCATCGGCGCGCCGAAGGCGACGGCCGCCGACCAGGTGCCGCGCACGTCGACGCGCATGACCTCGTCCCACGTCTCGGTCGCGAGCTCCTCGGCCGGCACGGGCAGGTGCGTGATCCCGGCGGCGGTGACGACGATCGAGACCGGCCCGACCTCCTCCTCGACGCGGGCGGCCGCCGCCCGCACCTCGCCGTCCTGGGTGACGTCGAGCGTCACCGCGACGTGGTTCGTGCCCGCGAGGCGGCCCACCGCCTCCTTCGCCCCGGCCTCGTCGATGTCGGTCACGACGACGCGGGCGCCGCGTTGCGCGAGCAGCTCCGCACACGCGAAACCGATGCCGCTCGCGCCACCGGTCACGACCGCGATCTCACCGTCGAGCGTCACGTTTCTCCTCCAGTTGAGTCGACCGACCAGTCGGTAGAACCGATGCTGGCAGGTGGCGGTCGGCCGGGCAAACCCCCGGGCGCGTGCCCGGCGCGGTCGTGCGGGCGGGCGTCAGTTCCCGACGCCGAGCGCCGACATGAACGCGCTCGGGTAGCGGTCGCCGCGGGCCGACCCGGCGGGGACGACGGCCTCGATCGTGGCGAGGTCGTCGGCGGTGAGCACGAGGCCGGCGGCCGGCAGCGCCTCGGCCAGCCGCTCACGGGTGCGAGCACCGACCAGTGGCACCACGTCGGGGCCCTGCGCCGCGACCCACGCGATCGCGAGCTGCGCGACGGTGCAGCCCCTGGCGTCGGCGACCCGGCGCAGCGCGTCGACCAGACCGAGGTTGTGCTGCAGGTTCGCCCCGGAGAAGCGCGGCCCGTGGGCGCGGGAGTCCCCCGGTCCGGCGCCCGTGAAGTGGCCGGAGAGCAGGCCACGGGTGAGCACGCCGTACGCGGTGAGGCCGATGCCCAGTTCGCGCAGGGTCGGCAGCACCTCGGCCTCGACGGCGCGGGAGAGCAGCGAGTACTCGATCTGCAGGTCGGAGACGGGGTGCACGGCGTGCGCCCGGCGGATCGTCGCGGTGCCGACCTCCGAGAGCCCGAGGTGGCGGACGTGGCCCGCCTCGATCATCTCCTTGATCGCGCCGACGGTGTCCTCGATCGGGACCGCGGGGTCGAGCCGGGCCGGGCGGTAGATGTCGACGTGGTCGACGCCGAGCCGGGTCAGCGAGTAGGCGAGGAAGTTCTTCACCGCGGCGGGACGGCAGTCCTGCGTCAACGGCGGCAGCCCCGGGCCGCCCATCCCGCCGAACTTCACCGACAGCACGTAGTCGTCGCGACGCCGGCCACGCAGGGCCTCGCCGAGGAGCATCTCGTTGTGCCCCATGCCGTAGAAGTCGCCGGTGTCGATCAGTGTGACGCCCGTGTCGAGTGCTGCGTGCACCGTCGCGACGGACTCGGTGCGATCGGCCGGGCCGTACGCCCCGGACATGCTCATGGCGCCGAGGCCGATGGCGGAGACGACGGGGCCGGTGCGGCCGAGGGTTCGTGTCTGCATGCGGCCACCCTGCGCCCGTGACCGGCCGCGTGACAGCGAGCGTCGATCGTGGGAGCGCCGCTCCCTGGCCAGGCCGCGGGTACGCGCGGAGGATGAGGGCATGCAGCGCGCCCAGCTCGCCGACTTCCTGCGCCGTCGTCGCGAGGCGATCCGCCCGGTCGAGGTCGGCATCGCCGCGGGGCAGCGGCGGCGCGCCCGCGGCCTGCGCCGCGAGGAGGTGGCGATGCTCGCGGGGATGTCGGTCGACTACGTCGTCCGGCTCGAGCAGGGCCGCAGCAGCAGGCCGTCACCGCAGCTGCTCGGTGCGCTCGCCCGGGCCCTGCGGCTCTCCGACGACGAGCGCGCGCACCTGTTCCACCTGGCCGGTCAGCCACCGCCGCCCGCGGACGGCACGGCCCGCCTCGCCCGCGCGGGCCTCGTCCGCATGCTCGACCTGCTGGTGGACACCCCGGCCATGGTGATCTCCGACCTGGGCGAGGTGCTCGCCCAGAACCGGGCCTCGCTGCTGCTGGCCGGGGACCTCACGCGCTTCACCGGCGACGAGCGCTACCTCATCGTGCGCTGGTTCACCGACGCCGCGATCCGCGAGGGCCATGCGCCCGACGAGCGCGACCACCAGTCCCGGGCGCTGGTCGCCGACCTGCGGGCGGTCGCCGGGCGCCGGTCGGGCGATCCCGTGGTCGAGGGCCTCGTCGAGCGGCTGCGCGCGGCCAGCGCCGACTTCCGCGCGCTGTGGGACGACCACGAGGTCGCCGTGCGTCGGATGGACCGCAAGACCCTGCAGCACCCGCGCGTCGGCAGCATGCGGATGGACTGCGAGACCCTGCTGACCCCCGACCTGGGCCAGGAGCTGGTGGTCCTCACCCCGGCCGACGCCGAGACCCGTGAGCGGTGGGAGCTGCTGCGGGTGCTCGGCGTCGAGGAGTTCGCGGTGGGCACGGACGCCCCCGCCCGCTGACCCGGCTCGGGCGCGGGCGGGGTGTCGCACCGCGCGGCGACCTCGGATCAGCGCGTCCAGGCGTGGTCGCGGACGAACGGCAGCCGCGCCCACTGCTCGGCCAGCCCCCAGAACCGGCCGGCGTTCGTGGCGGCGACGGCGATCAGCGCCAGTGCGTAGATCACGTGGTAGTCGACGATCGGGTTCGACGAGCCGCTCGGCGTGCCGTCGGCGGCGACCTGCGCGAGCGGGAACTCGGCCAGCCACATCAGCGCCAGCACGACGGTGCCGGCCACGGCCGCGGGGCGCAGCGCCACCCCGAGCAGCAGCGCGAGCCCGATGCCCGCCATCGAGAGCATGAACAGCCAGTCGGCCCACCAGGTCCCGGCCCACGAGTGGAACATCGTCTGCAGCGGGCCGACGTCGACCGAGCCGAGGAACCCCTTCGTCGGCGAGCCCTCGTGGATCCAGGCCCTGGCCCCGCCGGTGGCGTAGCCGAGGCCGAACGTCTTGTCCAGGAACGCCCACAGGAACACCAGGCCGAGCCCGATCCGCAACGCCGTGAGGGCGATCGCGCCCTGCGGGCGGCCGGTGCCGGCCGCGGGCGTGGTGGGGTGGCCCGTGCGTGCGGCCGGGACGGTCGGCTCCGCTCCGCGGTAGCCGTGGCTGACGGTCATCGTGACCCTCTCCTCGATCTCGGGTTGCCCGTCGAGCATGGGCCGCGGCGGCCGGATCGGGCTGCGTCGCAACGACCCGAGCCGTCCGCGGCCGAGGTCACACGCGGGTCGGGACCAACGACCCGGCCCTCGTCGCCGGAGGTCCCGGTACCGTCGGCGGCGCCGCGGCCGGCAGGGGAGCGCGGCGGGGCACCCGCGCGGAACCGGAGGCTAGGCCCGTGGACGACTCGTCCGACGACGCCCATACGGGCCCCACCGAGCCGGCGCTGACGTTTCCCGACCTGCCGCGGCTGGAGCTCGACCAGCTGCTGCGCCAGCTCGTCGACCGGGCGGGCGAGGTCATGGCCGCGCAGGGGCGGCTGCGCGGGCTGCTCAGGGCGAACCAGTCGATCGTCGTCGACCTCGCGCTGCCCGGTGTACTGCGCCGGATCGTCGAGGCCGCCCGCGACCTGCTCGACGCGCGCTACGCCGCGCTCGGCGTCCTCGCTGCCGACGGGGTCGGGCTGGCCGAGTTCGTCCACACCGGAATGGACGACGTGACGGTCGAGCGCATCGGGGACCTGCCGGTGGGCCGCGGGCTGCTCGGCGCCGTGATCGACGAGGGCAAGCCGATCCGCCTGCGCCACATCACCGGCGACCCGCGGTCGTCCGGCTTCCCGCCGGGGCACCCGGAGATGGAGAGCTTCCTCGGGGTGCCGATCCGCATCCGCGAGGAGGTCTTCGGCAATCTCTACCTCGCCGAGAGCGCCCACGGCGAGTTCACCGCCGAGGACGAGGAGCTGCTGACGGCGCTGGCCGCGACAGCGGCCGTCGCGATCGACAACGCCCGGCTCTTCCACGCGACGACCGTCCGGGGCGAGTGGATGGCCGCGACGGCGGCGGTCACCCGGCAGATGCTCGGCGCGTCCGGGGAGCGCCCGCTGCGGCTCATCGTCGAGCGGAGCCGCCAGCTCGCCGACGCCGACCTCGCGATCCTCGTGCGGCCCGACGACAGCGAGCCGGGCATGCTGCGCGTCGACATCGCAGACGCCCGGCCGGGTCTCGAGGACGCCGTGCAGCGGGTGCGGTCGATGCGGTTCCCGCTGGAGGGGTCGGTGTCGGGCGCGGTGCTCACCTCGTCGTCGGCGCTGCGGCTGACGTCGCCCGACGAGGGCCCGGGCGCGACCCCGGTGCTGGGCCGGGGTCTCCTCGCCGCCGGGCCGATGCTCGTGGTGCCGCTGGTGGGGATGTCGACGACCGACGGCGTGCTGACCGTCGTGCGGCTGGAGGGGGAGCCGGAGTTCCGGGAGGCGGACCTGGAGCTGGTCGCGGGCTTCGCGAACCAGGCCGCCGTCGCCCTGGAGCTCGCCGAGGCGCGGGCCGAGCGGGAGCGGCTGCGGGTGGCCGAGGAGCGCGAGCGGATCGCCGCCGACCTGCACGACCACGTCATCCAGCGGCTGTTCGGCGCCGGGCTGTCGCTGCAGAGCGTCGCGGGCCGGGTCGAGGACCCCGAGCAGGCCGAGCGGCTGCGCGGTGTCGTCGGCGACCTCGACGAGACCATCGCCCAGATCCGCACGACGATCTTCGCCCTGCAGCAGCCCGAGCACGCGGGCGGCGTGCGCGCGATGATCCTTCAGGTCGTCGACGAGGCGACCGAGGTCCTCGGGTTCGGCCCGGCGCTGCGGTTCACCGGGCCCGCCGACACGCTCGCGAGCGACGAGGACCTCGCCGACGACATGACCGCCGTGCTCCGCGAGGCGCTGGCCAACGTCGCCAAGCACGCCGCGGCGAAGCACTGCGACGTGGACGTCGTCGTGGACGCGGCGACGGCCACCGTCGAGATCGTGGTGGCCGACGACGGCCGCGGCCCGGGCGTGGGTGGGCGGCGCAGCGGACTCGCGAACCTGCGGCGTCGCGCCGAACGCCGCGGCGGCTCGTTCGCGCTCGCACCCGGCGAGTCCGGGGGCAGCAGGCTGAGCTGGTCGGTGCCGCTGCCCTGATGCGACGGCCGTGAGGCGACCGCCGGTCGTCCTGCGGCGTCAGGCGCGGCGCGGCTCGCCGCCGGCCTCCTTGACCAGACGGTCGCCCACCTGCAGGTCCTTCCACAGGGAGCGACCCACGCGGACACGGGTCGTCGTCCCGTCCGCCAGGCGCACCTCGAGGCGCCGGTAGAGGTTCGAGCCGTCGAGCAGCGCTCGGCCCTTCCGTACGACCGTTCCACTCCAGGCGTCCTGCCCAGCCATGTTCTCCCCCTCGAACCGCCGGTCCGTCCGTACCCGCAGCTTACGGGCCCGGCTGATCGCCGCCGCCGGATCGCGGGCACCCAACCCGGCCGACGCCCTCGCCCAGGTGAGGTTCCTCGACCGACACGGCTTCAGCGGGCCGGACGCGGTGCTCGCCGCGATCGCCGTCGCCGAACTGGGACCCGACCACGGGTTCGAGGTCGGACTCACCGCGCTCGTCCGCGGGCCGGCTCCGGGCCCGCCGCAGGGGGCAGGCGATCCGGTCCCTCCGCGGACGCCGACGACCGGGCCGCGACGAGCGGCGGTCGATGACCCCGGGCGAGGCAGCGCGGCGCGGACGACGACCTGCCGCCCGAACCTGCCGCCCGAACCCGCGGGTCGGGCCGATCCGCCCCGGCTGCCCCGGATGCCGGGCGGCGACGCTCAGAACAGCACGGCGGACAGCGAGCGGCGCGGCGTCTCGGGGACCGGACCGCCGTGCGCCGGGGGGCGTCCGATGCGCAGCAGCAGCTGCGGATGGCCTGTCGTCCCCGCCGTGTACTGCACGCGGCTGCGCGTCGAGGACAGCTCGAGCGCCTGGCTGAGCGGGCACGACGCGTACCCGGCCGCGGCGGCCGCGAGCAGGACCGCGCTCACCGCCTCGCCCGCCCTCAGCCGGTCGATCCGGTCGTCGCCTGGCGTCGTGACGACGAACAGCGTTCCCGCGTCCGGGCCGAACGACGCCCGCTGCGGCAGGGTGCCGCTCGGGAACCGGTTGCGATGGGGGCTGCCGGTGCCGGGCCCGTCCGCCGGGATCGACGTGCGCGGCACACCGTCACGGGCCCCTGCGTAGCGGTGCGTCCACACCACGAGCTCGCCCACGTAGCCGGGGCGGTGCGGCTGGTCGAGCGCGGCGTCGTCGATCGCCCGCAGGATCCGCTCCCTGGCCGGTCCCTCGACCGCGACGATGTCCGCACCGAGCGCCCGCGCCCGCCGGGTGAGCACGCCGACCAGCGTCGGCGACGCACCTGCGTCGTAGGGGCGCCGGTCGCAGCGGCGGCGGTCGATCTGGGCGTAGAGGCTCGCGTCGGCGGAGGGGGCGTGCCCGTCGACGACGTGGACCGTCGCGAGGTGGTCGCGTCGCTCCGGATCGGGCAGCCGCGTCGTCGCCGTGTTCGCGCCGACGCCGGCGAGCGCGACCCGGAGGTGGTGCAGCGCGGCGCCGCAGCTGACGAGCATGTCCCGCCCGTCGGGGTCGGTCGCGATGAGCCGGCGGCCCGGGTCGGCGTGCAGCTCGACCCGCCCGGGGGCGACGTGCCAGCGCCATGGCTGGGTGTTGTGGATCGACGGGGCGCGGACGGCCCGGCGGACGGCCTCCTCGAGGGTGCTGATGTCGATTCCGTGGCCGGCGCGGGTCATCGCGAGCTCCCTTCCCCAGGCGTCGAGCCTGGTCGTGTCCGGTGGTCGGCGGCAAGGGCCCGACGGGTGGCGGTCGCGGGACGTCCGGCGGCCCGCGAGGGGGCGAAGGTCCCGCCGGTCCGGCCGAGCCGCCCGGGTGCCGGCACGTGGTCAGCGCCGGCCGAGGACGGCGGAGATCACGTCGGTGGCGGTCACGATTCCGACGAGCTCGGTACGGTCCTCGACGAGCACCGCGTCGCAGCCGGTGTCGTGCATCGCGCGCGCGGCGGCCGAGAGCCGGTCGTCGGGCCGGAGCACGACCGCGGTGCGCGCGACGTCGTGGACCCGCAGCGGGGCGATGCCGAGCGGGCCGCGCGCGGCGACGATCCCGCGCAGCAGTTCGACCTCGGTGACGACGCGCGCATGGTCGATGCCCTCGACGACGGGCAGGTGTCGGACGTTGCGGGTGACCATGAGCTGCAACGCGATCCGCAGCGACGCGTCGGGGACGATGCAGACGACGTGCGGGGACATCACCGTCCGCAGGGTCGGGTCGTCGTCGGCGGCCTCGGGGCGGGCGGCGTGCTGCGGCGCGGTCATGGGTGACCTCCACGGGTCGGGGGCGACGGGGTCGCCGCGGTCGCGGCCGGAGCGCCGCCCCCCGATGGTCGGTGCCGGGCCGATGCCCGCGTACCGGCCGGGGGCCACCACCGCGCCGGGCCGAAGGACCCGCTCCCCGGGACCCGACGGCACCCGACGGCTCCGGCTCGACGGCTCCGGCTCGACGGCTCCGGCTCGACGGGACCGCCGACGGAACCCGGCGCGGGACCGGCGGGGCCCCACCCGAGCCGCTCACGGCGTTGACGTCGCGCCGCGAATAGGTTTTTCTATGAAACCATGAGTGTCGACGCAGCCACGGGCCCCGCCGGGATTCTCGTCGAGGCCGAGGAGTTCGACGATCTCGGCGGCTGGGCGGTGGACTCGCAGTTCGAGCTGCAGATGGGGTCGCCCTACCTGCTGGCGCACGGGCTCGGCAGACCCGTCGCGGACGCGTCGACGACCGTCGCCGTTCCCGAGGCCGGGACCTACCGGGTGTGGGTGCGGGCCAAGGACTGGGTGCCCGCGCACCACCCCGGCCGGTTCACCCTCGCGGTCGGCGGCACCGTCCTCGACACCGTCCTCGGCGCGAACGGCCGGGACTGGTCGTGGCAGGACGCGGGGACGGTCGACCTCGCCGCGGGCCCGGTGCGGCTCGTCCTGCACGACCTCACGGGTTTCGACGGCCGCTGCGACGCGATCTACCTCGCCCCGGTCGGGGGCCAGGGGGACGTGGCCCCGCCCGAGGGGGCCGACGAGACCGCCCGCGCCTGGCGGCGGAGGCTGCGCGGTCTGCCCGAGGAGCCGGTCGAGGCCGGCGAGTTCGACCTGGTCGTCGTCGGCGGCGGGGTCACGGGCGCGGCCGCGACCGTGTCGGCGGCCCGGCTGGGACTGCGTGTGGCGTTGCTGCACGACCGCCCCCACCTGGGCGGGAACGCGAGCGTCGAGGTGGGGCTGAACCCGCGCGGCGAGCGCGGCCCGGTGATCGACGAGCTGTCCGCGCGCACCCCCGGCGGCGACCTGCACGCCCTGCGCGTGATCGAGGCCGAGCCGACGGCGTCGGTGTTCCTGCAGCACACCGTCTACGCGGTCGCCTCCGACGGCGACCCCGCCACCCCGCGGATCGTCTCCGTCGACGCCCGCGACGCCCGCACCGGTACCGAGCGCCGCTTCCGGGCGCCGCTGTTCGTCGACTGCACCGGGACCGCGGCGCTGGGCCTGCACGTCGGCGCGCGGACGCGCTTCGGCCGCGAGTCGGTGGCGGAGTTCGGTGAGGGCCTTGCCCCCGAACGGGCCGACGACGTGCACCACGGCAACACGGTCTTCTTCCGCACCCGGATGGCCGACGGGCCCGTCGAGTTCCCGGACGTGCCGTGGGCCGTGGAGGTCGCCAAGGACTTCGCCGACCTCAACGGGCAGCTGCGCGAGCCCGGCGTCGAGAACGGAGAGGGTCCCGTCGCGCGGCGCCCGGGGGAGGTGCCGGACCCGACGATCCGGCGCCGGATGCTGTTCCCCGCCACCCACTTCTGGGAGTACGGCCAGTACCTCGACCCGTACACCGAGGGCGAGCACATCCGCGACCACCTGCTGCGCGCCGTCTACGGCACGTTCTCCAACGTGAAGACCGTGGAGCCGGCCACGTACGCCGCCCTCGAGCTGGAGTGGGTGGCGTTCGTGGCGGCGCGGGGGGAGTACCGGCGCTACGTCGGCGACCACACGCTGACCGAGGACGACATCCGCTCCCACGTCGACTTCCCCGACGCCGTCGTGCAGAACTCCGGCGCGTTCTGCCTGCACTACCCGCGCGACGAGAAGTACGACTTCCGGCTCAAGGACTGGAAGTGGGACGAGCGCGACGAGCGGCCCTACGACGTCCCGTTCCGCTGCCTGTACTCGGTGAACGTGCCGAACCTGATGATGGCGGGCAAGCACATCAGCGTCACCCACGTCGCCGGGTCGAACACCAAGTTCATGGGCAACGGCGGGCAGCACGCGATGGCGACCGCCGCCGCGGCGTTCCTGTGCCGGAAGTACGGGACCACCCCGCGCGGGATCCACGACGCGCACCTCGACGAGCTCAAGGCGCTGACGAACGACGTCGTCAACGCGAAGCTGCCGCCGGCGAGCACGCAGGAACAGAGCTGATCCACATCGAACCCATAGGGAACGCACAGGTCGGCGGTCGAGTCTGGGGTCCTGTGACCCGCCTGCACGCCCCGCTCACCCGCACCGCCCCGTGACCGCTCCCGGACCCGCCCCCGACCGGTCCCGGCTGCTGCGCCGCCTCGCCCTGCTGTGCGTCGTCGCAGGCGTCGTCGCGACCGGCTTCCTGGTCCCCCTCGGCGTCGGCATCGACGACCTCTCCTACCAGGTCCCGACGGTGTCGGGCGGACCCGACATCGACCCGGCGAAGGTACCGCTCGCGACGACGGTGCAGGACCGCAACGGCGCGACGATCGCGACGCTCTACGCGCAGTACCGCACGCCCGTGAGCTACGCGCAGATCGCGCCCACGATGACCGCGGCGATCCTCGCCGTCGAGGACCGGCGCTTCTTCGACGAGTCCGCGCTCGACCCGACGTCGATCGCGCGGGCCGTCGTGAACAACGCCTCGGGCGGCGACCTGCAGGGCGCCTCCACGATCACCCAGCAGTACGTGAAGAACTACCTGATCGACGTCGTCGACCGCGACGACCCGGCCGAGCAGGCCGCCGACCGGGCGGACACGGTGGGGCGCAAGGTCCGGGAGGCCGAGATCGCGGTGCAGGTCTCGCACGCGATGTCCAAGCAGGACGTGCTCGCCGGGTACCTGGACCTCGTCGAGTTCTCCGGCAACGTCTACGGCGTCGCGACCGCGGCGCAGGCCTACTTCGGCACCACCGCGTCGGCGCTGACGGTGCCGCAGGCCGCCCTGCTCGCCGGCATGGTCAACAACCCGACGCTCGACAACCCCTACACCCATCCGCAGCAGGCGCTCGCCCGGCGCAACGTGGTGATCGACGCGATGGTGCAGGACGGGTCGCTCGACGCGGCGGCCGGCGCGACCGCCAAGGCGGCGCCGCTGGGGGTGCTGGCGAACGGCCCGGTCGTGCCCGGCAGCACGTGCATGTCCGCCCAGCCCGACGCCGGGTTCTTCTGCGCCTACGCCGTCAGCTACCTCGAACAGGCCGGGTTCACCGACGACCAGCTCGCGACGGGCGGCTACACCATCCGCACGACGCTGGACCCCGCGGCGAGCCAGGCGATCAAGGACGCCGTGGACGCCGACGTGCCGACGACGCAGAACGGTGTCGCCAACACGTTCGCCCTGGTCCAGCCCGGCGCGACGGGCCACCAGGTGCTGGCGATGGTGGCCAACCGCAACTACGGCACGGACGCGGGGGCGGGGGAGACGGCGACGAACATCGTCGCCGACCCGAGCAACGTCTTCGGCGCCGGCTCGTCGTTCAAGATCTTCACGACGGCCGCGGCGCTCGAGGCCGGCACCGTCGGGTTCGACAGCGCGCTGCTCGACCCGAGCTCCGCGTGCTTCCCGGTCCCGGGCTCGCGCACCTGCTACCCGGTGCACAACGACGGCGCCGGCTACCCGGACCCGATCAGCCTGCAGGACGCGCTCGCGACGTCGCCGAACGTCGCGTTCGTCGGGCTGGAGGAGAAGACCGGGCTGCCGGCCGTGATCGCGATGGCCCAGAAGCTCGGCCTGCGCACCACGCTCGCGTCCAACGACGTCGGCCGCCCGCCGATCACCGATCCGGCCGACCCGCTGTCGAAGAACCCGCAGTACGACCAGCCGCAGTCGCAGTACTACCAGGGCAAGCCGTCGTTCACCCTGGGCGACAGCCCGGTGAGCACGCTCGAGATGGCCAACGTGTCGGCGACGATCCTGTCCGGCGGGGTCTGGTGCCCGCCGACGCCGATCCTGTCGGTCACCGACCGCACGGGTGCGCAGGTGCCGGTGAACCAGCAGCCGTGCGCGCAGGTCGTCCCGCCGGGGCTGGCCCACACCCTCGCCGCCGGGCTCAGCCGCGACACCACGATCGGCACCTCCGCGGCGGCGGCGAGTGCCGCGGGCTGGACCCACCCCGGCATCGGCAAGACGGGTACGACGAACGCGAGCGAGTCGGTCGCGTTCGTCGGCGGGGTCGACGACTACGCCGCCGCGTCGATGGTCTTCGCCGACGGCCCGCACCCGCAGGAGGTCTGCCCGGGCACACCGGTGCACCTCGGGCAGTGCGGCAGCGGCGCGTTCGGCGGCACCGTCGCGGCGCCGCCGTACTTCGCGGCCATGAAGGCGATCCTGGGCGGGCAGCCCGACGTGCCCGTCCCGCCGCCGGACCCGGCGTACCTCGAACCGCGCGACGGCTCGTCGACGGTGCACGCCCCGAACTGAACCGGCCGCGGCCGCCGCCCACCAGCAGATCGAGGACGGCGCGAACATCGGCCGCGTCGTGCCGACGGTCGGGTAGCGGCCGTGGCCGCCGGGCGGGTCAGCGCGCCGGCACCGCCGCGAGGAAGGCGTCGACGCGGTCCGCCACGTCGGCCGGCCGTTCGAGGTGCATGCAGTGACTCGATCCGGGGCCCGTGACCAGCTGGTACTCGGCTCCCGGGATCGCGTCGGCCACCGCCTTCGCCTGCCACGGCGGGGTCAGCAGGTCCTGCTCGCCCACGACGACGAGCGTCGGCGCCGTGATCGCGTCGAGCCGGTCGAGCGTGTCGTGCGCGAGGTCGGCGTCCCACTGCTCGACGGTGACCTGCATCTGCGCCTCGTTCTGCGGGAAGCCCGGCAGTAGCGCCTCGAGCAGCTGCGGGAGGTTCGGGTCGTCGAGGGCCTGCGGGGAGAACGCGATGCCGGCGGCGGCCAGCGCGGACTCCATGTCCCGGTGCACGTAGGGCAGTCGTAGCGCGGTCAGCACCGAGCGCTGGAAGCCGTCGGCGCGGGCCCAGGTGGCGTAGAGCCCGGCGGAGGCGACCAGGTCGGGACGGGCCAGTGCGAGCTCCTGCACGACGGCGGAGCCCAGTGACCAGCCGAGGGTGTCCGCCCTCGGGATGTCGAGCGCCTCGAGCAGGGCGGCCGCGTCCTCGGCCAGCGAGGCGACGGTGATCGGGCCCTCGCCGCGGTCGCTGCCGCCCAGCCCGCGGTTGTCGAACGCGATCACCCGGTGTCGCTCCGCCAGCCGCGCGACGAGCTCGCCCCACAGCGGGAGCGACCCCGACGTGCCCATGACCAGCAGCAGCGGGTCTCCCGAACCGCTGATCTCGTAGTTGAGGGTGACACCGGTACGGACGGCCTGCGTCGGCACGTGTTCTCCTGTCTGTGCGGTGGTCGGGGTCGGGGGATCAGCGGTACTCGAGGCCGTCGTCGAGGTCGGCGGCGGGCATCGTCTCCCGCTCCTGCGCGTACTCCTTCAGGTGCGTCCACGGCTCCCGGTCGCCGCGGCGGAACATCCGGTCCCGCCCGCGCATGACGTAGCCGGAGCTGAAGTTGTCCTCGTCGATCCAGGGCAGCAGCGGCATGTCCGCGTCCTGCGGGCGCAGCGCGGGCACGACGGTCCGCGCTCCGCGTTCGCGCATGTGCGCGTCGAGCCGCTCGACGAAGTCCTCCACGAGGTCCACCCGCAGGGTCCAGCTGTGGCGCAGGTAGCCGAACGTGTAGACCATGTTCGGGACGCCGCTGATCATCAGCCCGCGCCAGGTGACGCGCTCGGTGAAGTCGACGGGCTCGCCGTCGACGCGGAACGGGATGTCGCCGAACACCGACAGGTCGAACCCGGTCGCGGAGACGACGACGTCGGCCTCCAGCACCTCCCCGGAGGCGACCTTCACCCCCTTCTCGGTGAACTCCTCGATGGTGTCGGTGACGATCGAGACCGCGCCGTCGCGCATCGCGGCGAACATGTCGCCGTCGGGCACCATCACCAGCCGCTGCTGCCACGGCCGGTAGCGCGGGGTGAAGTGCTTCTCGACGTCGGTGCCCTCCGGCAGGTGCGGGAGCATCTCGGCCATCAGGAACGCGTGCAGGTCGGCCGGTGCCTCCGTCCCCAGCCGGGCGATCTCGTCGAGCTGTGCGGTGTACTGGCGCCGCATGATCTCGTAGGTCCACTCCGGCGGCACGTCCAGCGCCTCGAGCTGCGCGGCGAGCTCGTGGGTGGTCGGCGGGGCGAAGTAGTACGACGGCGAGCGCTGCAGCATCGTGACGTGCGCGGCCTTCTCGGCGATCGCAGGGACGAGCGTCGTGGCCGTCGACCCCGAGCCGATGACGACCACCCGCTTGCCGGTGAGGTCGAGGTCGTCGGGCCAGCTCTGGGGGTGGACGAGGACACCCTCGTAACGGTCGAGCCCCGGCCACTGCGGCCGGTGCGGCGTGTCGTGGTCGTAGTAGCCCTGGCACATCCGCAGGAAGCCCGCGGTGAACCGCAGCCGTTCGCCCGTGTCCGCGCGGGTGACGTGCACGGTCCACGCCGCGTCGGCCGACGACCACTCCACCCCGGTGACACGGTGTCCGTAGCGGATCCGCGACGCCAGGTCGTCCTCCTCGATCACCTCGTCGAGGTAGTCCAGGATCGCCCCGCCGGCGGCGATCGACGGCCCGCGCCACGGCTTGTGCCGGTAGCCGTAGGTGAACAGGTCGCTGTCGGACCGGACGCCGGGGAACCGATGGGTCCACCACGTCCCGCCGCGGTCGTCCTTCGCCTCCAGAACGATGAACGTCCGGTCGGGGTACGAAGTGCGCATCCGGTGCGCCGCACCGATTCCGGACACCCCGGCGCCGACGATCAGCACGTCGACGTGCCCTTCGTCCCGGACGTCGGGTTCGGCGGTGCTGCTCTGCTCGGTCGGCACGGTCGTCGTCATCTCGGCCCTTCCGGTCGGCGCTGACCCGGGAACTCCGGCGCTACGACCGTAAGCGGATCCGGCGTCGGCGGGCGTGTCCGGAAGTCGGACACGTCAAGGGGTTGACGCGCGGGCATGATGTGAGGACGCGCACATCGGGGGTGCTGCATGCGGGATGCCCTGGCCGACATCAGGATGCTCACGTCCGCACGGGCGGGGTTCCTCGCCAGGGCCGACCCCCCACCTGCCGGGGTCCCACGGCAGGTCGTGGCGTCGTGGCGGCGCAGCGTCGAGAGCGGGGTCGACCCCGGTGAGCTGGTCAGCGACTACGACCCGGGCCTGGACTTCGGCTCGCGGCTGGTCCACTGCGCGCGCCCGGTGATCGAACAGCTCGCCGACCAGATCGCCGACATCCCGGTCTGCGTCGCCCTCACCGACGACCGCGCGCGGCTGCTCGTGCGCCGGGACACGACCCCGTGGGTCGGCAGGCTCGCCGACGACAACTACTTCGCGGCGGGCTTCGACTACGCCGAGGGCCGGGTCGGTACGAACGGCGTGGGCACGGTGCTGGAGTCGGGGGAGTCGCTGCACGTCGTCGGGGCCGAGCACTTCGTCGAGCGACTGCAGCCCTACGCGTGCGCGGGCGCACCCGTGCGCGACCCGGTGACCGGCCGGATCGAGGGGGTGCTCGACATCAGCTGCGAGACCCGGTACTCCTCGCCGGTCCTGCACTCCCTGGTGCGCACGGCCGCCGCGCGGATCCAGGACAACCTGTTGAACGACCGGGACGAGGCCCAGCGCGTGCTGTTCGAGACCTACTCCCGCCTCGACGCCCGCAGCCGGCACGCGGTCCTGGCCGTGGGGACCCGGGCCGTCGTCGCGAACGCGGCGATGCAGACCCTGCTCGATCCCCACGACCTGCAGGCGCTGCAGGACCACATGCGGTTCGTGATGCGCCGCGCGAGGTCGTTCGACGACGTGGTGTCGCTGCCGAGCGGGGCCCAGGTGCGGCTGCGCGCCCGGGCCGTCGAGCTGGGGGCCGACGTCGCGGGACTCGTCGGGACGGTCGCGCTCGTCCGGGAGGTCGACGGGCCCGCGGCGGTGGGGTCGGTGGCGGCGCGCCTCGACGGGACGCCCCCGGGGCGACGGCCGGTCCCCGGCGTGGCGGACGGCTCGGGACGGCGTGGCGGACGCGCTGCGGGCCGGCCGGGCGCTGCTCGTCGTCGGGGAACCGGGGAGCGGGCGGACCCGGCTGCTCACCGACCTCGCCGGACGGCGGAGCGGGCCGGGTGCGGACGTCATGGCGGCCGCGGACGTCACGGCCCGACCGGCCGGGGCCCTCGCCCGGATCCGGTCGCTGGACGGGGGCACCCTGCTCGTGCTGCGCGACGTGGACGCGCTGACGCCCGCCGCACTCGGGATCCTCGACGAGGTCGTCGCCGACCTGCTCGCCGCCGGCCGTCCCGTCGCCGCCACCGCCGCGACCCCGCCGCGCCACGACGGGCTGCTCGCCCGGTTCCGCAGCTCGGTCACCGTGCCGCCGCTGCGTGCCCGCGTCGTCGACCTGCCCGAGCTGGTCGCGACGATCCTCGGCGAGCTCGCCCCGCACCGGGAGGTCGGCGTGTCCGCGGAGGCGATGCGCACGCTCGCCCGGCACGGCTGGCCCGGCAACGTCGCGGAGCTGCGCGCGGCGCTTGCGGCGGCGCTGGACCGCCGGCCCGTCGGGACCATCGAGGTGGCCGACCTGCCCGGCTCGTGCCAGAGCATGCCGCGCAGCGCGTTGCGGGCCGTCGACCGGGTCGAGCGCGACGCCATCGTCGACGCCCTGCGCGCCGTCGGCGGCAACCGGGTCGCCGCGGCCGCCGCGCTCGGTCTCGCCCGCTCGACGCTCTACCGCAAGATCCGCCAGTACGGCATCACCGGGTGACGCGGCCGCCCGGCGTCCGTGCCGCGGTCGTGTCGGCGGTGGCTGCGGCGGGGCGGCGGGGCGGCGGCGGGGCGGCGGCGGGGTCAGGCCTCCCACTGGTGCAGTGTCGAGAGCAGGACGGCGTTGACCGCCATGACGGCGGCCAGCACGATCGCCGGCACGAGCGCGCCCGTCACGCCCAGCAGCACCGCCGCCAGCGCGAACACACCCAGCTCCACGGGGATGCGGGCGGGCGTCGGCAGCCGCCGCGCGGAGCGCGGCGCGCACCACAGCGCCCACACGGCGATCGCCGCCGCGGGCAGCAGGACCGCTGCGACGACCGCGCCGGCACCGTCGAACAGCCGGGCGCCCGCGTAGCCGAGCGCGACGAAGGCGCAGAGCTCGAGCAGGAACTTGAGTGCGAGGTTCGCGGCGCGCATGGGTCCGGTCTCCGGTCGGCGGGCGGCCCGGGTCGGGAGCCGGCCGGGCGAATGGGTACGACCATCGTGGCCCCACGGCCGCCGAACCCGGTCACGCGGCCGACCGCGGCCGCGTGCCGTCTCAGCAGACATCGAGGACGTTCACAGCGACGTCTTCCTTTCGCCGCGTACCACGGACGACGAGGGCAACCGATCCCGATCCCGAGGTGCGTCATGCAGAACCGTCCCGACGACGAGGCCCGGACCGACCGGCCGCAGCCCGGCGACCGGCCACAGCCCGACGACCGGCCACAGCCCGGCGACCAGGCCCGACCCGACGACCACGCCCGACCCGGCGCCGCGTCCCGGTCCGGCCGGCCGCGCCGCCGGTCGCGGGCCGTCGCCGCCGCGGCGGCCGCGGCGGCGGCCGTCCTGGGTGCGGGGGCCGTCACGGCCGGTGTCGTGGGCACCGGTGCGGTGACGACCGTCGCGTCCGGCACGGCGCAAGCCGCGCGGCACGTCGCCCTGCCGCCCGGCGCCGGGGACGACGGCTCGGGGACGGGCGGCCCGACCCGCGCCGCGACGGCCCAGGAGGAGGTCGGCGTCGTCGACATCGACACCGTCCTCGACTACGGCACCGGGCGCGCCGCGGGTACCGGCCTGGTGCTGACCGCCGACGGCGAGGTTCTCACCAACAACCACGTCGTCGCGGATGCCACGTCGATCACCGTCACCGTGGTCGGGACGGGCGCGAGCTACCGAGCGTCGGTCGTCGGCACCGACGCCACCGACGACGTCGCCGTGCTCCGGCTCGCCGACGCCTCCGGCCTCACGCCCGCGGTCCTGGCGAGTTCGGCCCAGCAGGCCGCCGTCGCGCCCGGTACGGCCGTGACCGCGGTCGGCAACGCGGGCGGCGTCGGCGGGACGCCCAGCGCCGCGCCGGGAACCGTGCTCGCGCTCGACCAGGCCATCACGGCGGGCGACGAGTCGGGCGGCGACTCCGAGCAGCTCACGGGCATGATCGAGGTCGACGCGGCGATCGAGGCGGGCGACTCCGGCGGCCCGCTCTACGCCGGCGGCGCGGTCGTCGGGATCGACACGGCGGCGTCGTCGGCGTCGTCCGGGCCGTCGTTCCGGACCGCGGCGCTGCCGGGCTCGTCGTCGGGCACCGTCGGCTTCGCCATCCCGATCGGGACGGCACTCGACATCGCCCAGCAGATCACCTCCGGTGAGCAGAGCGACGCGATCACCCAGGGCACCCCGGCGTTCCTCGGGGTCGAGCTGGCGCAGGGCGCGGGCGGTGTGGCCGACCCGGCAGCCGAGGGCGCCGTCGTCTCGGGCGTCGTGCCGGGCGGGCCCGCCGCCGCGGCGGGGCTGGCGGCGGGCGACGTCGTCACGTCCGTCGGCGCGACGCCGGTCGACGGCCCCGACGCGCTCTCGGCGGCACTGGCCGCGCACCGGCCCGGCGACCACGTGGAGATCGGCTGGTCGGACGCGTCGGGGAGCGCGCGGACGGCGACCGTGACGCTCGCCGCAGGCCCCGCGGCCTGACCCGCGCTCCGCCACGAACGGGTGACCTGGCACGCCGGATCCGGGTTCCGCCGCGTTGTCCGGGTACGGGGCCTCCACAGGGGGGCCAGTCGGAGGCCCCGGACGGAGGACGGTCCCGGGCCGCGCATCGCCCTTCTCGCGCGGTACCGGCGGGAGCGTTCCGGCCCGGGACCGGTCCTCCGTCGCCGGCCCCGGAGCGGGCCGCCCGGGGCGAGCCGACACGGCCGCCACCGCCACGCCCCGCGGCAGCGCATCCACCGCCGCCCGCTGCGCGGCTAACGATCGCGGAGGCCCGACCGAGACCGTGTCGGGGCGGCCCCGAACGGTGGTGCGCCCGGCGGACCACGGCGCGAGGAGACCCCGGGAGCGTGGAGAACGTCGGTGAGGCGCTGCAGAGCCTCCTCGCGGTCACCCTCGTGGCCGCCGTCGCCCCGCTGCTGCTCGGGCTGCTCCCGCGGCTGCGGGTCCCGCAGGTCGTGCTGCTGCTCGCGGGCGGGATCGTCGTCGGGCCCGCGGTGCTGGGCTGGGCCGACCCGACGGCGATCGAGCCGCTGGCCGACCTGGGGCTCGGCTTCGTGTTCCTGCTCGCCGGCTACGAGATCGACCAGCGGCTGTACCGACAGGACGCGGGCCGCCGGGCGCTGGTGGCCTGGTTCGTCTCGTTGGCGCTCGCGCTCGGGGTCATCGGACTGCTGGCCTGGGCGGGGCTGGTCCGGGCGTTCGTGCCCGTCGCGCTGGCGATGACGACGACCGCGCTCGGCACGCTCGTGCCGATCCTGCGCGAGAACGACATGCTGCGCGGCCGGCTCGGCGGCTACCTGATGGCGGGCGGGGCTGCGGGCGAGCTGCTGCCGATCCTCGCGATCGCGGTCTTCCTCGGCATCGGCAACCGCTTCGTCGCGCTGCTCTCGCTGGCCGCGGTCGTCGTTCTCGCCGTGCTGCTCGGCGTCGCGGCGCGGGTGCTGCGCCCCGGTGGGCGGCTCGACGACATCATCAGCGAGCGCCAGCACGAGACCAGCCAGATCACGCTGCGGTTCACCGTGCTGCTGCTCGTCCTGCTGCTGGCCGTCACCGAACGGTTCCACCTCGACGCGGTGCTCGGCGCGTTCGTGGCGGGCATGGTGCTGCGCCGGTGGGCCGGGCGGAACGCGCGCGTGCTGGAGGAGAAGCTCGACGTCGCCGGGCACGGGTTCCTCATCCCGATCTTCTTCGTCTACTCCGGCATGACCATCGACGTGCGGGCGATCGCGGCGGCGCCGCTGCGGCTCCTGCTGTTCTTCGGGCTGATGATCCTCATCCGGGGGCTGCCCGCGCTGCTGGTCTACCTGCGGGTGCTGTCGTTGCGCGAACGGGTCCAGACGGTGCTCGTGACGGCGACCGCGCTCCCGCTGGTCGTCGCCCTGACCCAGATCGGGCTGCGCAACGGCACGATGCTGCCCGAGAACGGGGCAGCACTCGTCGGCGCCGCCGTGCTGACGGTGCTCGTGCTGCCGACCGTCGCGGTCGCGATCACCAGACCCGGCCCCGACACCGGGCGCGACGTCGTCGCGCGGCGTCCCGACGAGGTCGCGGGCTGACCCGGCGCGTCTGCGAGAGTGGGGCGGTGAGCAACAGCCGGCCGGCCGACGACCGCCCCGGTGCCCGTGCGCGGCACCGCCCCGGTGGGGGAGCGCGATGACCGCGCCCGCCACCCCGCACCGGGTGACGACCGAGCGTCGCGGGCACGTGCTGCTCGTCCGGATGGAGCGGCCGGCCAAGCGCAACGCCGTCGACGCCGCGATGACGGCCGCCCTCGACGCCGCGCTCAACGACCTGGAGGACGACCCCGACCTGTGGTGCGGGGTCCTCTCCGGCGGGCCCGGGATGTTCTGCGCCGGTACCGACCTCGCCGGGGGCGCGGGCGAGCCGACACCGCGCGGCGGCAACTACGGCGTCGTCCGGCGGGTGCGGTCGACACCGCTGGTCGCGGCCGTCGAGGGCATCGCCTACGGCGGCGGGTTCGAGATCGTGCTCGCCTGCGACGTCGTCGTGGCCGGGAGGTCGGCGCGGTTCGCGCTGCCCGAGGTGGCGCGCGGCCTCGTCGCCAACTGCGGGGCGCTGTTCCGGGCCCCGCGGCCGCTGCCGCTGACCGTCGCCAAGCAGATGCTGCTGACGGGGCAGCCGATCGGGGCACAGCGCGCCTTCGACCTCGGCCTGGTCTCCGAGCTCGTCGACGACGGCGCCGCCGAGGACGCCGCGGTCGCACTCGCCGAGCAGATCTGTGCCAACTCCCCGGTCGCGGTGCGGGCGACGCTGCGCGCGGTCGATGCCGTCGCCGGGCTCCCCGACGAACGCGGCTGGACCGCGACGGCCGTCGCCGGCGTCGCGATCGCCGACTCCGCCGACCGGGCCGAGGGGATCGCCGCGTTCCTGGAGAAGCGCCCGCCGCGCTGGACCGGCCGCTGACCCGGTTCGTCGGCAGCGAGTACGGCCGCGGGGACCGCGCCCGCCCGGCGGGTCAGCGGGCCGCCCCGGCGGGCGTGCCGCCGAAGCCGAATACGCGACCCAGCCCGGCTGCCGCGGCGACGAGTCCGCGGCCGAACCCCGTGTGCTCCGTGTGTTCCTTGTGCTCCTTGCGCTCCCGGCGCTCCTCGCGCACCGGCTGCGCCTGCGGGTCGGACTCGGGGTCCGGGCCGTAGAGCGCGCCGTAGTAGTCGTAGCCGATGCCGAACCCGTAGCAGTCCATCGCGGCGAGTGCCGCGAACGCCTCGATCCCGCGGGGCGTGCGGCGGGGCCCGGTGGTGGTCCCGGTTTCGTCGGTGGTGGTCTCGGTGGCCTCGACGGTGCTGGTGCTCATGTCGTCCTCCTGGTGTCGGGCGGGGCGTCCGGTCCGGGCCGTCGCTCCGATGCCTCCGACACTGCCCCCGCCTCGGGCCTCCACCCGTCGGCCCGCCGGTCGACGCGACGGACGATCCCCGTGTCCCCCGATCGACCGACGCGGTCACGCCGGACCGGTGCGGTCACGGACGGATCGGTGCGGACGACGGGTGGCAGGGGAGCGGCGCAGCGGGCCCGGCTTCGGCGCGGCTCCGATCATCGCGTGGGTTCGCGCACGTCGCGGGCTCGGACGCCAGGCCGGGCGCGGCGCAACCCGGCGCAACGCGGCGCGTCATCGGGACGCAATGCGCGCTTCCTAGCTTTCGCTCGTCATCGAGGAGCACCGGGAGGCCCGCCCGTGAAAGTCGCCGACAACCCGCAGATGGAGGACTACTCGCTGCGGTACACGCCGAGCTCGTTCCGCAGCTGGTCGCCGTGGATGGTCTTCCTGTCGTGCCTGGTCGGGCTGTCGGCGATGGCCGGCTACGCGCTCGACGCGGCCTTCGTCAACGAGTTCGGGTTCACGAACTCCGTGTGGGGCTTCGTGATCGCGAGCGCCGTGACGTTGCCGCTGACGATCGTCATCGCGTTCGCGATCGCCCGCAAGCACATCGACATCGACCTGCTCACCCGCGGCTCCGGCTTCGGCTACCTGGGCTCGACGGTGACGTCGTTGGTCTACGCGACGTACACGCTGATCTTCCTCGCCTACGAGGGCGCGATCATGGCCCAGGCCGTCACGGCGCTGACCGGGCTGGACATCCACTGGTCCTACGTCGTCGTCGCGGCCGTGATGATCCCGCTGACGCTCTACGGGATGAGCTTCAGCTCGAAGTTCCAGGCCTGGACCTGGCCGCTGTGGGTGGCGCTCATCGGGATCGCCGTCGTCACCGCCGCCACCGCGCCCGACGCCGGTGCCCACATGGTGAACCCGCAGCCGCAGGGCGGCGCCGCGTCGGTGGTCGGGCTCAGCTTCGTCGCGGTGTTCGTCATCGCGGCGGCGAACCTCTCGCTGGCGACGCAGGTGGGGGAGCAGGGGGACTACCTGCGGCTGATGCCCGACCCCCGGCCCGGGAAGCGGGGTCGCTGGCGCGCCGCGGTGATCATGGGCGGCCCCGGCTTCGCGTTCTTCGCCCTCGTGATCTTCTTCGCCTCGACGCTGCTCGTCGGGTACGCCGACACCCAGGCGTCCGCCGACCAGGTCGCACTCCCGGTCGACCTGTTCACCACCGTGTACCAGCGGCTCACCGGTAACCACACCGTCGCGCTCGTGCTCGCCGGGGTCCTCGTGCTGCTGTCCCAGGTGAAGATCAACATCATGAACACCTACAGCGGCTCGCTGTCGTGGTCGAACTTCTTCTCCCGCGTCCTGCACCGCCACCCCGGCCGCGCGGTGTGGGTGGTCTTCCAGGTCGCGCTGTCACTGGTGCTGATGGAGCTGGACATCTTCGACCACATCGTCACGGTGCTCGGCGTGTACGCCAACGTCGGCATCGCCTGGATCGGCGCCATGGTCGCCGACCTGGTGATCGTCAAACGCTGGCTGCGGATCGGCCCGCGGCACGTCGAGTTCCGCCGTGCGCACCTGTTCAACGTCAACCCCGTCGGCTTCGGGTCGATGGTGATCGCGGCGGTGTTCTCGCTCGTCGCCTACTTCGGTGCCATGGGCTCGACGATGGCCGCGCTCGCCCCGTTCGTCTCCCTCGTGCTCGCGCTGGTGCTGGCGCCGGTGCTCGCGGTGCTCACCAAGGGCCGCTTCTACGAGGCGCGGACCAGCGAGTTCCCCGAGGGCGCCACCGACGCGACGTGCGTGCGGTGCGCGGGCACCTACGAGCTGGTGGACATGGCGACCTGCCCGTTCCACCAGGGCGCCATCTGCTCGCTGTGCTGCTCCACCGAGGGGTCCTGCCACGACTCCTGCAAACCGAACGCCTGGCTGCCGGGCCGGACCACCGACCTCGGTCTGCCCGCGGCCAGGCCCGCCGTCCCGACCGCCGCGATCGTCACGGAGGCGACACCATGACCGGCGCACTGCTCGTCGTCGACCTCCAGAACGGCTTCTGCCGGCCGGAGGGCTCCGTGCCGCGGGTCGGGCTGGGCCTCGCCGGCGTGGACGCGGCCGTCGCCCACGCCGCGACCGCCGTGCACGCGGCGCGCGAGGCCGGCACGCCGGTCGTCTTCACCCGGCACCTCTACCGCCCTGGACGCGCCGACGAGGGACCTAACCTGCGCCGCGACGGCGCCCTCGCGGCCCTCGACGGACTGCTGCTCGGCACCTGGGACGCCGAGGTCGTCGACGACCTCGGCTGGACGCCCGCCGACCTCACCGTCGACAAGTGCCGGTTCGACGCGTTCCTGTGGACCTCGCTCGACCCGCTGCTGCGCGGTCTGGGTGTCGACGAGCTGGCCGTGTGCGGCGTCGTCACGAACATCTGCGTGGAGTCGACGGTCCGGGCCGCGTTCATGCGCGACTACCGCGTGACCCTGCTCGCCGACGCCTGCGCCGCCGCCACCCCACGGCTGCACGAGGCGGGCGTCGAGGTCATGGGCGAGTGCGGGTTCGCGACGGTCCGCACCGTCGCAGAGCACGTCGCCGGTGCCGTGCCCGCCGTGACGGGCGCATGAGCAACGTGTCGGTGATGTCCGCGCCACCCGGGCGCAACGGCGCGTTCCTACCGTCGGGTGCTGTGAGCATGCCGGTTCCGCGACGACGACCGGGTGTCCGTCGCGGCGAGGACGTCCGGCGGCTGCGCGACCTGTTGCGTGCCGCGCTGCTCGCCCACCGGTTCCCCGAGGGTGCGCTGCCCTCCGAGACCGACCTGATGTCGGCGTACGGCGCCACCCGCGCGGCCGTGCGGGAGGCGCTGGCGATGCTGCGCTCGGAAGGGCTGATCGAGCGGCTCCCGGGCGTCGGTACCCACGTGATGGCCGACCCGCCGCGCACCGAGATGGACGAGGCCCTCGGCGTCACCCGCGGGCCGATGTACGCCGTCACGACACCGCCGCGGGTGCTGGACCGGTCGACGGTGCCCGCGCCGGTCACGCTGGCCGAGGCCCTGGGCGTCGAGCCGGGCACGCCCGTGCTGCGCCTGGAGTACGTCGCGATGACCGAGGGCCTGCCCAGCGCCGTCGCGACCAACTACGTCGTCCACCCGGAGGCGCAGCGGCTGCTCGCCACGTCGTTCCACGGGCACTGGTACCAGCTCATGGCCGACGCGGGCGTGGTGCTGGGGGAGTCGGAGTTCGTCATCGACTGCGTGCCCGCCGACGCCGGCACCGCCGAGCTGCTCGGGCTCGCGGCCGGGGCCCCGCTGCTCGCGGTGGAGCAGACGATCACCGACCCCGGCGGGCGCGTGATCGACGTGGCGTTCCTGCGCATCCGCCCGGACCGGTTCCGGTTCGTCTGCCGGGCCACCGCGTCCGGCCTGCTCTGACCATCGCCCCTGCCTGCCCTGACGGTCGACCCCTGTCCTTGCCGCGCTGTCCTTCCTGCGCTGTCCTTCCTGCGCTGTCCTTCCTGCGCTGTCCTTCCTGCGCTGTCCTTCCTGCGCCGTTCTCCGCGACCGTTGCCCTTCCCCGGCGTCCTCCCGGCCGCCGGGGCCCCGACCCCGACTCCGATCGGAGCCCACCCGTGTCCCTCACCCTGACCGACGCCGCCGCGGCCCTGCGCGCCGGCACCACGACCAGCCGCGCCCTCACGGAGGCCGCGATCGCCACCGCCGACCGGCTCGACGCGCGCGTCGGCACCTACCTCGCCCGGTTCGACGAGTACGCCCTCGCGACCGCCGACCGGGCCGACGCCGAACTCGCGGCGGGCCACGACCGCGGCCCGCTGCACGGGATCCCCTTCGGCGTCAAGGACATCATCGCGATGGCGGAGGGCCCGACGACCGCGCAGTCGCTGGTCCTCGACCGCAGCTGGGGCGCCGGGAAGGACGCCCCGGTCGTCGCCCGGCTCAAGGCCGCGGGCGCGGTGATCACCGGAAAGACGACGACCATGGAGTTCGCGTGCGGCATGCCCGACCTCGGCAAGCCGTTCCCGGTGCCGCGCAACCCCTGGGACCTCGAGACCTGGCCCGGCGGGTCGAGCTCGGGGACCGGGTCGGGCGTGGCCGCGGGCATGTTCCTCGCGGGGCTGGGCACCGACACCGCCGGCAGCATCCGCATCCCGGCGGCGCTGTGCGGGATCACCGGTCTGATGCCGACGTTCGGCCGGGTGCCCAAGTCCGGCTGCGTCCCGCTGGGCTACAGCCTCGACCACATCGGCCCGATGGCGCGGTCGGCCGCCGACTGCGCCGCCGTGCTCGCGGTGATCGCCGGGTCGCACGCGAGCGACCCCGACTGCGTCGACGCACCGTTCACCGCGGAGCCCGCCGGTGACGACCTCTCCGGGCTGCGTATCGGGGTCGTGCGCGAGGGGCACTTCCCCGACGGCGCCGACCCGGCACTCGCCCCCGCGTTCGACGCCGCCGTCGCGCAGCTGGAGGCGTCGGGCGCCACGACGGTCGAGGTCGTCCTGCCGCTGCGCGCGGAGCTGATGACCGCCGACATCGTGACGACGGCCTGCGAGGCGCTCGCCTACCACCGCACCGACATGACGACGCGCTGGGACGACTACTTCGCCGCCACCCGCGCGATGATCGCCCGGGGCGCCATGGTGTCGGGCGCCGACTACGTGCAGGCCCAGCGGATGCGCCGCGCCGGGCAGCTCGCGCTGGGCCGGCTGTTCGCCGAGGTCGACGTCGTCGCCTGTCCGACGATCTCCGTCGGCGCGCCCGCGTTGCAGGGCTACCTCGACGGCACGACGGAGATCATGGAGCTGTTCGCCCACATCCACACCGGCTACTGGGACTCCGTCGGCAACCCGGTGCTCGCGCTGCCCATGGGCGCGACGGCGTCGGGGATGCCGCTGTCGCTGCAGCTGGCCGGGCGCCCGTTCGAGGAGGCGACGCTGCTGCGCGCGGGCAGCGCGTTCCAGGCCCGCACCACCCACCATCTGCGCGTACCCGCCCTCGCCGCAGGCGACGAGGCGGTCGCCGCGTGAGCCCCGCCGCCGTTCCGGGACCGGAGACCGACATGACCACCACCGACACGACCACCACCGACACGACCACCACCGACACGACCAACATCGACACGGCCACCGCCGACACCGTCCGCTCGCTGATGCGCGAGGCACGCATCCCGGCCTCCGACGCCGAGATCGCGGCGTACGCCGCGGCCTACCCGGGTGTCCGCGCGGGGGTCGAGGCGCTCTACGCGCCCGTCGAGGTGCGCTACCTCGACCCGGCGCTGCGCTTCCGGGCCGACGCCGTCGGCCCCGAGACGCCGTGGGCGGGCCCGCCTGCCTGACCCCGCCGGGCGCTGCGTGAGACGAGGCCTCGCTCACGGGCCGCTCAGGAGCCGGTCAGTACATCACCGTCCCCGCCGAGACGTTGACGTCCTCGCCCGTGATCCCCGCGGCCGCGTCGGAGGCCAGGAAGGCGCAGACGGCCGCGACCTCGTCGGCGTCGACGGTGCGGCCCATGGGGGAGATGTCGGTGAACGCCGCGCGCGCCCGGTCCTCGGTGATCCCGTCGCGAACGGCGTTGCGCCGCACCAGGGCGTCGAGCCTGCCGCCGCCGACCGGCCCGGGACACACGCAGTTCGCCCGCACCCCCGACGGTCCGAGCTCGGTCGCCAGGGTGCGCACCAGACCGATCACCCCGAGCTTCGACGCGGCGTACGGTCCGCGGCCGGCCATCGGGCGCTTGCCCGTCATCGAGCCGATCGCGATCAGCGACCCCTCCCGGCGCGCGATCATCCCGGCCGCGAACGCGCGGAAGGTCAGGAAGACGCCGTCGAGGTTCGTCGCGAGGCAGTCCCGCCACTCGGCCAGGGCCGCCTCGTGCAGCGGCCCGACCGGTCCGGTCACCCCGGCGTTGGCGACGACGGTGTGCACCGCCCCGAGCGCCTCGGCGGCCGACGCGAGCTCCGCGACCGCGGCCTCGTCGCGGACGTCGCAGGCCACCGGTTCGGCGGTCGCCCCGAGGCCGCGGACCTGGTCGAGGGTCTCGGCCAGCGACGCGGGGTCGCGCGAGGTGACGACCAGGCGGAACCCGTCGCCCGCCAGCGCCCGCGCGACCGCCTGCCCGATGCCGCCGGCCGCCCCGGTGACGACCGCGACCCGGTCACCCACCCGCGCCGCGCAGGTGGGCGCTGAACGGGACGTAGGTGAAGCCGAACGGCGTCGGGCTCGGTTCGCGGCGCAGCACGTGCAGGCAGCCGGGGCAGCGCGCGACCAGGCACCAGCCGCGCAGGTCGAGCATCGGGTAGCCCTCGACGTCGCCGCCCCCGCACCGCGGGCAGGTCTCGTCGAGGCGGGTCCGCGGGACCGACAGCTCGGTCTCCTCCGGACGTCCGAACAGCATGGTCATCGGGCACCTCCGTTGCGCAGCACCGCGGTCGCCGCCTCGTCGACGCGCAGCCGGTCGGGCGCGGTCTCCGGGTCGCCCTCGACGGCGACGCCGTAGTCCCGGCGCGCGCCCTCGACGCTGACGTAGCCGTCCCGGACGTCGCGCAGCACCGCGGCCGGGTCGCGCCGGTGCGGGTCGCCCCAGCCGCCCGCCCCCGGCGTGCGCACCCGGACCAGGGTGCCGGGCCCGGCGTCGACGTCGCCGAGGCCGTTGACCCAGCGACCCTCCCCGGCCGCGACGGCCCCGCCGTCGTCGTCGAAGTAGCCGCCGAGCGGCTCCAGCCCCGGCCCGTCGTCGCGCGCGACGAGCCAGCTCCGCGCGACCGCGCTGCCGGGTTCGGCGTCGGCACCGGCGACGCCGACCCAGGCGCCGCCCGGCCGCCCGGCCTCCGCGCCCTTGCTGCCCCACGGCAGCACCCGCAGGTGCAGCAGCAGCGGGTAGACGTCGGCCCGCGAGACGACCATCCGGTCGTAGACCACGCCCGCGCCGCCGCGGTGTTCACCGGGGCCGGCCGTGTCGGTCGCGAACTCCTTGCGCAGCACCATCACCGGGTGGTCCTCCTCGATGGCCTCCGCCGACATCTCCATGAGGTTCTGCTGGCTCATCGACACGAAGCTCTCCCCGTCGCCGGCCGCCGAGGCGCCGAAGCCGCCGAGGGCGAACAGCGGGGCGACGAACAGCCGCCGCCCGGACCCGTCGGGGTCGTCGAGGGTCACCGGGACCGACTGCGTCGCCGCGGCCAGCTGTTCGGCCACCCCGGGGGGGAGGTTGCGCCGGGGACCGCTCGACGGGGCGCCGGTCGTCCCGGTGATCAGCAGGCCCATGTTGGTGCTGTAGTGCCCGCCGAAGGCCGCCTCGGCGGGCGCGCCCGACAGGAACGCCTTGGTCACGGCGTTGAACACGGCCTCGGCGGCGTCGAAGTACATCGTCGTCGCGGCGGGCGGGCGGGCGCTGACGAACGTGCCCTCCGGGATCACGATGCTCACGCACCGGAAGGCGCCGGCGTTGTTCGGGTTGTGCGGGTCGCAGAGGAACTTGACCGCGGTGAACACGCCGTTGATGGCGTCGAAGACGGAGCAGTTGACCGACGACGCCGCCTCCCGCGTCGTGCCGCTGAAGTCGACCTCGACCTCGTCGCCGCGCTTGCGCACCACCGTCCGGATCACGTACGGCTCGTCGTTGTAGGCGTCGGCGTCGATGCCGTCCTCGCCGACGAAGTCGCCGTCGGGCAGGGCGCGCAGCCCCTCGCGGGTCGACCGGTCGGCGTAGTCGAGGGTGTAGGCCATGGCGTCGTGCAGCGTCTCGACGCCGTGCTGGTCGGCCAGCGCGAGCAGCCGCTCCTCGACGAACGACGCGGCGCTGTGCAGCGCCTGCAGGTCGGCGAGCATGTTCTGCGGCAGTCGCGAGTTGTCGAAGTAGAGGTTGAAGCCGGGGATGAAGGGCTCGTCGTCGCGGTAGACCTGGACGCCGGAGATGACGACGCCCTCCTCGAACAGCGAGCGCTTGCGCACCGAGTAGCCGCCCGCGGTCAGCCCGCCCATGTCGACCAGGTGCGCCTTCACCGCGACCCCGCCGATCAGCTCGCCGCCGTGGAAGACCGGCCGGAAGAACCCGTTGTCGTAGACGTGGTTCCCGCCCTTGAACGGGTTGTTGTAGGCGATCAGGTCGCCCGGGCGCAGGTTCTCGACGCCGTACTCCCACACGAGGTTGCGCACCATGTAGGGCATGACGCCGGAGAAGTGCGCGAGGCTCTCGTTCATCGCGACGATGTCGAGGTCCAGCCGCGGCGGCGCGATCGGCCCGACGAGCGTCACGCAGAAGTCGAACGCGTCGCGGATGATCGGGGAGAAGCTCGACCGCAGGATGATCCGGCCGGCCTGGCGCACCGTCGCGTAGAAGGCGCTGCGCAGGATCTCGAGGCCGACGGCGTCGTCGCCGCGTGCAGGCGTGCTCATCGGTCGGCTCCCCACGTGATCACGATGTGTCCGGTCGGCTCGACGCGGGCGGTGTCGCCGTCGTCGAGCACGGTCGTGGCGGTCGGCTGCACGACCAGTGCCGGGCCGTCGACGCGGTCCCCGGCGCGCAGCGCGGCCCGGTCGACGACCGGCACCTCCCGCCACGCCCCGCCGCGGAAGATCCGCGCCCCCTCGGCCGACGGCGGTGCCGCCCCGGACGACGCCGCGAGCTCGGGTGCGTCGGGCGTGCCCAGCGCGACGGTCGCGGTCACCCGCGCCATCGTCACCTTCACGTCGGCGTGCCCGACGGCGTAGCCCCAGGTCCGGCGGTGGGTGTCGTCGAAGTTGGCCCGCAGCTCGGTCATCGCTGCGTCGTCGAGCGGCCGCCCGGGGACCGGGACGCCTGGTGTCTCCCACGTCTGGCCCTGGTAGCGGCCGTCGAGCCAGCGGGTCACGTCGATCCCCGGGCGGTCGCCGAGGGTGCGGCGGGCGTCGTCGCGCAGCCGGGTGTAGGCGTCCTCCAACGCACCCGGCGGCAGCTCGCCCAGCTGCTTGACCACCGGTTCGCCGACGTCCATCCGCAGGTCGGCCAGCGCGAGCCCGTAGGCCGACTCCTCGCCCGGCTGCGGCGGGACGACGACCGACTCGCACCCCAGCGCCCGCCCGATCGACGCCCCGAACACCGGCCCCGCCGAGCCGTAGGCGTAGAGCGCGAACCGCCGCGGGTCGATGCCGTTGTAGACCGACACCTCGCGGGCCGCCTCGACCATCGCCGCCGTCGCGACGTCGACGATCGCCTGCGCGGCCGCGGGCGTGTCGAGCCCGAGCGCCTCGCCCAGCGGGGCGACGGCGGCCGTCGCGGCCTCGGTGTCGAACGTGGCCGTCCCGCCCATGAACCGGGCCTGCCCGAGGATGCCGAGGACCGCCAGCGCGTCGGTGACGGTCGGCTCGGTGCCGCCGCGGCCGTAACAGGCCGGACCGGGCTCGGCACCGGCGCTGCGCGGGCCCACCCGCAGCGCGCCGCGGGTGTCGACCCAGGCGATCGAGCCGCCGCCGGTGCCGATGCTGTGCACGTCGAGGGCGGGCAGCGCGATGATCACGTCGTGCTCGAGCTCGAGCTCGGTGGTCACGACGGGCCGCCCGTCGGCGACGACGGCGCAGTCGGCGCTGGTCCCGCCGATGTCGAGGGTGATGAGGTTCTGCAGGCCGATGCGGCCGCCACCGCGCTGCGAGCCGATCACACCGCCCGACGGCCCCGACTGCAGCGTGTACGCGGGCCGGTCGCGGGCCGTCGCCGCGGGTAGCACGCCGCCGTTGGACTGCATCAGCATCAGCGGTCCGGTGTAGCCCAGCTCGGCCAGCCGGCGTTCGGCGCGTTCGAGGTAGCCCTGCACCAGCGGCCCGACGTAGGTGTTGACGGCGGCGGTGGAGAAGCGGGGGTACTCCTTGAAGCAGGGATGCACGCCGGTCGAGGTCCAGCACGGCAGGCCGGGCGCGACGTCGGCGACGATCCGGGCGGCCTGGCGCTCGTGCTTGTCGTCGGCGTAGGCGTTGACCAGGCACACGACGATCGCCTCGACACCCTGCCCCACCAGGAACCGGACCTCGGACTCCAGCCCCGCCTCGTCGAGCGGGACGACCTCGACGCCGTCGCGGTCGATCCGGCCGGCGACCGTGCGCCGCAGGTGCCGTGGCACGAACGGGCGGCGGGTGTCGCCGAACTCGCGTTGCCAGCGCGGGTTGAACTGGTCGCCGCCGGGCCGCTGCCCGCGGCCCATGGCCAGCACGTCGCGGAACCCCTCGGTGGTGATCACGCCGATGGTGTTGCCGGTGCGGGTCAGCACCGCGTTGAGCCCGACGGTGCAGCCGTGCAGCACCAGGGAGATCTCCGACATGGGTACGCCCAGCGCCTCGACGCCGGCGACGAAGCCGTCGGACTGGTCCTGCGGCGTCGTCGGCACCTTGCAGGTGCGCACCGCGCCGGTCTCCTCGTCGACCGCGACGCAGTCGGTGAAGGTTCCGCCGACGTCGATCCCGATCCGGTACATCCGCGACCTCCGGTCCGCGCCGACGACGCGCCCCGTCGCGCGCCGCCCGGCCCGGTCATCGTGGCGCCATCCCGCGACGACGCGCCATGGCCGGGTGTCCAACGCACGCCCGGATTTCTGTGCCGGCGACGCAGGGCTGCGGGCGGTCACGGATGCCCGGCCGCCCGCTGGACCGCCCGCACCATCATCGCGACGCGCAGCTCGAACACGGCGTCGGCCCGCTGCAGGTCCAGGCCGGTGAGCTCGCCGGCCCTGCGCAGCCGGTAGCCGACCGTGTGCGGGTGCACGTGCAGCGCCCGGGCCGCCTCGGCTGTCGCGCCGCCCGCGTCGAGCCAGGCGCGCAGCGTCCCCACGAGATCGGTCGACCGCTGGGCGTCGTGGCGTTCGAGCGGGCCGAGCGTGCGGTCGGCGAGTCGGCGCAGGCCGTCGGGTGCGCCGGACTCCAGCAGCAGCGCGGCGACGCCGAGGTCGTCGAGGTCGACCACGGGCCCAGCCCGACGCGGGCCCGCGGCGGCGAGGGCGGCGGCGGTGCGCACCACGCGCCATGCGGCCGGGTAGTCCTCGGTCCCGGTCACGGTCGCCCCGACCACGGTCGGCCTGTCGGGCAGCGCGGCCGCGGCCGCGACCAGGGCTGCCCGGTCCGCGTCGGGGACGAGGACGACCAGCGACCCGGCGTCCTCGCCGACGAGCGCGGCGTCCCCGAAGGCCTGGCGGGCCGCCCGCGCGCTGCGCGTCGCGGCGGCGCCGGCGGGGACCAGCACGACCGTGTGCGGCCGCGTCAGGTCGTGGCCGAGGGCGCGGGCCCGGTCGCGCAGGTCCCGGTCCCGCCCGCCGCCGCTCACCAGGTCGACGGCGAGGTCGCGGGTGAGCCGCAGCGCCGCGTCGGCGGCGTGCCTGCGCTTGTGCAGCTCCAGGGCCACCAGCGGGGCGAACCGCTCGATCACCGACCGGACCAGCGGCGGCGCGCCCGCGCCCGCGTCCCGGTCGCGGATCACCCAGAGCCGGGCGACGGCCTCACCCGCCACCGCGAGCGCCAGCACCCACGCGTGCGCGTCGCCGAGCTCCAGCCGCACCGGCGACGACCCCGGGCCGAGCGTGCCGAGCTCACGGCCGAGTGGGAGCGCGGCCGTCGCGGCCGGGCGCTCCCGGCCGGCCGCGGCGTCCGCCGAGCGGGCCAGCACCGTCCCGTCCTCGGCCGACTCCAGCACCACCGTCGCGGCCAACGCGTCGGCGAGCGCGTCGAGCACGCCGTCGAGCCCCGCGTCGTCGAGCAGCAGGGCCACCAGCCGCCGGTCCTGGGCCTCGGCCCATTCCCGTTGCGCGCGTTCGTGATGCAGGCTCTCGACGGCCGTCGTCAGCTCGGCGTTGGTCTTCTCCAGCTGGGCGATCGTGCTGCGCTGAACCTCCTTGACCCGCGCCGCGCGCAGCACCGTCGCGACGTACTGGGCCATCAGCTCGGCGAGGGCCAGCTCCGAGGCCGCGAACCGGTGGGCGCGCCGGGTGTACCCGACGAGGACGCCCGCGCAGCCGTCGTCGGCGTCGAGCGGGACGGCGAGGATCGAGTGGATCCCCTCCCGGCCCGCCGCGGCCCGCCACGGGCTGTCCTCGCCCAGGCCGTCGACGTCGGACAGCACGACGGTCCGCCGCTCCCGGACCGCCTGCGCGGCGGGCACGTCCGGTGCGTGCGCGGTGGGGTGCACCAGCATCGGCGCCAGCGAGTCGAGGTCGTGGCGGTAGGCCTCGGTCAGCCCGTGGCTCGCCCTCGTGACCAGGCGTGTCCCGGTCTCGTCGAGCAGCATCACCGCGCACGAGTCGACGCCGGTGAGCGCGCACGTGTGCCGGGCGACGCGACGGAGCAGGGCTGCGGGCTCCTCGTCGGCGTTGAGCCCGCGCAGGACGTCGGCGGCAGCGTTCATCCACTCGGTACGGGGACCGTCCGGGTCGGACACCGGCACCTCCGCGTCGTCGCGGCCCGGGCGGTCCGGGCTCGGCTAGCCTGCGGCCTCGTGACCGTCCGCTTCAAGGATCTGTGCGCCGACGCCGCCGATCCCGCCCGGGTGGCCGCCTTCTGGGCCGAGCTCCTCGGGATGCGCGCCGCGCCGCGTGCCGACGGCGTCGTCGCCCTGCTGCGCGACGAGACCCCGTGGCTGTGGGTGAACCCCGTGCCGGAACCGAAGGTCGGCAAGAACCGGGTGCACCTCGACCTGGTCGTCCCGGGCCGCGAGGTCCCGGGTGCGACGAGGCTCGCCGAGTTCGACGTCTTCAGCGTCTTCGCCGATCCCGAGGGCAACGAGTTCTGCGCCTTCGATCCCCGGCCCGGCGCCGCGTCCGACAACCCGGCGGCGCTCGCGCTCTGCGTCGACAGCGCCGACCCGGTCGCCGCCGCGGCCTGGTGGGCGGCGCGCACCGGCGCGCGGACCGTCCCCGGCCCGGACGGCACGCCGCGCTACCTCGAGGACGTCCCCGGGCTGGACATGACGTGGAAGTTCGTTCCTGTCGACGACCCGCGCACCGCCAAGAACCGCTGGCACTGGGACGTGACGGCCGGGCCCGCCGACCTCCCCGGCGCGACGGCCCTGCGCCCGCCCGGTGAGGACCGGCGCTGGACCGTCATGGCCGACCCGCAGGGCAACGAGTTCTGCCGCTTCGAATGACTCCCGCGCTGCTCGACGCCGGACGGGCCGGTGACGTCGCCGCGGCCCGGGCGGCGCTCGACGCCGGCGCGGACCCTCCCGGCGGCCCCGACCGGCCGCTCGTCGTGGCGGCGGGGGACGAGCCGTCCTGATCGATCCCTCCTCACGCGGGTGACGCGTTCCTACGCCGGGTCGATGGCAGGGACGGCGTTCGTCACCGGCGGTTCGGGGTTCCTCGGCGGCCACCTGTCCGCCGGCTGCGGTCGGACGGCTGGACCGTTCATGCGCTCGTGCACGTCAGCACCGAGGCCGTGCACGGCCCGCTGGCCGCCGCCGAGCGCGGCCGCCCCGGCGAGGTCTACTTCGTCACCGACGGCCCGTCCGTCGTCCTCCGGGACTTCCTGACCCGGCTCGTCGCCACGGCGGGGGTCGAGGTTCCCGCGCGGAGCGTCCCGGTCCCCGTCGCCCGGATAGGGTTGAGGCAGTTGCATCGACGGAGCGGGCCGACCGACGGGGGACCACGTGACGACGACCGCGGGCGGGCTGCGCCTGGAGCATCGCGACGAGTACCCGCACCCCCCGGACGACCTCGTGAACTTCAACGAGAGCGTCTACGCCAGCGGGTGGGACGCGCGGTCGGCGATGGGCGGCTGGATGCGGCTGGGCAACCGCGTCAACGAGGGCTACGCGGAGCTGTCGGTGTGCCTGTACCTGCCCGGCGGCCGGGTGGCCTGCGCCTTCGGGAAGCCGTCGATCTCGCACAACGACGCGTTCGACGCGGGCGGCCTGCGCTACGAGGTCGGCGAGCCGTTCGCCGCGGTCACCATGGCCTACGACGGCGAGGTGTTCGTCCTCGACGACCCGTCGGTCCTGCGTGACCCCCGCCGGATGTTCGCCGAGGCGCCGCGGGCGCGGGCGTCGGTGCGCTTCGACGCGCGGGGTGTGTCGCCGATGCACGGCGGCGAGCCGACGGCGCCGGAGCACGAGACGCTCATGTACTACGGCGACCAGTTCTCCCGCGGCCACTTCAACCAGCACACGGCGGTCACCGGGCACATCGTGGTGGGCGACGAGGAGTTCCCGATCGACGGCCACGGCTGGCGCGACCACTCGTGGGGCCCGCGCTACTGGCAGGCGATCTGGGCCTACCGGCTGTTCATCGCGAACTTCGGCGAGGACCGGGCGTTGATGATCCTCAAGAACATCCGTGCCGACGGGACGTCGCGCCGTCGCGGGGTCCTGCTCGTCGACGGGGAGTACCACGAGGTCACCGACCTCGACGTGTGGACGGAGTGGGACGACAACCAGGAACCCGCGGCCGCGCGGCTCGGGGTCCGCACGGCGCAGGGCACGGCCGTCATCGACGCCAGGACCCTCACGCTCGCGCCCCTGCGCAACCGCCGTCGTACCGAGGACGGGACGGAGCTGCGGTCGCGGGTCGCGGAGGCGTTCAGCGAGTACACGTGGGACGGCCGCACCGGCTACGGGATCATGGAGTACATCGAGCGGGTCGAGGACGGCGCGGCGGTCGGGTACCCCCTGTGATGGTCGACCCCGTGCGCTTCTGGTGGCCGGACGCGCCGGGCCCCGAGGAGACCGTCCCCGAGCTGCTCGCGTCGCGGGTCGCGGTGGTGGGCGACACGACGGCCCTGATCGCGCCGAGCCTGGTCCGCGGCGACGAGATCGCCTGGACCTACCGCGAGCTGGCCGACCGGGTGGCCGTCGCCGCCGGGGCGCTGGCCGCCGCCGGGGTCGGGCCGGGCGACCGGGTGGGCGTGCTCGTCGACAACGACGGCGCCGCCGAGGCTCACGTCGCCTACCACGCCGTGCATCGCCTCGGCGCGATCTGCGTGCCGCTCAACACCCGCTACGTGGCGCGGGAGCTGGCCTACGTGCTCGGGTTCGTGACGCCCGCGGCGATCGTGCACGGGCCGCGGTTCCGCCCGTTGCTGGAGCAGGTGGCCCAGGGCGAGGTCCTGCTCGACGTCTCCACCGGGGTGCTGGAGGCGCCGCACCCGGCCGTCGACGCGGTCCCGGTCCGCGGCGACGACGACGCCGACTGGCTCTTCACCTCCGGCACCACCGGCCGGCCGAAGGCGGTGGCGCTGAGCCACCGCGGCTCGGTGGCGTGCGGCTTCCAGGGCGTGGGTGCATGGGGGGTGCGGCCGGGCAGCGTCTACCAGTCGTTCGCGCCGTTCTTCACCAGCACCGGCAGCCACACCAACCTGCTCGGGTGCCTGGCCGCGGGCTGCACCTACGTCGTCGAACCGGAGTTCGACGCGCACGCCACCCTCGACCGGATGCAGCGCCACCGCACGACGTCGGTCTTCCTCATCTCCTCGGTGCTCGCGCTGATCCTCGACCGGCGCACCCCCGCCGAGCTCGACGCCTACGACTTCGCCGCGCTCGAGCGCATCTGCTACGGCGGCCAGCCGAGCAGCCAGGCCTTCTACCGGCGCATCCGATCAGAGATCGGCGAGCGCTGGGGCGTGGAGCTGGTGAACATCTACGGGCTCACCGAGGGCGGGACGTCGGGGATCATGCTCGTCGACGACGACCACCCCGAGGCGCTGGACCGCATGGGGGACAACGGTCTGTCGATCGGGCGGACGGGGTTCCGCGAGTGGGTGGGCTTCGAGGTGCGCCGCACCGACTCGGAGACGACGACCGCGCCGGGGGAGGTCGGCGAGCTGTGCCTGCGCGGCCCGTCGACGATGTCGCGCTACGTCTCCGACCCGGAAGCGACGCGACGTGCGCTGCCCGGCGAGGGCTGGCTGCGCACCGGCGACATGGCCACCACCGACGACGCCGGGTTCGTCTACTTCGTCGACCGCAACGCCGCGCTCATCCGTCGCGGTGGCCTCAACGTGTCGTCGGTCGAGGTGGAGGGCGTGCTGCTGGAGCATCCCGGTGTCGCGGAGGTGGCCGTCGTGCCGATGCCCAACGAGGTGCTGGGCAGCGACGTGCGGGCCGTCGTCGTCCCTGTGGGCGTCGCGCCGGACCCGGCCGAGCTGATCGACTGGTGCGCGCAGCGGCTGGCCGACTACAAGGTGCCGGTCCGGGTCGACTTCGTGGAGGCGTTGCCGCGCAACGGGATGAACCGCGTCATCAAGGGAGTCCTGACGGGCGACGCCGATGCGATGACCTGAGCTGCCCGAGGGTGGACCGCTGCCCTCCGGCGCGCGGACCCCTCGGGACCGCGGCGGGGCCGGAGATCCGGACGCACCCTGAGTGCACCGTCCGGTGTCCGCCCACCACGGCTGCGAGGGGCCGGCCGCGGTCAGGGCGTGGTCGCCGCGGTGCGCCAGCCCCGGTGGTAGGTCTCGCGGGCCATCGCGGTGAACGGCGCCGGGCTCACGATCGCCCGCACCGCGAACTGCTCGTGCGGCTCGACCGTGGTCTTGCGCGACCCGCCGTCCGGCTCTCCCCAGATCACCCGAACCTCGGCACCCAGCGGCACGTCGGGGTCGACCGTCGCCAGCGAGAGGGCGCGCCGCTCGTTGGCGCTGTACCCGGTGAACAGCGACAGTCCGACGACACGGCCGTCGGCGTCGACGACCGAGTCGTAGTTCGACGAGCCGTAGTTCGCGTTGGGGATGTCGAAGAACTGGTAGGACGGGCCGTCCACCGCGAAGGGGGAGGTGAGGAGCGTGGTGACGTCGTCGGCGTTCCAGGCGAGGGTGACCTTGCGGCGCTGGCTGGCGGGGTCGATCCCGGCGAGCGCGTCGCGGCCGACGAAGTCGTGGTCGAACTTCACGAACGATCCGTAGCCCAGCTCCCAGGGGTTGAGGTAGTAGTCCTCGATCCGGTCGGAGACGAAGCTGCCGGCCAGCGCGTTCGTGGCCTCGTAGCCCTGCGCGGGCAGCCACTCGCGGTAGGCGCGCAGGCCCTCGCCGGTGTAGACGGCAGGCAGCGGCGAGGGGATCCAGCCCGACTCCAGGGTGTTGCACGAGTAGGCCCGCGCACCCGCGGGCTCGAGGCCGAACTCGCGGCCCGCCTCCAGGATCGTGTCGCGCACCCTGTCGTAGGTCTCGTAGGGACCCCACAGCTCCAGGCCGGGAGCCCCCGCCATGCCGTGGCGCAGCGTGCGGACCCGCTCGCCGCCGACGTTCATGTGTCCCATCCGGAAGAACCGCACCTGCTCCAGCGGCCCGCCGTGCACCTTCTCGATGACGTCCCAGGCCAGCGGACCCTGGATCTGGAAGCGCCAGACGTCGCGGGTCACCGGCTTGCCGTAGGGCCGCGACGGTGAGCGGTCGTCCTTGCGGACGTCGACGTCGTAGCCGGTGCCCGCGGTGAACGTCAGCCAGTTCGCGACGGGCGCGCGGCCGACGAACACGAACGCGTCCTCGGCCAGCCGGAACAGGATGCCGTCGCCGATGACGCCGCCGTCGGGGGAGACGGGGACGAACTGCTTCGCGGAGTCGACGGGGAACGTCGCGGTCGAGTTGACGCCGGTGTCGGTGAACAGCCTCAGCGCGTCGCGTCCCGACACCCACAGGTTGACCATGTGGTGGGACTGGTCGAACAGCACGGCCGTCTTCTGCCAGGCGAGGACCTCGCGCCGAAAGTTGGTGAACTCCGCCGGGACGACCGGGTACACGTACGCCCCGATCTGCGAGTTCCGCAGCAGCCCGACGGTGTCCCCCGACGCGTCCAGGACCTCCTGCAGGCTGCCACCGGTCGGCGTCTCGGCGCTCGTGTCCATCCGTCCTCCGAGAGAGTGCGTCGTGCTTCGGCCACGCTGGCGTTCGGCCCACGCTAAGCCGGTCGCGGCCGAGCGGCACCGGCTGACCGCGCGCCGGTGCCGCCACGTCCGGGTCGCCGAGGCGGGTCGCCGGACGTCCCGGACGACGGTTCCCGCCGTCGTTTGTCGCGAAGCACAATCGTCGGGGGTGCCGACAGTGGCCGGGACAACTGCCTGGTGGCCAGGAGCGGCACCGCGATCTACGGTCGGGACGACGGTCGCCGGCGCAGTTGCCGGCCCGAGTCTTGGAGCGGTGCATGACGAGCCGGATCAGCCCGGACCTCCCGGGCACGTACGTGTTCGACGGTCCCACGAGCCGTCGAGGGCTCAACATGAACAAGCTGTTCATGTCGCTGCGCTCGGAGACCGCACGGACGGAGTTCCTCGCCGACGAGCGGGCCTACTGCGCCCGGTTCTCGCTGTCGGAGGAGCAGACGGCGGCGGTGCTGGCCCGTGACTGGCAGGCGATGCTCGACCTGGGGGGCAGCATCTTCTACATCTACAAGCTCGCGATGATGGACGGGCTGTCCATGCAGTACCTCGGCGGCGTCTTCACCGGCATGTCCGAGGCCGACTTCAAGGCCGCGTTGCTCGCGGGAGGACGTACCGATGTCTGAGGTGATCTGGGGGCTGGCGACCTCGCACGTCCCGTCGATCGGCGCCGCGATGGACCGCGGGCTGACGAGCGACCCGGTGTGGGCGCCGTTGTTCGAGGGGTACGCGCCGGCGCGCACGTGGTTGGCCGACAAGACCCCCGACGTCGCGATCCTGATCTACAACGACCACGCCAACGGCATCGACCTCGACATCGTCCCGACGTTCGCGATCGGGACCGCGGAGCGCTACCGGGTGGCCGACGAGGGCTTCGGCCGCCGTCCGGTGCCCGACGTCGTGGGCGCGCCGGACCTGTCGTTCCACCTCCTGCAGCACCTCATGGACGAGGGCTTCGACCTCACGGTCTTCCAGGAGCTCGACGTCGACCACGGGTTCACCGTGCCGCTGTCGGTGTGGACGCCCGACCCGGGCGACGCGTGGCCCTGCCCGGTCGTCCCGATCCTGGTCAACGTCATCCAGTACCCGCAGCCCACCGCGGCGCGCTGTTACGCGCTGGGCAAGGCGCTCGGCCGGGCGATCGCGTCGTTCGACGGTGCCCGCACGGTCGGCATCCTGGGCACCGGCGGGATGTCGCACCAGCTCGCCGGGGCCCGCGCGGGGTTCATCAACCCCGACTTCGACGCGATGTTCCTCGACGCCATCGAGAACGACCCGGAGAAGCTCGCGGCCCTGACCCGTGAGGACTACATCCGGCAGGCCGGGTCCGAGGGCATCGAGCTGATCATGTGGCTGGTCATGCGGGGGGCCATGAACGAGCGGGTCCGCAAGGTGCACACCGCCTACCACGTCCCGGCGTCGAACACCGCGGCCGGGCTCGCGCTGTTCGACAACCGGGTCGCCCAGCACGCCTGACCGCCGCCCGCGCGGCCTCCGACGGACCGCAACGCCCGCGCGCCCTCCGACACGGAGCAGAGCGCCCTGCGCGGCCTCGGAAGTCGCGGGTGTGGGGGTCCGGGTTCGGCGGGCGTGCGGTCGGGTGGCGTCCACGTCGGGGCGGGCTCGCGGACCGCGCGCGGGTGGCCGATAGTGGCGGTCGGCCCCTGCCTCGCGAGACCCCGCAAAGGAGAGCCGTGCAGATCGCACTCGCCCAGCTCGCCGCCACCACCGACCCCGACGTCAACCTCGGCCTCGTCCGCGACGGCGTGCGCCGCGCGGTCGAGGCCAGGGCGCGGGTCGTCGTCTTCCCGGAGGCGACCATGTGCCGCTTCGGGGTCCCGCTCGGGCCCGTCGCCCAGCCGCTCGACGGCCCGTGGGCGTCCGCGGTGCGCGAGCTCGCCGCGGACGCCGGGATCACCGTCGTCGCCGGGATGTTCACCCCCGACCCCGACGGCCGCGTCCGCAACACGCTGCTCGCGACGGGCGGGGGCGTCGAGGCGTCCTACGACAAGATCCATCTCTACGACGCGTTCGGGTTCGCGGAGTCGGCGACCGTCGCGGCCGGGGCGACGCCGGTGACGATCGAGGTCGACGGCCGCACCGTCGGCCTGGCCACCTGCTACGACGTGAGGTTCCCCGCGCTGTTCCAGCGGCTGGCCGGCGACGGCGCGGACGCGGTGCTGCTGCCCGCGTCATGGGGTGCGGGGGAGGGCAAGGTCGAGCAGTGAGAGCTGCTGGTCCGGGCGCGGGCGCTGGACTCGGGGACGTTCGTCCTCGCCTGCGACCAGGCCGACCCGGAGACCGCGGGGCTGAGCCGGGGCAAGGCGCCGACCGGGGTCGGGCACAGCCTCGTCGCCGACCCGATGGGCCGGGTCGTCGACCGGCTCGGGGCCGAACCGGGGCTGCTGGTGGTCGACGTCGACCTGGACCGGGCCGTTCCCGCCCGCACGGCGACGGGTGCGCTCGCCAACGTCCGCGACCCGCGCCAGGCCGGGAAGGCGACGTTCGGCTGACCCCTCACCCGCATGCGGCGAGGTGGTCGTCGACCGCGCGGCGGCCCGCGGCGACCGTCGCGTCGTCGGCGAAGGAGGCGGTGAACCCGTTGCGCGCCAGCGCCGCGAGGGTCGGGTCCGGGAGGCCGAGGGCGCGGTAGTTGTCGGCCACGTAGCCGCCGAAGTAGGGCGGGTCGTCGGAGTTGACGGTGACGACGACGCCGGCGTCGTGCAGCGCGGCGATCGGGTAGGTGCTCAGGTCGTCGGTCACCCGCAGCCGCAGGTTGGACAGCGGGCACATCGTCAGCGGAACGCCCTCGTCGCGCAGCCGGGCCACGAGCGCGGGATCGCCCGCCGCGGTGTAGCCGTGGTCGATCCGCTCGACGCCGCAGTCCAGCGCCTCGCGCACGTACTCCGGCGGGCCCTCCTCCCCGGCGTGGCAGGTGAGCCGGTAGCCGCGGCGGCGGGCGTCGGCGAAGAACCGGGCGAACCGCGACGGCGGGTTCCCCCGTTCCGCACCGCCCAGCCCGACGCCGAGCAGCGACTCGCGGTGCGGCGCCAGGACCTCGAGCAGCTCCAGCGCCTCGGCCTCGGAGCGGTGCCGCTGGGCGATCACCAGCAGGGCGCCGTCGATCCCGGTGTCGGTGCGGGCCTCGGCGATCGCGTCGAGCACGCCGCCGAGCTGGTCGGCGACCGGGACGCCGGCGTCGAGGAACGACTGCGGGCTCACGAACATCTCGGCCCGCCGGACCCCTTGCGCCGCAGCGCGGCGCAGGTAGGCGGCCGTGAGCTCGTGGAAGTCCGCGCGGCGGCGCAGCACCGTGCAGCCGCGGTAGTAGAGCTCCAGGAACCGGTCGAGCCCGGTGTAGGAGTACGCGGCGCGCAGCTCGTCGGGCGACGCCCACGGCAGGTCGACGTCGTTGCGCGCGGCGAACGCGAACATGTCCTCGGGTTCGAGAGTGCCTTCGAGGTGCACGTGCAGTTCGGCCTTGGGCAGCGTGTCGACGAACGACGCCGCCGGGTCCCCTCCGGTCGCCACGTCCCGACCATACGGGCCGGACCGTCAGTCGGTCGCGGCGATCCGGGCGTCGGCCATCTCGCGGCCGGAGGCGGCGGCGTTGTCGATGTGGTGCTCGCACAGGGCGGTCGCGGTCGCCGGGTCGCGCGCCGCCAGCGCGTCGACGAGGGCGGCGAGCTCGACCACGGTCTCCGCGGGTCGTCCCGGCCTCGACAGCGACCGGGCCCGCAGCAACCGGACCCGTGCCTGCAGCTGGCCCAGCAGCGCCGTGACCGCGGAGCTGCCGGCCCCGGCCAGCAGCACGCGGTAGAACTCGTCCTTGGCGCGCAACAGCTCCAGGATGTCGTCGGGGGACTCGCGGGCCGCCTCGGCGTACCTGCGATGCGCGGCGACGAGTGCGTCGAGGTCGTCGTCGGACGCGTGGGCGATGAACCGGCGCGCGGCCAGCGCCTCGAGTGTGGCGCGGACCTCGTAGAGCTCGGCGGCCTCCTGCGGTCCGGGGACGTCGACGACCGCGCCACGCTGCGGGACGATCTTGACCAGTCCTTCGCCCTCGAGGCTGCGCAGCACCTCCCGGATCGTCGTCCGGGAGACGCCGGTGAGCTCCATGAGCTCGCGTTCGACGAGACGCTGCTGGGGCTCGAACCGGAACTCCAGGATCGCGCGGCGCAATGCGTCGGTGATCTGCTCGCGTAACGGCGCCGCGATGCGCCGGCCCGCTCCGAGGCCGAGCAGGTCCGCAGGCAGGCCGCGCCCGGCAGCGCTCATGGCGTCACCGTATCCGAATTCGCGGGCGCGCCGGCCGGTCGTCGTCAGACCGCTGCGCGCAGGGCCGCCAGCTCCGGGTCGTCGAGCCGCAGCCCGCCCGCGGCGACGTTCTCCTCCAGGTGCGCGACGCTCGTCGTGCCCGGGATGACGAGGGTGACGTCGTCGCGGCAGAGCAGCCACGCGAGGCCGACCTGGGCGGGGGTGACGCCACGGGCCCTGGCGACCTCGACGACCGCCGGATGGTCGGCGACGCTGCGCATCAGCGGGAACCCGGAGCCGAGCGGGAAGTAGGGAACCCAGGCGACGTGGTGCTCCAGGCACAGGTCCCGCACCCCGGGGACGCCCGGGTACAGCAGGTTCTCGGCGTTCTGGACGCACACGATGCCCGCGGGCAGCGCGCGGGCGAGCTGGTCGGCGTCGACGTGGCTGAGCCCGATGCCCTCGATCTTGCCCTCGTCGCGCAGGGCGACGAGCTCGGCGAGCTGGCTCTCGAGGTCGACGAGCTGGTCGCCCTCGGCCACGATCCCCGGTGGCACGTCGGTCCGGCGCAGGTTCACGACGGCGAGCCGTTCGACCCCCAGCGTCGCGAGGTTGGCCTCGACGCTCGCGCGCAGCTGCTCCGGCCGCTGGGCCGCGACGAGGGTGTCGCCCACGCTGTCGGCGCCGACCTTGGTGACGAGTGCCAGGTCGTCGGGATAGGGCGCCAGCGCCGCGCGGATCAGCGAGTTGACCCGGCCGTCGCCGTAGAACTCGGCGGTGTCGACGTGGGTGACGCCGAGCTCGACGGCACTGCGCAGCACCGCGACGGCGTCCTCGTCCGCGACGGGCCGGGTGTGCCCGGCGAGCTGCATGGCGCCGTATCCGACGCGCCCGACGCGGCGGCGGCCCAGTGGAGCGGTGGGTACGGGGGCGGTGGTGCCGCCCGGCTCGATGGTCACGATCGGCTCCCCTGTGGCAGGCTGACAGACGATTCGGAGGTCCCTCCGGATCGACGGTAGCACTATCCGGAGGTCCCTCCGCTATGCCTCGGGCCGAACGTGCCGACGCCGTCCGCAACCGCGAGCGGCTGCTCGCCGCGGCGAAGGCGGCGCTCTCGACGCACGAGAAGCCCGCCCTGGAGGCCGTGGCGCGCGAGGCGGGCGTCGGGATCGGGACGCTCTACCGGCACTTCCCGACGCGCGAGGCCCTGGTCGAGGCGGTCTACCGGGCGGAGCTCGCCGCGCTGTGCGCCGAGGCTGCCGCACTGGCGCAGCGGCATCCGCCCGCACAGGCGTTGCGGCGCTGGATGGACGGCTACGCCGACTTCGTCGCCACCAAACGCGGGATGGCCGAGGCGTTGCGCGCGGTGATCGCCACCGGGGCCATCGGCTCACCCGACACCCGCGCCCGGCTGGCCGACGCCGTCCGCGAGCTGCTCGCCGCGGGGGTAGCCGACGGCACGCTGCGCGAGGTGCCCGCCGAGGACGTCGTCGCTGCGATGGCTGGCGTCGTCCTCACGACGCCCGACCGGGAGCAGGCCGGCCGGCTGCTGGACCTGGTGTGGGAGGGTCTGCGACCGCGGCTCACGGACCCGGCGTCGTGAGGAACACGTCCGGGGCGACGCCGTCGTGTCCCGCGACGACGACCTGCGCGCCACCCGTGGCGCTGCGGACGGTGTAGCGGCCGGCGGGCAGGCCGTCGAAGCGGTAGCCGCCCTCGGCGTCGGTGGTCGCGGTGCCGACGTGGTCGCCCGCCCCGTCGTGCAGCTCCAGCCTCAGCCCGGCGACCGTCGTCCCGCCCGCGGTGACGGTGCCCGCCAACGTGCCCAGCGTGCGGACGGGCAGGTCGACGACCTGGTCGGCACCCGTCGGCGACGGGTCGCGCTCGATCCCGCGCGCCACCGGGTCGGCGCCCGGCGCCGCGACGACGAGCGTGATCGCGGCGTCGACCCCGCCGAGCCGGTAGGTGCCGTCGAGATCGGAGATGGTCGTCGCGACGACGTCGCCGTAGGCATCGAGCGCGACGATCGTCGCCGCCGCGACCGGGCGGCCGGTGTCCGGGTCGCGCACGACCCCGCGCACCCCGGCGAGCGGTTCCAGCTCCAGCGTGAGCGCCGGGGTGAGGGTGCCGTCGGCGGGCACCCGGACCCCGGTCGCCCGCGGCCGGTGTCCCGAGTGGTGGGCGATCAGCACGTAGCGGCCGGGCGGCAGGCCGTCGAGGGCGAACATTCCGCCGGGGGTCTCGACGACGCGGGCCACCTGCCGCCCGGCGCCGTCGGTGAGGGTGAGCACGGCGTCGTCGAGCGGGCGGCCGGCGGCGCGGACCGTGCCCGCGACCCGGCCGGTCACCGGGCCTCTCCGGCGCCGGCGGCGGCCGGGTCGGCCAGGGGCGCTGCCGGTGCGGGCAGCGCGACGTCGTGGCGGGTCAGGCCCGCGCGGACCGTCACCACCTCGTGGACCGCCGGGAGCTGCGCGACGACGACGGTGACCGGGCCGTCGGGCAGACCGTCGAGCCGGTAGCGCCCGTCCGGACCGGCGTGCGTGCTGGCGAGCACGGTCCCGTCGCCGCCGTGCGCGGTCACGGTGACGGTGCCGGCGGCGGTGGCGTGGATCCGGCCGCGGACCGTCCGGCCGCCCGGTGCGGCGCCCTCGGCCGCCGGGCCCGCGAGCGCGGCCACGTCCACCGGGACCGGCGCGGGGGCGGGGCCGGGTGCGGGCGCGGTGGCCGCGGCCCGGCGACCGGGGATGAAGAACGCGACGACGAGTGCGACGACCGCGGCGCCCGCCCCGAGGGCCAGCACGACGCGGAAGCCGTTCTGCGTCGGCAGCAGCACCGGCCCGAGCGGCGCGACCATGTGGGCGAGCACCACGCCCGCGACCGCGCTCGACACCGACGTGCCGATCGAGCGCATGAGGGTGTTGAGGCTGTTGGCCGCGGCCGTCTCCGTCGGCTCCACCGCGCTCATGATGAGCGCGGGCATCGCGCCGTAGCCGAGCCCGATCCCCGCGCCGATCACGACCGACGCGAGCACGAAGTGCCACAGCTGCGACATGAACAGGATCATCAGGACGTAGCCGATCGCGACGACGACCGCGGCGAGCATCAGCGTCACCTTCGGGCCGTGGGTCCGCGACGTGCGGGCCGAGACCGGTGCCATCGCCATCATGACCAGCCCGCTCGGCGCCATCACCAGGCCGACGTCGAGCATCGAGCGGCCCAGCCCGAAGCCGGTCGCCGTCGGCAGCTGCATCAGCTGCGGCAGGACCAGCGACATGGCGAACATCGCGAAACCGATCACCGTCGACGCGAGATTCGTCAGCAGGATCTGGCGACGGGCCAGCGTGCGCAGGTCCACCAGCGGAGACGACCGGCGGAGCTCGTAGAGACCCCACAGCACCAGCACGACGACGGCCGTCGCGAACAGGCCCAGCGTGGCGCCGCTCGCCCAGCCCCAGTCGGCGCCCTTGGAGATCGCGAGCAGCAGCGCGACGAGTGCGATCGACAGCCCGGCCGCGCCCACCCCGTCGAACCGGCCGCCGCCGCGGACCGAGGACTCCGGTACCAGTACGACGACGAGCGCCAGCGCGACCGCGCCCAGCCCGGCGGAGACCCAGAACAGCACGTGCCAGTCGGCGTGTTCGGCGATGATCGCCGCGGCCGGCAGGCCCAGCGCGCCTCCCACACCCAGTGAGGCGCTCATCATCGCGACCGCCGAGCCGAGCCGCCGGGGCGGCAGCTCGTCGCGCATGATGCTGATGCCCAGCGGGATCACCGCCGACGACAGGCCCTGCAGCGTGCGGCCGATGATCGCCGGGAGCAGGCTGTCGGCCAGCGCGGTGACGACCGACCCGGCCACCAGCACGACCAGGCTCACCAGCAGCATGCGGCGCTTGCCGTACATGTCGCCGAGGCGCCCGATCGTCGGCGTCGCCACGGCGGCGGCCAGCAGCGTCGCCGTGATCGCCCACGCCGCGTCCGAGGTCGACGCGTGCAGCAGCCCGGGCAGCTGCGGGACCAGCGGGATGATCACCGTCTGCATGAGCGCGACGACGATCCCGGCGTACGCGAGGACCGCGACGATCGCGTTCGGCCGGACGGATCGGGCAGCGGTCACGAGCACTCCAGACGGCACGGGACGGGAGGAAGCTCCCTGTCAATCAGGTGATTGAGAGGCTCTCACCCGATCGAGCGTCTGTCATCGGAGCGCGCTTTAAATCACTCGGTTGACTCACTGTGCGCGGGGCGGGTTCACTGGCGTCGGGAACGACGGCGCGCGTCGTCGCGAAGCCGGGTGCGGAGGGAGCGCGATGGCGACCACGACACCGCCTCGCGGCGACCGCGCCGCGGCCACCCGGGAGGCCATCCTCGACACCGCCGAACGGCTCTTCGCCGAGCACGGCGTGCACGCGGTGTCCAACCGGCAGATCAGCGAGGCCGCCGGCCAGGGCAACACCGCGGCCGTCGGCTACCACTTCGGCACCAAGCATGACCTGGTGCGGGCCATCGTCCGGCGGCACTCGGCCGACGTCGACCGGCTCCGCACCGCGATGGTCGAGGCCGCCCTCGGCTCGACCGACGTCCGGGACTGGGTCGCGTGCCTGGTGCGGCCGATGACCGAGCATCTCGACGCGCTCGGCAGCCCGACCTGGTTCGCCCGCTTCGCCGCCCAGATCATGACCGACCCGGCGATGCGCGAGGTGCTCGCCGAGGAGTCGCTGTCCGCCCCGTCGCTGCGGGCCGCGCTCGACGGCCTCGAGGCCTGCCTGCCCGCGCTGCCGCCGGAGGTCCGCGCCGAGCGCGGCGACATGGTCCGGCAGCTGATGATGCACGTGCCCGCGCAACGCGAGCGGGCGCTCGCCGAGGGCAGGCCCACCCCCCGGGCCACCTGGGACGACGCGGCAACCGGGCTCGTCGACGCCGTGACCGGCATCTGGCTCGCGCCCGACACCCCCGCCCGACGCTGACCCGCCACCTCCCTGCTGTTCTCGGTGCCGGGCAGACGGTGTGAGGTTTGCGGTCGTGAGGTCGGGCGCAACCTCCTTGCTGTTCTCGGCGTGCGGGACGACGGCCGCGTTGCGCTCGCGAGGTCGGGGCGCACACTGATGGTCGTCTCCAGGCCCTGCGACAGCACGTGGTTACCGGCCGGACCGGACGACGACGTAGACGTTGGCGTCCGCGCGCACCTCGACCGGGTATGTCCGGGCGTGGAGCGCCGGGTCCGCCGACGACGTACCGTCCCGGATGGCGAACTCCCAGTGGTGCCACGGACAGACGACGACCGTCGGCCGCTCGGAGTAGCGGAACGTCTGCGGCGGCCCGGGAAGCATCACGCCGCGCGTCTCGCCCTCGCACAGAGGTGCACCCATGTGAGGGCAGTAGTTGCGCAGAGCGTGTAGGACACCGTCGACGTTGAAGACCGCGATCGACCGACCGTCCGCATCGATGATCCTCCGGTCGCCCGGAAGGAACTCGTCGGCCGGTCCGACCAGGTACTCGCTCACGACATCTCCGTCCGGATCTCGCCGATCCCGTCGATCGCGCAGCGCACGACGTCGCCGGGGGCGAGGTAGACGGGTGGGGTACGGCTGTGGCCGATGCCGCCCGGGGTGCCCGACAGGACGACGTCGCCGGCCCGCAGGGTCAGTCCGCGGGAGACGTACGCGACGAGCGCCGCGGGGGAGAAGATCATGTCGGCGACGGCCTCGTCCTGGCGGAGCTCGTCGCCGACCCAACACCGGAGGCGGGCTGCGCCGACGTCGAAGTGCGCGTCCGCGACGGTCACGGCGGGACCGAGGGGGAGGAACCCGTCGAGCCCCTTCGCCTTGATCCAGTCCACCCAACCGCCCTCGACCACCTGGAAGTCGCGTGCGCTGACATCGTTCGCGACGCTGAAGCCGCCGATGGCGGCCGCCGCCTCGGACTCCGACGCGTCCCGGACGGAGGCGCCCAGCACGATGGCCAGCTCGACCTCGTAGTCGATCATCTCGCTGACCTCCAGGGGCAGGACCAGCCTCGATCGGGGCGGGGCCAGCGCGGACGCGTTCTTGGGAAAGCAGAACGGCTCGCTCGGCATCGCCGCCCCGAGCTCCGCGAGATGGGAGTGGAAGTTGAGCCCGGCGGCGACCACGGTCGCGCCGGGGTCCAGGCAGCCCGTCACGAGGTCGTCGCCGGCGCCGAGCGCGCCCGCAGGGTCGGCCGCGACCAGCCGCTCCCGTACCTCGTCCGGCCGGCCGAGGACGCCGCCGATCGTCACCACCCCGTCGACGAGCTCGTCGACCGCCATCCAGCTGTGCCGGGCGTCGAGCCGGACGGCCAGGCGGCTCCCGGCCGGTCCGCCGACGTACGCGATCTGCATCGTCGCCCCTCAGCCGCCGTACTCGAACGGGGAGTTGTCCCAGGAGAAGAGCCGGTCCGCGCCGTCGGCGCGGACGTGCATGATGTCCTCGATGAAGTAGCGCTCCCGGACGTCCCCGGGGTACTGGATGTGGGCGGACAGGACCATCCCGGCGTCGAGCGTCCAGTCCGTCCGGCCCGGAACGACCTCCATGTCGATGTGCTCCAGGCCGAGCCCGTGGAAGAAGACCGTCGACGTGTCGGCTCGGGGCAGGTCGCGGTTCATGACATCGAGGCCGATCTGCTGCAGACGGCTCATCGACACACCCGGCTCCGCCGCGTCGCGGATCGCGTCCAGCGCGTCGCTGCAGGCCTTCCCGACCCGGGCCTGCATCGCATCCGGTTCCCCTCCCACGAACCAGGTCTTCCCGCCGTCCCACGCGTAGTTCCGCCAGGAGCCGTGACAGTCGAACATCAGGTTCATGCCGCGATCGATGACGAAGTCCGTGATCCCGTCGTCGGTGTAGAACGCAGGGTTCCCGTCCGGCGGGTTGGAGAAGATGATCGCGCCACCGTCGTGGACCCAGCCGCCGGCGGCGAGCGCGTTGCAGTTGTATCGGTGGTTGAGTTCCTGCCACGTCACGCCCGGTTCCCACTCGACGAGCGTCTGCTCGAGCGCGATCTCGTTGATCCGCGACGAGTGCCGCATGATCTCGATCTCGGCGGGCGTCTTGACCTGCCGGATGTACTTCGCCGTGCTGAAGGCGTCGACTATCTCGGCGGTCCCGGTGTCGACGATGCCGGCGACCCGCGGGTTGTCGAACCCGACCCGGCCGCGGTCGAGCCCGAGATCGCGGATCGCACCCTGCAGGGCGTGGGGAAAGTCCGGCGCATAGTTCGCGAGCGCGGCCTTGCCCCAGTCGGTGCCGAGAACGGTGTCGGGGACGAAGCGGCTGAACCCTGCGGCGTCGGCGGGAAAGGCCAGGGGCAGCATGACGTTGGCGTAGGGGCGGACGTCGTCGACCCAGGTCGGGCGGGCGAGCAGCGTACCGAGGTCGAACTCCGGCATGATCAGGATCGGGTGGTCCGGTGCGTGCCGGGAGAACACGAACGCGCCGAGAGGGTTGTCCTCGTGGTGGGCCGTCGTCGACTTCCCGCCGTAGCTGGTGAAGTAGAGGACGTTGGGGCGGCAGTAGGAGACCAGCCCGTCGAGACCTCGTTCGGTCAGGACGGCGACCACGCGGTCGACGTCGCACAGCCGCTCCGGGAGCGGCGGTGCCGGCGGGAGGTTCGTCAACCGGTCGGGGGCAACCACGATCAGTGCTCCTTCGTTCGTAGACGGTCGGCGGGCTATCGGCCGAGCCGGAAGAAGTCGGACGGGAGGTCATGGGTCAGCGACCGGCGCATGTCCCGGGGAACGCGTCGAAAGGCCATCTCCGGTGCGTCGGCGTCCCAGTGCGGGTAGTCCGAGCTGAACATGACACACCGGTCCGCCCGCGCGAGCCGCATCATCGTGCCGAGGTCGGACGGATCGGCCGGCTCGTAGATCGGCTGGGTCGTGAAGCGAACGTGCTCGAGCACGTACTCACTCGGCGGCCGCTGCAGCCAGGGGCACTCGTCCCGCAGGCCCTTCCAGTCCTTGTCGAGGCGCCAGAGCACGTGCGGCAACCACGCCCAACCGGCCTCGATCAGGCCGAACCGCAGCGTCGGGAAGCGTTCGAAGACCCCGGCGACGACGAGGCTGACGAGGTGACGCATGTACACCTGGGGGATCGACGCGTGGAACTCGAGGTAGTACTCGGGCTTGCCGACGGCGATCATCGCGGTGTTCGTCCCGGAGCTCTCCCCGCCCGGGTGCGTCACGACCGGCAGTCCGTACTCGAGCGCCGCCTCGTAGATCGGGTAGTAGTGCCGGTGTCCGAACGCCATTCCGTTGTCGGTCCCGGGCACGTACACCGCCGCGACCGCGGGGCTACGGCCCCAGCGGTGGACCTCGGTCGCGGCAAGTGCCGGATCCTGCGGCGGGACGACGAGAGCGATCCGGAACCGTGGGTCCTCCCGGCACCACACGTCCTCGAGCCACAGGTTGTGAGCCGACGCGACCGCGGCGGCGATCTCGGGCTCGGGGATGCCGCCCAGTCCGAGGACGCCCCCGCCGATCAGCAGCGCCCCGCCGAGGCCGTGGCGATCGAGGTGGTCGGTGACGACGAACCGCGGGTCCGACCCGGGCGGGCCACCGTCGGGCGGCATCGCGTCGAGGCGCATCGTCCCGCCGGGGTTCGTGTAGTTGACGCCCGGGAGCCGCATCTCGGCGCCCGGGACCTGCACGACGTTGTCGCCGCGCAGCACCCGCGCCGCGCTCCCGCGGGGCGCGTCGAGCAGGCCCATGCGCTTGCGCATCGCGGTGCTCTCCACATAAGGGGCGAGGTCGCGGATCCCGTTGCGGAAGTTGGGATGGACGTCGGAGTCGAAGGCGCCGGACAGGAAGCCCGACCGCGACGGCGCGATTCGCTCGCCGGCGCCGGTGTCGATCGTCATGTCATCGGGCTCCGATCTGGTCGGTGATCTCCTGCAGCACCGTCGCGGTGTGGGCCGGTGTGGTCCAGGGGGGCTCGACGACGATCTCGTCGACGTCGCGTGTCGCGATGGCCTCGACCATGCCGAGGAGCTCGTCGCGATCGGTCCGATCGTGCTGGACGATGCGCACGGTCCGGGTGAACGGCGTGCCCGGTCTGTCCTTCGTCAGCCGGGCGAGCGTCTCGAGCTGCTCGTCCAGGGCGTCCAGGTAGGGTCCCCAGCTCATCGCGATCCCGAGCCAGCCGTCGCCGAGGTCGGCCGCTCGCCGTAGGGCCGCCGGCGCGTTGCCGCCGAGGAGGACCGGGATGCGTGTGACAGGCGCGGGGTGCAGGTGGACACGTTGCCCGGCCCCGAGAGTCAGCGTCCCGGTCCAGGCGTCCCGGAGCGTCGCCACACCGCTCTCGAGCCGGTCCGTCCTGGAGGCGAAGTCGTAGCCGAGCGCGTCGAACTCCTCGCGCAGCCAACCCGCCCCGAGGCCGAGGACGAAGCGCCCATCGGTGAGCCGGTCGATCGTCGCCGCCATCTTCGCGACCTCGATCGGACGGCGTTGGGGGAGCACGAGGACAGCGGTGCCGACCCACAGCGGCCCCGAGATCGCCGCGGCCGCCGCGCAGCAGGTCAGCGCCTCGAACCACGGCGTCGTCACGGTGCGGATACGGTCGACCTGGTCGTCGGCCGAGGGGGAGTACGGGTGCACCGACGAGGCGTGTTCGGCGACGACGAGGTGGTCGGCGAACCACAGACCCGTCGCGCCGCCCTCGCCGACGGCGTCCACGACGGCCGCGATCGGCTCGCGCAGCAGCAGGTCGCCGCCGTTGGGCACGACGCAGCCGACGCGCGGCGGCCGGAGGTCAGCCGTCATGACGGCTGTCCACCTGCACGATGTTTCCCTCGAAATCACGGAAGATCACGGTACGGATGGGACGCCCTGCGCTCTCGCCCCAGCTCGTGCTGTCCTCCCACGCCGGACCGTGCACGATCGTCACCCCGGCAGCGGGAGCGGCGGCCACGAGCGCGTCGAGTCCCTCGGCCCAGAAGGCGATGTGGTGGAAGCCGACGTCGAACAGGTTGCGCGGCTCACCGTCGGCCCGATGGTCGAGCTGCTGGTCCAGCACGAGGAACGAGGCGTCGTCGTGCTCGGCGAGACGCAGGTAGACGGCGCGGCGCCCCGACTGGGCCGAACCGTCGCCGCGTTCGCGCCCACGCTGCTCGTGCTGGTCGAGACTCACCGCCAGGCCGAGGAAGTCCCGGTAGAAGCGCAGCGCCTCCGCCATGTCGCGGACGCCGACTGCGATGTGGGACACGGCCCTGATGTGGGGGCTCATCGTTGCTCTCCAGGTGCGATCTGGTCCACGAGCCCCTCGCTGGCGTGGCCGATGAAGGTGTCGACGACCGCGCGGTCGGCGAGGACCTCGGCGGTCGGGCCACGCGCGATGACGCGGCCTGCTGCCAGCGCGACCATCGACCCGGCGAGGGAGCTCACGAACTCGACGTCGTGGTCGACCACGACGACCGACCGGTTCGTCCCCTCGACGAGCGTCCGGATCAGGTCGGCGATCATCGCGCGGTCACCGGACGCGACGCCGGACGTCGGCTCGTCGAGCAGGAGCAGCGTCGGGCCTGCGATGACGGCACGCACGATGTCGGCGATCTTGCGCACGCCGTAGGGGCAGTGCTTGAGCGGGACACCGAGGTAGTCGGCGACCCCGGCGCGCTCGGCCCAGCCCCGCACGGTCTCCCGGGCCGCCTGCTCGGCGCGCCTGCTCGAGCGCAGCGACAGCAACGCCGGGGCCAGGCCCACGGCCCAGTCGGTCTCGAGCCCCAGCATCATGTACTCGCCCGTCGTCAGCTCCTGCAGGCTCCCGATGTTCTGGAACGAGCGGCCGACGCCGAGCCGGGCGACACCCTCGGGGGAGAGGGCGCTGATGCTGATCCCGGTGATCGTCGCCTCACCCTCGGACGGCTGGTAGTACCCCGACGCGACGTTGAGCAGGCTGCTCTTCCCGGACCCGTTGGAGCCGATCAGGCCCACGATCTCGCCGAGGCCGACCTGCATCCTGACGGCGTCGAGCACCGTGAGGTCGCCGAACCGGACCGTCACGTCGCACACGTCGAGCAGCACCGCCGAGTCCTGCACGTCGGCTCCTTCCACAGTGCCGGTCACGCTGTCGCTCACTGGTTCCCTCACAGCCGCTGCGCCGTCCGCCGGCCGAACAGCCCGAAGGGCAGGACGAGCAGCACGGCCAGCATGAAGAGATAGACGACCGAGCCCCCGAGCACGCCGCCGAGCAGGTAGTTCGCGACGGTGAAGATCGCCGCGAGGACGACCGAGCCGATCAGTGAGCCGGGAATGCTCTTCAGGCCGCCGAGCACGGCCGCCGGGAAGGCCAGCAGACCGATGTCGGCGAGGGAGAACGTCACGCTGCTCGTCTGCGCGAAGACGACGCCGGCGATCGCCGCCGTCGCCCCGGCGACGACCCAGGCGAGGCCCGAGAGCCGGTGCACCCGCATCCCCGAGTACACCGCCAGGGTCTCGTTGTGCGCCAGCGCCCGCATCCGCAGACCCGGCACGGTCCTGAAGATCAGGAACGTCAGGACCCCCACGACGCCGACGGCGATGCCGAGCGAGATCACGCTGCTCCATGGACGCCGGCCCGCGCCGATCCCGATGACGGCGCTGGTCGGCGGGGAGATGCTCCGTGACTGGGTGCTCCAGATGAGGTCGATGACCTGCGTGATGATCAGCGCGACGAGGAAGGACATGACGACCTTCTCGAACTCGGACTTGCCGAGCATGAACCGCATCGTCGTCGCGTAGATGATGACGCCCATGACCGCGATGACGCCGACGGTGACGGCCAGGCCACCCCAGTAGCCGAGCGACGGCTGGACCGTCGACATGATGTAGGCGCCGAACATCAGCAGGTGGCCCTGGGCGAAGCTCAGGACGCCCGTCGACCGGTACAGCACGACGAGACCGACGTTGACCAGGCCGAAGATCGCGGCCAGCAGGACGACGTTCGCGACGAGGTCGACGGCTACCCGCACGGCACCGCTCCCGCCGCCGTCACACCTTCACCTCGAGCTTGACCGCGTCCCCCGCGTAGGTCAGGTTCCCGGTCGCGGCGTCCCACTTCGCGAACTTCACGACGCCGATGCCGCTGTGGTCCTGGTCGGAGTACGCGACGGGGCCGAAGGCCAGGTCGTCGAGCGACGAGCTGAAGGTCGCGATGGTGGACCGGAACTTCTCGGGCGCGCACGGGAAGCCGCACTTCGCGAACACCTCGGCGGCGATGATGCCCTGGATGTAGCCGACCTCCACGCCCTGCTCCATGGGGTCGACGCCGTTCGCCTTGAGGTCCTCGAGGAAGGTCTTGCTGCCCGGGGTGTCCCCGAGGATGTTGACCGTCGCGAGCACCGCGTAGCCGGTGTGCCCGAGGCCGGCGATCTCCTTGAGCACCTCGGGGCCGCCGCCGAAGGAGTAGTTCGCCCACGGCATGGACATGTCGAGGCCGCTGGTCGCCGCGACCTTCACGGCGGCGATGACGTCGGTGGGGATCAGCCCCGAGACGATCGCGTCGACGTTCGCGGACCGGATGGCACTCATCACGGGTCCCATCGCGCCCTGCCCGACCGGCGGGCTCTCGACCGTGACGAGGTCGATGCCGACCTCGGCGGCGTAGGCCTTGGTGGCCTCGAGCGCCTCGGTGCTCGACGGGGTGGCGTAGTAGATCGCGGCGACCCGGGGCTTGGCGGGCACCTTGCCCTGGCCCGCGAGCGACATGATGTACGCGAGCTGCGCCGGGCCCTGGAGGTTCTGGTTGGCGCTCGAGCTGAACACCGACGGGTTGGGCGGCTGGATGAAGCTACCGGGCGTGCCCGCGTCGATGAGCGCCATCTTGTCGCGCTCCGCGAGCGGCACGACCACGGGCGTCTGTTGGCTGGACACCAGACCCGCGATCGCCGAGGCGTTCGAGCTGGTGACGAGCTCCCGGTAGACCGACGTGATCCGCGCGGTGTTGGAGCCGTCGTCGCGGATCACCAGCTCGATCTTCCGCCCGTCGACGCCGCCTCGGCGGTTGACCCCGTCCACCGCCGCCTGCAGGCCCTTGCTGGCCGGGGTGCTCGCCGCCCGCGCGATGCCGGAGAGGTCGAACTGGCCGCCGAGGACGAACGGACTGCTCGCGTCGGCCGCGCCACCACCTCCACCACCGTCCGAGCCACAGCTCGCGGCGATCAGCCCGACCGCGATCGCCGCGCAGGCGAGCCTGCCGGCCCTGCGGATGCGCACTCCCAGCATCAACGACCTCCTTGTCGTCTCGCCGTCGTCGTCGACTCGCGAGATGCTCCGAACGGAGCGGGGAACTGCCGGACCTAGTGCTGTGACACCGGTGGTGTCGGCTCGGCCGCGAGGCGGCCCAGGTAGACGTTCTCGATGCGGCGCATGAGCTGCGCGTCCGCGGCGCTCTCGTGCAAGGCCCTGCCGCTGTCCATCAGCAGGACGTTGTCGGCGGCCGCGATCGCGAGCCGTGGGTCCTGCTCCGCGATCACCAGTCCCCGGGCGAACTCCGTGCTCACCCGGCGCAGGACCGGCGCGAGCGACGAGATCACGACGGGGGACAGGCCGAGCGAGGCCTCGTCGATCACGACGAGCTCCGCCGACCGCGCGATCGCCGCGGCGAGGGCGAGCTGCTGACGCTCCCCGCCGCTCAGGTGGCCCGCCGAGCTGCGCAGGCGTCCGGCGAGCGCGGGGAAGATGTCGAGGATCTCCGCCATGGACGTGGCCGAGACTGGGCGGCCCTGTCCGGGCGCGAGGGCCTCCCGCAGGTGCTCCTCGACGCTCAGCTCGTCGAACACCTTGCCCTCCGCGGGCACGAACACCACGCCCCGGGCGCACCGCTCGGTGATCGACAGCGACGTCAGATCGGTCGGTGCGGACGACGAGGGCGGGGTCCAGACGACCGAGCCGGACGTGATCCGCCCGCCGCTGCCGGGCGGGAAGCCGACGATCGCGAACAGCAGGCTCGACTTGCCGGCACCGTTGCGACCGATCACCGCGGTGGCAGAGCCGGCGGCCAGCTCCATGGACACGTCGAGGACGGCGCGTTCGCCGGCCGCGTAGGTCACCGAGACGTCGCGGACGGCGAGCAGTGCGGGGTCGGCACCGGGCTCGGCGGGCGCCGCCTTGCGTCGAACCGCGGTCCGCTCGGCCCGGCGACGCCGGCGGAGGGCCGCGACGAGCCGGCGCGGTCCGTCGAGAAGCACGACGATCCCGATGAGCGCGAACACGATCAGCTCGATGGCCAGGAGGTTGTCACTCACGAAGCCGGATGCGTTGCCGCTGCCGAAGAACGTGTTGATCAGCGGCGGGACCGCACTGATGATGACCGCCCCGATGATCGCCCCGGGCAACGAACCGATGGTGCCGAGCACGATCATGACGATGAAGTTCACGCTGTCGAGCAGCGTTACCGAGTCGTAGGACGCGCTGCCGATGAAGTAGGCGAGCAGCGCACCGGCGACGAAGTGGAAGGCCGTCGTCGTCGCGAACGCGGTACCGATGTAGGCCTGAACCCTGATCCCGGCGACCCGTGCCGCGTCCGGATGCTCCTTCAGCAGGATCCATGCTCGACCGATCCGGGTCGATCGCAGGTAGCGGAAGTACTCGTAGACGCAGAACAGGACCACGGCGCAGACCGGGAACCACCGGCTCGGGCTGTCGAGGTCGAACCCGAAGATCGACGCGTAGGGGAGCGTGAACCCGGCATAGGCCTTCTCGACGGTCTGGACGTAGTTCCCGACGTTGGTGATCAGGTAGAAGATCGCCAGCGTACTCAGTAGCAGGTAGATCCCGCCGAGGCGGCGGGCGGGCAGGGCCGCGAGGAGGCCGAAGACGAAGCCCGCCACCAGGACGAGGACGAGGACCAGCAAGAACGGGAGCTCTGCCCAGGTTCCGAGCAGCGCCGCGCAGTAGCCGCCCGCGATGAGCAGCCCCGCGCTCATGATCGAGGGCTGGCCCGCCCACCCCATGAGTACCGTCAGCGCCATGGCGCACATCGCGTAGATCATGACCGTGATCGCGATCGATTGCTGATGCTCGCCCGCGATCACGAACACGGCCACGAGCACCACGGCCGCGAGGGTGAGGCGCCGCGGGAACGTCGAGGTCCAGCTCCGGAACCGACCGCCAGGTAGCGGTCGGGCGACCGAGGTCTCGTCCGCGGTCGGCGTCGTCGCTGTGCGTCGCATGCTTCCGTCAGCACCTTCCGTCGCGGCTCGGCTCTGGGCGCGATGTCGATGAGGGTCGCGCTTCCGCCGGCCGGCGCGCGACCCGTCGGCCACCGGTTGGTCCGCCGGGAAACGAGGCGGAGCGAGCCGGTGGTGGACGGTCATTCCGGGAACAGGACACAAACTAGATGAGACGAGACGTTCCGTCTAGATACTCCCGTGCGTATAGTCCGGCCGGTGACCACGACCGGAGCCGAACGGGTCCAGCGCCGCAGCGAGCGGTCGCGGCGCGCCATCCTGGACGCCACCTACGAGCTCCTCGACGAGGTCGGCTACCAGGCGTTGACGATCGAGGCGATCGCGGCGCGCGCCAAGGTCGGGAAGCAGACGATCTACCGCTGGTGGGGTTCGAAGTCGGCCGTCGTGCTCGACGTCTTCCTCGAGCGGAGCAGTTCCGCCGTGCCGCCGGACGGTCCCACCCTCGACGTCACGCTCAAGAGGCGGGCGGAGCGTTTCATCGAGGTGTTCCACCGGACGCCACTCGGGCGGAACCTCGGGGTGCTGCTCGGCGAGGCCCAGGCGGACGACGAGTTGCGGGCGATCCTCGTCGACCAGTGGTTCGGGCCGCGCCGGGAGTCGATAAGGAGCACGCTCGTGGAGGCGCAGGAGCGCGGCGAGCTCCGGTCGGACCTCGACGTCGACACCATCATCGACGCGATCTACGGGCCGCTCTGGTATCGCATGGCGTTCGCACACGCCGAGGTCGACGTCGCGTTCGCGCACGAAGTCGTGGACGCGGTGCTGCAAGGGGTGCGTGCCGGAGGCTCATGAGCCCGCACCTGCGCGACGCCGGGGTGCCGACGGTCCGGGCGGGGAGAGCGCCCGCCCGACGTTCGCTCGGTGTGCACGCGGGGAGCGGGCTGCGCGGTGCCGACGAGCGCCGTGTCGGCCGGCCGCGCGGCGTGTTGCCCGGCGGAGCACTGTGCGTCACGAAATCTCATGCTCGGCCACCGGCGACCGAGGTTAGCGTCGAGATCACCACCCACTCGACGACGAGGAGCACCGACGTGGCCGACGCAACCGGGATCGCCAACGGAACCGGGATCGCACTGACCGAGGAGATCACCGAGCGGATCAACGGCGCCCTCGCGGGGAAGAAGCCGGTCACGGTCACCTACGTCGGGCTCGACGACCGGCCCCACATGTCGCTGCGCGGCTCCACCCACGTCCACGGGCCGGACCAGCTCGCGATCTGGGTCCGGCACGCCTCCGGGGGCATCGTCGACGCCATCGCGCGCAACCCCGCGGTCGGTCTGCTCTACCGCGACTCCGACTCCCGCACGACCTACGTCTTCTCCGGCCGCGCCGCCGTCGTCGACGACGAGGCCGTCCGCAGCGCGGTGTTCGACGCGTCGCCGGAACCCGAGCGCGACCACGACCCCGACCGCAAGGGCGTCGCGGTGGTCGTCGACCTCGACGAGGTCAAGGGCGGCACCGTGGGCGGCACGCAGGTCTCGATGAGCCGGTAGCGCTCAGCCCGCCTGTGCCCGGGGCGCCAGCTCGTCGTCGAGCCAGCGCCGGAACGCCTGCAGCGCACGGCGATCCTCCCGCTCGACGGGGTAGTGCAGCGCAAACTCCACGACCTGGCCGACGGGCTGCGCGCTCGCGCAGAACGGCCGCACGAGCCGGCCCGCGGCCAGCTCCGGCTCGACGAGTGTCGGCGGCAGCAGGGCGAGACCCTGCCCCGACACCGCCGCCCGGCAGGCCAGCGCGGCATCGCCGTAGGCCAGGCCGTTCTTGGCGCTGACGTCGGCGAGCCCGGCCTCGTCGAGCCAGTCGTCCCAGGTGCCGGGGGAGTCGAGGCAGCGCAGCAGGTCCTGCTCGTGGACGGCCCGCAGGTCGGCCGGGACGGCCAGGGGGTGCCGGGCGAGGTAGCCGGGGCTGCACACGCAGGCGACGGGCTCGGCCAGCAGCGGCTGCGTCGCGTAGCCGGCCGCGGCACCGATCCCGGGACGGATCTCGGCGTCGACGTCGCCGCGGCCGAAGTCGCCCGCGCCGGAGGCCGTCGTGAGCTGCAGCGCGACCCACGGCTGGCCGCGGTGGAACCAGGGCAGCCGCGACACGAGCCAGTTGCCGAACAGGGTGTCGGCGCGGACGGTGAGGATCGTCTCGTTCCGTCGCGGGCAGGTCAGCAGGTCGGTCGCGGCGACGAGCCCGTGCAGGTGCTCGGTCACGGCGTCGAGGTAGCGGCTGCCCTCCGGGGTGAGCCGGATCGAGCGCGGCTCGTGCACGAACAGGGCGACCCCGAGCGACGACTCCAGCAGCGCCAGCATCCGGCTCACCGCGCTCGGGGTCACCGACAGCTCCGCCGCCGCCCGGCGCACGCTCTGCAGCCGGCCGGCAGCCTCGAAGCTGCGCAATGCGTTGAGGGGAGGTAGCCGGTCCAGGGGCGACGGCGCGTCCACGCCGGGATCGTCCGTCGCGCGCGGAGGACCTGTCAACGCCTGCGGTCGTGGCGGCCTCCTAGGCTGGGGCGGTGCCGATGACCGCGAAGTACGCCACGACCTGCGGCGTGTGCTCCGACCCGATCTCGCCCGGCGAGGAGATCGCCCGCTCCGGGTCCCGGTGGGCGCACTCGGCGTGCGCGTCGGCGGACCCGACGGCCGCTCCCGCAACGGCCGCCCCCGCGAAGGCCGCCGCCAGGCGCGCCCGCCCCGCCAGGCCCGACATGCCCGCTGTCGAGGGTGCGCTCGAGGTCTGGACCGACGGCGCATGCTCCGGCAACCCCGGCCCCGGCGGCTGGGCCTGGGCCACCCGCGACGGCCGTCAGGACAGCGGTGGTGAGTTCCCGACCACCAACCAGCGCATGGAGATCCGGGCCGCGCTCGAGGCGGTCCGGGCACTGCAGGGACCGCTGGTCGTCGTCAGCGACTCGACGTACGTCGTCAACTGCTTCCGCGACGAGTGGTGGAAGGGCTGGATCGCGCGGGGCTGGGTGACCAGCGCGCGCAAGCCCGTCGTCAGCCGGGACCTCTGGGAGCCCCTGGTGACGCTCGTCCAGGAGCGTGGCGACGTCTCCTTCCGCTGGGTGAAGGGGCATTCAGGGGACGAGATGAACGACCTGGTCGACGCCCTGGCCGTCGAGCAGTCGAGGGCCGTCGCCGCACGCGGCTGAGCCGCCGCCGTCCCGCGGCCTGACGTCCTCGACGGGCCGGCCCGCGGTCGCGTGGCGCATCTCGGGCACGTGGCCATTCCGCTGCCCAGCAGGGGCGTCGGCCCGATGGGCGCGCCCGGCCGGCCCTTGACGACGTCGTCGCCGGGCCCGGGCGCACCCGGTGTGCCGGCCCGGCGTCACCATGCGGGGACGCCGCTGCTCGGGCCGTCACCTCCGGTACCGCTGCTCCGGTATCGCTGCGCCACTGCCGCGAAGGCGGCCTTCGGTTCCCATTCCATGTCGGGGTAGGTCTGCCCCCGGCGACCCTCGAGGAGCTTGACGATGCCCAGGCCGGCCCGGTCCAGGTCGTCCCTGGGGTCGCCGTCCGGACGGTGCGGATAGCCGGGCAGGGCGAACAGGAAGACGAACGCGCTGTCCACGCCCTCGGTCTCGAAGATCTCCAGCAGTTCGCTCAGATACGCGGCCTGGCCTGCTTCGTCGCGCTCGTGGACGCCCTTCAGGCGGACCGGCGCTCGGGTCTGCGGGTCGTGCTCGACCACGTCGAGGACCCGGCCGCCCCGGTCTCCCGCGCCGCGGTAGGCCGCGGTGCCGAACCCGGTGACGGCGAGCGGCTTCGGGCCTCGGGCCAGGGTGCGCACCGCGTCCCGGAACCGGTCGGCGACCTCGGCGGAGCGGATCAGCTCGAACGTCACGATGTCGAAGGGGGCCCAGTCGACCTGCTCGAACTGGATGGAGGCGTAGGTGAGCGGGCCTCGGAAGCGCTCCCGGACCGTGGCCACGGCGTCGCGGAGGAACGTGTTGATGCGCCCGCCGAGCTCGCGCATCGTCTCGGCCCGCCGCTCGGGCCGGCTCATCAGCAGCTCGACCCGTTCCTCCGGGCTGCCGCCGGGGAGGAACCCGCGGTTCATCACGCTCAGCTCGACCCCGGCGACGAACACGACCGCGGCTCCCTCTTGCCGGAGCCGTTCCGCTCGTTCGGCGCAGTCGCGGAACAGCGTGAGGATCTGCTCCGGATCCAGTTCCAGCGGATAGGGCGAGAACCAGACCTCCAGGCCCAGCTCGGCGGCCGCACGGGCGGCCGGCTCGAGCCGGTCCGGGTCGCCGCCGATGATCTGGACCGCGTTGCAGTGCAGGTCGTCGCGAATGATGGCGAGCTCGCGCCGGACCACCGCCGGATCGAGCTGCTCGCGGGACACCCGCCCGTGCACGACGAATCCGGTGTCGTAGGTCATTCCTCGTGCTCGCACGGTGGCGTCCTCTCCGTCGGTCTCGGGCGGGCCGACACTGGCAGAATAACTGCGTACACGCAAATTTGCGCACACGCAGTTATCCGTGCGACGCTGGCGCCGTGACGACACCACCGGGGTTGCGGGAGCGGAAGAAGCAGGCCACGCGCGCGGCGCTGCGCGAGGCGGCCCTGCGGCTGGCCGTCGAACACGGACCCGACCAGGTGCGGGTCGAGGACATCGCCGAGGCGGCCGGGGTCTCGCCGCGCACCTACAACAACTACTTCGCCAGCCGCGAGCAGGCGATCGTCGCGGCGGTGACCGCGGACCGGGAGGAGCGGATCGCGGCGGCGGTCGCGGCGCGGCCGGCAGGGGTGCGGCTGGCGGACGCCGTCACCGACGCGGTGGTCGAGCAGTACACGGACGCCGGTGGGCACGAACGGGCACTGCTGCTGATCACGACGCGGCCCGCGCTGCGCGAGGCGTACCTCGACACCGCCGCCGGCATCGAGCCCCCGCTCACCGCGGTGATCGCCGAACGCCTGGACGACGCGGGGGCGCACACTGCCCGCGTGCTCGCGGCGAGCGTCGCCGCGGCGGTCCGTATCGCGCTGGAGGGCTGGCTCCGGCCGGCCGGGAAGGAGGAGGCCGGGAGCACCGGCGCGGGAGCACTGGTCCTGCCCTCCGGCTCACTACCGGACCAGCTCCGGGAGGCCCTGGCCCCGCTCGCGCCCGCGTTCGACGCCGCCGAGCGACGCCCCGGGTGAGGACGTCAACCGGGGCGCCGCCGGTGCCGCCGCGTCAGGTCACGGTGCGCGGCTGATGCGTCAGGCGGACGTCAGCAGCTGATGGCAGACCTGGGTCAGGGTCGACCGGACCAGCTCGTGGACGTCGACCGGGGCCGGCACCGTGGGGTTCGAACCAGCAGCGTCCTGGGGCGATCCTGCGCCGTCCGCGGCCGTCGTGGAGTCGTCGGCTCCGCTGCCGCCGTCGTCGCTGCCGGTGGTGGTGCCGCTGTCGGTGCCGGCCATGCCGCCGCGGCCTCCGGCCCCGCCTCCGTCGGTGCCCGGGGTGCCGTTCCCGCCGGCGCCGCCGGAACCGCCTGCGCCGCCTGCGCCGCCGTCGTCGGCGCCCGTGGTGGCGCCGCTGCCGGTGCCGGCCACGCCGCCGCGGCCTCCGGCCCCGCCTCCGTTGGTACCCGGGTCGCTGCCGGTGCCGCCCGCGCCCCCGTTCCCGCCTGCGCCCCCGGCCCCGCCGGTGC
>NZ_BPRG01000112.1:0-2416 GCF_036984265.1 Pseudonocardia sp. D17 | reverse complement strand
CTGTCTCGTGCCGGGTTTAGTGGAGGCTCGGAACTGACGTCTCGGCTCTGGCTGGGACGTTGATCTCACGGTAGTAGGTTTCTTCGAGCTCGGCGGGTGGGACGAGGCCGATCTCGCCGTGTAGGCGTCGGTGGTTGAACCAGTCGATGTACTCCGCAATCGCGATCTCGAGGTCGTCGATGCTCTTCCAAGGACCGCGGTTGCGGACCAGTTCGGCCTTGAACAGAGAGTTGAACGCCTCGGCCAGGGCGTTGTCGTAGGAGTCTCCGGTCGAGCCGACGGATGCCACCGCGCCGGCTTCGTGAAGACGCTGGGTGTAGCGAACCGCGAGGTACTGGTTAGGTTCAAGGAGTCGACGCAACACTGCTGCTCGGACTGGCCAAGAATAGCCGGTCGAGGGCTTCGGCTGGGGTAGCCCATTGAAGCGTTTTTCGTGGTCGGGTGTTCAGGGTGTGGGCGACGGCGTCGAGGTCGTCTTCGGCGTACCGGGACAGGTCGGTGCCCTTGGGGAAGTACTGGCGCAGCAGTCCGTTGGTGTTCTCGTTGGTGGCGCGCTGCCAGGGGCTGTGCGGGTCGCAGAAGTAGACCTGGAGCCCGGAGTCGATGGTGAGCTGGGCGTGCTGGGACATCTCGCTGCCCTGGTCCCAGGTCAGTGACCCTCGTAGATGGGCGGGCAGGGTGGCGATCTTTGCGGCGATGGCGTCGCGGACTGCGACGGCGCCGTGGCCGGCTAACGGTGGGCCGTTCTTCACGGGCGGGTGCTGGCCGAAGCCTTCCATCCGTGGCAGGTGGAGCAGCATGGTGTAGCGGGTCGTGCGCTCCACCAGCGTGCCGATCGCGGACTTGTCCAGCCCGATGATCAAGTCGCCCTCCCAGTGGCCGGGAACGGCGCGGTCCTCGACTTCCGCGGGTCGGGCGGAGATGCGCACTTGGTCGGTGATGAACTTGCGTCCCTTGGCCTGGGTCCGTGCCCGCGGTTCGCGTAGCGCCCGCCCGGTACGCAGGCACGCGGTCAGCTCGCGGCGCAGCGCGCCGCGGCCCTGGACGTACAGCGACTGGTAGATGGTTTCGTGGCTGATGCGCATGGACTCATCGTCGGGGAAGTCCAGGCGCAACCGGTGACTGATCTGCTCCGGGCTCCACGACGTCCCCCATCGTCGGTCCGCCCGGCGGCCCTGGCGACGGTGGCGCCATGTCACGTCGGGACCGGGAATCGCCCGCCCGTCGGCGTCGGTGACCGTCCCGGCCAACCGGTGCTGGACGTACCGGCGCAGCCGCGGGTTGGTCGCTAGTTTCGCGTCCTTGGGGCGCCGGGCGGCCAGCTCGGCCTTCCACTGGGCCACCGTGGCCCGGTAGACCACCTGCCCGGCCCTGGTCGCGGTGTTACGGCGTAGTTCTCGCGAGATCGTGCCCGGGTCTCGGCCCAGTCGTCTGGCGATCTGCCGAACCCCGAGCTCTTGGGCACGCAGGATCGCGATCTCCTCACGCTCGGCGAACGACAGGTAGCGGCCCGACGGCTCGGACAGGCTGATCGGCGACATGCCGCCAGCCTGGCGGAACCATCGACTCCCCACCGGCGCCGACACGCCCACCCTCACCCCGGCCTGGTCACTGGTCACTCCCGTGGCGATCAGCCGCCAGAACTCTCGCTCCACGCTCCGCGCCGGCGGCGGACGCCCAGGGGAGCGCAATGCCGGTCGGATCGCGCGGTCCGCGTCCTGCTGCCGACGACCCGCGGGCGCCTTCTTCGATGACGACATGCCACACCTCTTCGCTCAAGGTGTTGCGACGACCACTTGATTCCGCCCTGAACGCCCTTGTCGCTGTGGTGGGTCAAGCCCGCCAGGTCGCTGCCGGTGCGCTGGCGGGCCCAGATGCCCATCTCCAGCGCGTCCAGCGCAAGGTCGGTGCGCAGCGACTTCGAGACCTGCCAGCCCACGACCCGGCGGGAGAACACGTCGATGACGAACGCGGCGTAGACCCAGCCGGCGAAGGTCCGGCAGTAGGTGATGTCAGCGACCCACAATTGATTCGGTGCGGTCGCGGTGAACTGGCGGTCTACCAGGTCCGGGCGGGTGTCGGGCCCGGCGCCGGGGATCGTGGTGCGCGGCCCCTTGGCCCGGCTGATGCCGCGTAGCCCCGCGCCGCGCATGAGGCGATGGACTGTGCAGCGCGCGACCTGGTGCCCCTGCCGGAGCATCTCGGCGTGGACCTTGCTGACCCCGTAGACCCCGTAGTTCTCGGCGTGGACCTTACCGATGACTTTCAACCTGGCCGCATCGGTTACTGATCTGGCCGACGGTCCGCGGGTCTTGGCCGCGTAGTAGGTACTCGGGGCGACCTGCAGCTGGCTGCAAATCGGCTCGACCCCGTAGGTGTCCTTGTGGGCGTCGATGTAGTCGACGATCAGCGCTGT
>NZ_BPRG01000111.1:0-25159 GCF_036984265.1 Pseudonocardia sp. D17 | reverse complement strand
TAGGCCGAGGGCTTGCCACAACGTGTTGTTCGCATCCACTGTGTGACCCTGAGCACACAACTGCCCTGATTGTGGGGTGGGTTGGTGTTCTGTCTCGGGTCTCTCCCCTGTTGTTTGGGGGTGGGGGTCGGGTTTTGTTTGGATAGTGTTGTCGGTGGTCATGGCGGAGGGGAAACGCCCGGTCCCATCCCGAACCCGGAAGCTAAGCCCTCCAGCGCCGATGGTACTGCACTCGCCAGGGTGTGGGAGAGTAGGTCACTGCCGGCATCAAACATGTGGTACGAAGTGGGCCCCAGCCGTCACGGCTGGGGCCCACTTTTGTATTCTGGACCCATGAGTATCGCGGATGGTTCCGACGATAACCGTCCGCGACGCGATCGTCGTGACGGAATTCGTCAGGGTTCGGGTCGGCCCGCCGGAAATGGCGGACGGGCTAGCAGAAATGATCAGGGCGAGCGGCGCGACCGTTCTCGCGACAGCGGCCGTGTCGGTTCCGGCTGGACTGCGCGCGAAGGTGATCGCCGCGGGGACGATCGGCCGCGCCGCCAGGACGGCGACCGGTCCGGGCGCGACGACGCCCGTGGGTCCCGCCCGAACCGCGACGACAGGTCCCGCGGCGGCTACCGGGGGTCCGACCGCCCGCGTGCCGATGGTGACCGACGGTCGCGGGACGACCGGGGCCCTCGCCCTGGCAGCGGCCAGGGCCGGGACGACCGGCGCGGCGGTGGCTACCGGTCCGACCGGCGCAGCGATGACCGGCGCAGCGATGACCGGCGTGGCGATGACCGCGGCGGCCGTCGGGACGACTCCGGCCGCGGCGGGCCGGGCGGCCGGTGGCAGGACAAGCGCGAGAACGGTTTCCGGCAGGACCGCAGCGGCGGCGGCACGGATCGGCGACCCCACGGCCGTGGCGATGCCCGTGACGACCGGTCGGGCGGCGGCTGGCGCCGTGAGGGTGACGACCGCCGGCGCGACGACCGGGGACGTGACGACCGTGCCGGCTCGTCGCGCTACGGCGACGACCGCGGCAGCTCCCGCGGGTACACCGCCCGGCGCGACGACCGGGGCGGCTCCGCCGGGTACGCCGGGCGGCGCGACGACCGCCGTGGCGCGGACCGCCCCTACGGCAGCAGCGAGCGGCGGTCCCAGGACCGTGGGCGCGACGCGGAGCGCGAGGGCCGGCCTCGCTGGGAGGACCGGCGCCCCACCGGCGACCGCTCCCGCGACGACCGGTCCCGCGGCCGGCGCTGGGACGAGCGGGGCGGGGACGATCGCTCCGGTGGCGCCCGGCGCCACGACCGCCCCGCTGCCGACCCTGCCCCGTACGACCGCTACCGGGACGACCGCCGCAGTGACAACCGCCGCAGTGACGACCGCCGCAGTGACGACCGGGACAGGGACGACCGTCGCGGGGACGGCGGCCGTCGTGAGAACCGGTACGGCGACAACAGGTTCCGCAGCGACCGCAGCCGCGACGACCGGCCGGCCGGCGGCCGCGGGTATCGCCGCGACGACCGGCCGGGTCGTGCGGACCGGCCCCGGCGCGACGACCGGGTGACCCGCGACGACCGCAGCGGCTGGGACGAGCGCAGCTCCCGGGACGACCGCGGGGACCGGGCCGGCGGCTGGCGTCGCGACGACGCCCCCGGCGAGAGCGCCCCCGACACGTCGGGTGGCTGGAGCGACGACCGTCGTGAGGATGCTCCGACGCCGCGGCGGCGCGGGCCACTCGGTGGAGCCGACTTCGCACGCCGTGACGCCGGCTCGGCGCCGTCGGGACCCGACGCCGCCGACGAGGCCGGCCCGGCCGCGCCGACGTCGGGTTCCGGCATCGGCGACGCCGCGGCGGCCCACGACCGCGCTGAGGGCGACGAGCCGTCGGCAGCGGCGGAGGGCAGGGCCGGTGACGACCGTGACCGCGGGCCTGCGCGCCGGCCGGCCGGTCGGCAGTACGCCGACCGTGCGCGGTCCGACCGGCGCGAACCGCGCGGCTCCTGGGACCGGGACCGGCCGCGTCGCGACGACGACCGCCGCGGGCCCGGCCGCGGCCGTGACGACCGCAGGGACGACGGTCGGGACGCACGGCGCGACGACCGCGACGATGCCGAGCGGCACGTGCGCGCACCCGTCCTCGACGACGCCATCGCGGCGTCCGACCTGGACTCCGAGGTCCGTCGCGACCTGCGCGGCCTGCAGAAGGAGACGGCCGAGACCGTGGCGCGCCACCTGGTCGCGGCGGGCTCCCTCGTCGACGACGACCCGCAGCTGGCGCTGGAGCACGCGCGGTACGCGCGGCGCCGGGCGTCGCGCATCGCGGTGGTGCGGGAGGCGTCGGGCATCGTCGCCTACCACGCGGGGGAGTGGACCGAGGCGCTCGGTGAGCTGCGCGCGGCCCGTCGGATGGGGGGCGGACCCGGGCACCTGGCGCTGATGGCCGACATCGAGCGGGCCCTCGGCCGTCCCGAGCGGGCACTCGAGCTGACTCGCGGTCCCGAGGTCGCCGACCTCGCGCCCGCCGACCGCATCGAGCTGCTGATCGTCGCGGCCGGTGCGCGCCGCGACCTCGGTGAGCTCGACGCCGCGATCGTCGGGCTGCAGGTGCCCGATCTCGACCCGGCCCGGCGTGACCCGTGGAGCGCGCGGCTGTTCTACGCCTACGCCGACAACCTGCTCGCCGCGGGCCGTGAGGCCGACGCCGTGCAGTGGTTCGTGCACGCCCACGACGCCGACGTCGAGGGCGAGACCGACGCCGCCGCCCGCATCGCCGAGCTCACCGGCGAGGAGCTCGAGTCCGCCGACGACATCACGTTCGGCGAGGAGGAGTACCCCCTCGACGACCTCTCCGCGGGGGAGGCCGACGTGAGCACCGCCGTCGAGGATGTCGTCGACCCGGGTTCTCCCGACCCGGGCGCTCCCGACCCCGCCGCGTCCGACCCCGATGCGTCGGACCCCGATGCGTCGGACCCGGACGCTCTCGACCCGGAACCGGTCGTGGACCAGGGTGGGAGTGACGACGAGACGTCCACCGGCTCCGGGCCCGTCCCGGCGGAGGACGCGGCGACGACAGGAGACACCGACGTGAACGAGGCAGCCACCGGCCCGGACATCGACGACGAACGCCCCGACGCGCGATGACCGACCAGCGGAGCCTGCTCGAGCTGCACGACGTGCTGCTCGTCGACCTCGACGGCACCCTCTACGCGGGCCACGACGCCATCCCGCACGCCGTCGACGCGGTCGTCGACGCCGCGGCGCGTGGTGTGCGGACGGCGTACGTCACCAACAACGCGTCGCGACGGCCGTCGGAGGTCGCGGCGCACCTCGGCGAGCTGGGCTTCCCGGCCACGACCGACGACGTCATGACCAGCTCCCAGGCGGGTGCGGCGCTGCTGGCCGAGCAGGTCGACCCGGGTGCCGCGGTCCTCGTCCTGGGGACGGACGCGCTGGCCGAGGAGTGCGCGCTCGTCGGACTGAAGCCCGTCCGTGAAGCCCCCGGTGCGGTGGCCGTCATCCAGGGGCACAACCCCGACACGGGCTGGCGGAACCTGGCCGAGGCGTCGGTCGTGCTGCGCGCCGGCGGGATCTGGGTCGCGACGAACACCGACCTCACCCTGCCCACCCCGCGCGGCCCGCTCCCGGGCAACGGTGCGATGGTCACGGCCCTGAAGGTCGCGACGGGTCTGGAACCGCAGGTCGCGGGCAAGCCGGGACTGCGGCTGGTCCGCGAGGCGGTCGAACGCAGCGGCGCGCGCGCCGGGCTCGTCGTCGGCGACCGGCTCGACACCGACATCGAGGGCGGTCACGCGGCCTCGCTGCCGACGCTGCTGGTGCTCACCGGGATCAGCGGGCCGTCCGACGTCCTCGCCGCCGTGCCCCAGCAGCGGCCCGCCTACGTCGCCGCGAACCTCACCGCGCTGCCGCGACCGGCGGTCGAGCTCGCGACGGACGCCGTGCGGCCGGGCTGGTACGTCGAGGCCGCGCCGGACGGCGGCGTGCTGCTCGCGGGCGACGGCGACGGCTCCCCCGAGCCGGGGCTCGACGCACTCCGCTCGCTCTGCGCGGTGCACTGGGCGCGCGGCGGCGGCCCGTACACGCTGCGCACCGACGGCGACGCCGCCGCGGGGGTCGCGACGGAACTCGGCCTCGTCACGCGCGACGCGCAGGACGTCGGCGCCGCGACGGGCGCGTGAGGTCCGCCTCGTCCCGAGCGACCTCGTCGGCGGGCCGGTCCGCCGTCCCGGGCGGACCGGCTACCGTGGCGGCATCCGACGCCGTCCCGGGAGCCAGACCATGACAGACCCGTCACCGGATCGCCCGGCACCCCGAGCGGTGCCGCTGCCCGGTGATCCCCGTCCGGGCCCGCCGCCCTCCGCGCCGGCGGGTGCGCGGCCGGTCGAGGCCGTGCGCGCGTCGGTCGAGCGCGCGGTGGCCGGGCTCGACGCGGTCGCCGGCCGGCCGGTGGCCGAGCACGTCGCGGCGTTCGAGGCCGTGCACGCCGCGCTCGGCGAGGCGCTCGCCGCGGGCGGCCCGTCGGGCGACCAGCCCGACGGGCGGTGACGGACGTGGCCGTCCGGGCCCGGCTCGACGCCGAGCTGGTCCGCCGCGGCCTCGCCCGGTCGCGGGCGCAGGCGGCGGAGATGATCGAGCAGGGCCGCGTCGTCGTGCGCGGCGTTCCGGCCGGCAAGGCCGCGACGCAGATCGACCGGGACACCCCCGTCGTCGTCGCGGAGACCCCCGGGCGCGAGTGGGCCTCCCGGGGCGCGGCGAAGCTGCTCGGCGCCCTCGACGCGTTCGAGGTCGACGTGACGGGCCTGCGCTGTCTCGACGCGGGCGCCTCGACCGGCGGGTTCACCGACGTGCTCCTCGACCGCGGCGCGGCGAGCGTCGTCGCCGTGGACGTCGGCTACGGCCAGCTCGTCTGGCGGCTGCGCAGCGACGAGCGGGTGCAGGTCCACGACCGCACCAACGTCCGCGCGCTCACCCCCGACGACATCGGCGGTCCTGCGGCGCTGACCGTCGCCGACCTGTCGTTCATCTCACTGCGCACCGTGCTGCCGGCGCTCGTCGCGTGCACCGAGCCGGGCGGGACGCTGCTGCCGATGGTCAAGCCGCAGTTCGAGGTGGGCAGGTCCCGGCTGGGGTCGGGCGGGGTCGTGCGCGACCCGGCGCTGCGGCTCGCGGCGCTGACCGAGGTCGCGGGCGCGGCGCGGGAGGCCGGGTTGCGGGTGCTCGGCGCGGTCGCGAGCCCACTGCCGGGCCCGTCGGGCAACGTCGAGTACTTCCTGCGGCTGGAGTCGGGGCCCGGGGACGCCGACGCGGGCGACGACGTGCTGGCCCGTGCGGTCGCGGAGGGCCCCCGGTGACGCAGCCGCGGGAGATCCTCGTCGTCCTGCACACCGGGCGGCCGAAGACGCGACGCACGGCGGCGGCGGTCGCGAAGCGGCTCGCGGCCGAGGGCGTGCGCATCCGCATGCTGGAGGCCGAGCGCAAGCGCGTCGACCTCGACCTGCCGCCCGGGTTCGAGCCGGTCGTCGTGCCCGAGGAACCGGGCCGGGCGGTCGGCTCGGAGATGGTGCTGGTGCTGGGCGGCGACGGGACGCTGCTGCGCGGTGCCGCGCTGGCCCGCGCGTGCGGGGTGCCGCTGCTCGGGGTGAACCTCGGCCACGTCGGTTTCCTCGCCGAGGTCGAGGAGGACTCGCTCGACGCGGCGGTGGACGCGATCGTCGCGCGCGAGTACAGCGTCGAGGAACGCATGACGGTCGACGTGGTCGCCCGCGTCAACGGCACCGAGCTGGGCCGCACGTGGGCGCTCAACGAGGCGTGCGTGGAGAAGGCGAGCCGCGAGCGGATCCTCGACGTGACGCTGGAGGTCGACGCCCGCCCGGTGTCGAGCTTCGGCTGCGACGGCGTCATCTGCGCGACGCCGACCGGCTCGACGGCGTACGCGTTCTCCGCGGGCGGGCCCGTCGTGTGGCCGCTGGTCGAGGCCCTGCTGCTGGTGCCCAGCAACGCGCACGCGCTGTTCGCGCGGCCGATGGTGGTCGCGCCGGACTCCCACCTCGCGATCGAGGTCCATCCCGACGGGCCGGCCGCGATCCTCGACTGCGACGGCAGGCGCACGATCCCGCTGCCGCCCGGCGCCCGGGTGGAGATCGGGCGCGGCGCGCAGCCCGTCCGGCTGGTGCGGCTCGACGGGCGGCCGTTCGCCGACCGGCTCGTCCGCAAGTTCGACCTGCCCGTCCGGGGGTGGCGAGGTCAGCGCCGTCCCGACGCGGACGACCGCCCCGACGCGGCGGACGAAGGCTGAGCCGCCGGTCGCCGCAGGCCGGGGGGCCTGTGGATGGCGGCGGGCGCGATGTCGGTCCGGCGCCGTACGCTTCGGCGCATGCTGGCCGAGATGAGGATCCAGGGCCTCGGCGTGATCGACGACGCCACCCTGGAGCTCGACCCGGGGCTGACGGTCCTGACCGGTGAGACCGGCGCGGGCAAGACGATGGTGGTCACGGGGCTGTCGCTGCTGGGCGGCGGCCGGGCCGAGGCCTCGCGGGTGTCGGAGGGGGCCCGGCGGGCGGTCGTGGAGGGCAGGTTCCTCGCCCGGGCGCAGGCCCTCGCCCTGGCCGAGGAGGTCGGCGCGGACGTCGACGACGGTGAGCTGATCGCGGTGCGCACGGTGTCGGCCGACGGCCGGTCCCGTGCCCATCTGGGGGGCCGTTCCGTCCCCGTCGGGGTGCTGGGCCGGCTCGCCGAGGCGTCGCTGGCCGTGCACGGCCAGAACGACCAGCTGCGCCTGCTGCGCCCGGCCGACCAGCGGGCGTTGCTCGACCGCTACGCCGGCGACGCGGTCGCGGCGCCGCTGCAGGCCTACCGCGCGGTGCGCGCGGAGTGGCAGAAGGTGTGCGCGGAGCTCGTCGAGCGCCGCGACGGTGCCCGCAGGCTGGCCCAGGAGGCGGACCTGCTGCGGCACGGGCTGGCGGAGATCGAGGCCGTCGCGCCCCGGCCCGCGGAGGACCGTGAGCTGGTCGAGCAGGCTCGGCGGCTCGCCGCGGCCGACGACCTGCGCGAGGCCGCCACGGGCGCGCGGGTGGCCCTCGCCGGTGCCGACGACGCGGCCGCCGCGATGGACGCGCCCGGCGCCGCCGGGCTCGTCGGGGAGGCGCGCCACCGGCTGGCCGGCTCGGAGGACCCGGAGCTCGCGGCGCTCGACGCCCGCCTCGGCGAGGCGCTCGCCGTGCTCGACGACGTCGCCGCGGAGCTGACCGGTTACCTCGACCGGCTCGACGCCGATCCCGAACGGCTCGCCGCCGTGCTCTCGCGGCAGGCCGAGCTCCGGGCGCTGACCCGCAAGTACGCCGCCGACACCGACGGTGTCCTCGCCTGGGCCGACGAGGCCAGGGCGCGGCTGCAGAACCTCGACACCTCCGACGAGGCGCTGGCCGCACTGGCCGCCCGCCGCGACGAGCTGGCCGTCGAGCTCGCCGGGCACGCCGCCGCGATCACCGCGGCCCGCACCACGGCCGCCTCCCGGCTCGCGGCCGAGACCACGGCCGAGCTCGCCGGGCTCGCCATGCGCGACGCGGTGCTCGCCGTCGGGGTGGCGCCGCGGACGGCGTCGCCGGAGGCCGTCGAGGCGGGGGAGGCGATCGTCGTCGACGGCACCCCGCTGGTCGCCGGCGGATCGGGCACCGACGAGGTCGAGCTGCGGCTCACCCCGCACGCCGGGTCGGCGCCGCAGCCGCTGCACAAGGGGGCGTCGGGCGGCGAGCTCTCGCGCGTCATGCTCGCGCTGGAGGTCGCGCTCGCCGGCGCCGACCCGGTGCCCACGATGGTGTTCGACGAGGTCGACGCCGGCATCGGCGGGCGCGCGGGCGTGGAGATCGGCCGGCGGCTGGCCCGGCTGGCCACCAGCCACCAGGTGATCGTCGTGACCCACCTGGCCCAGGTCGCCGCGTACGCCGACCGGCACCTGGTGGTGCACAAGGCCGGCGCGGGCGGGGTCACCCGCAGCTCCGTGCGCACCCTCGGCCAGGAGGACCGCGTCGTCGAGCTGGCCCGGATGCTCGCGGGGCTCGACGAGACGTCGTCGGGCCGCGCGCACGCCGAGGAGCTGCTCGCGACGGCGGACGGTGACAAGCGCGCCGCCCGCTCGGCCCCGAAGGGCAGGGGGCGCACGCGCCGCGCGAGCTGACGCGCCCGTCCGCGGACGGCTGCGACCTGCGGCCCGTGCGACGGCGGTGCGCACCGCGCGGCCCCGAACGGGTGGTGATCTCACGGGGCGTCCCCGGCGTGCCTGCACGGGATCGTCCGCCCCGGATGTCACAGTGCGTGCATGAAGCTGTCCGGCCTGCTGAACCGCTCGCGACCCGAGCTGCCAGGGCTCGCCGCGACCGCCCGCGTCGACCGTCGGACCGACGCCCTGCTGCGCCGCCTGCGCCCGGGCGACATCGCGGTGATCGACCAGATCGACATCGACCGGGCCACGGCCGACGCGCTGGTCGCGGCCGAGGTCGCGGCCGTCGTGAACGCGTCGCCGTCGATCTCCGGGCGGTTCCCGAACCTGGGGCCCGAGGTGATCGTCGGCGCCGGGATCGTGCTGGTCGACGGCGTCGGCGAGGACGTCCTGCGCACCGCGAAGGACGGCAGCAGGCTCCGGCTGCACGAGGGCGTCCTCTACTCCGGCGAGACCGAGATCGCCCGCGGTGTCGAGCAGGACGCCGACTCGGTCGCCGACGCGCTCGTCGAGGCCAAGTCGGGGCTGACCCACCAGCTCGAGGCGTTCGCCGCCAACACCACGGAGTTCATGCGCCAGGAGCGCGCCCTGCTGCTCGACGGGCACGGGGTCCCGGAGGTCGAGGTCGAGCTCGCGGGCCGGCAGGTCCTCGTCGTGGGCACCGGGTTCGACCACACGAAGGAGCTGGCCCGGCTCAAGGACTACATCCGCGAGTACCAGCCGGTGCTGCTCGGGGTCGGCGCGGGCGCCGACGCGCTGCTCGCCGCCGGGCACCGCCCGCACCTCATCGTCGGCGATCCCGCCGAGGTGTCGACGGACGCGCTGACCAGCGGCGCCGACGTCGTCGTGCCGGCGTACGCCGACGGGCACGCCCCTGGCCTGCACCGGGTGCAGGACCTCGGCGCGAGCGCGGTGACGTTCCCGAGCACGGCCAACCCCGAGGACCTCGCGCTGCTGCTGGCCCACCACCGCGGCGCGTCGATGGTCGTGACCGTCGGCCTCTCGGCGAGCATGGCCGAGTTCCTCGACCGCGGCCGGTCGGGCAGCAACGCCTCGACGTTCCTGACCCGGCTGCAGCTGGGCGGCACCCTCGTCGACGGCCGGATGATCGCGGCGCTCTACCGCAGCCGCATCTCGGTCGGGGCGATCGTGCTCATGATCGTGGCCGCCGCGGTCGCGGTCGTCGCCGCGCTGCTCGTGTCCCGGGCGGGCGACGCGGTGTTCGACGCGATCGTGCAGGCCTGGCACACCGTCGTCGGATGGTTCAAGGACGTGTTCGGGTGATCTCCCTGCGGTACCACGCGGTGTCCATCGCCGCGGTCTTCCTCGCGCTCGCCGTCGGGGTCTTCCTCGGCTCGAGCGGGCTCTCCGACCGCGTGCTGTCGGCCGTCTCGGCCACCCGCGACGACCTGTCGACGCAGGTCGACCAGCTCACCACCCAGCGCGACGCGTTGCTCGCCGAGCAGGCCTCCGCCGACCAGTTCGCGGCGCGGATCGGGCCGTCGGTCGTCAAGGGGCTGCTCACCGGCCGGTCCGTCGCGGTGGTCACGGTCGGGGCGACGGCTGCCGACCGTGACGCCGTCGCGTCGCTGATCGGCCAGGCGGGCGGCACGACGACGGGGACGCTCGCCCTGACCGACGCCGTCACCGACCCCGGCCGGGCCGACCAGCTGCGTGAGCTGACGGCCCAGCTGCTCCCGACGGGCGCGCAGCTGCCCGCCGCGTCGGACCCGGGGAGCCTCGCGGGCGGACTGCTCGCCGCGGTGCTCGCGCTGCGCGACGGGAAGCCGCAGGCCACGGCGGACCAGGCGCAGGCCGTGGTCTCGGGCCTCACCACGGCCGGGTTCGTCACGGCGGGCCCGGCGCCCGCGCCGGCCGACCTGGTGCTGGTCGTCACCGGGTCGACGTTCCAGGGCCCGGACGCGGGTGACGCCGCCGCGGTCCCGGCCCGGCTGGCGACCGAGCTCGACCGCGACTCGGCGGGCGCGGTGCTCGTCGGACGGCAGGGGTCCGCCGCCGCGACGGGGGCGGTCGGGGTCGCGCGCGCCGACCGCACCGCCACGGCGGGCCTGTCGACCGTCGACGACGTCGACACCGGTTCCGGCCGGATCGCGACGGTGCTCGCGCTGCGCGAGCAGCTCGACGGCAAGGCCGGCAGCTACGGCTCGGGGCCGAAGGCCGACGCGACGGTCCCGGCCTGACCGTCGGACCCCGGGTGCCCTCGGACCGCTGTGCCCCCGGGGCGCTGTACCCCGGACGGCCGTGCCGGGGGCGCTGTGCCCCGGACGGGTGACGATCGACCGGCGGGGCGCCCGCAGCGGATCCGGACCTTCCGGGTAGGCTGAAGTTCCGTGCAGCCACGCGCCACACGCCATCTGTTCGTCACCGGAGGGGTCGCTTCCTCGCTCGGGAAGGGGCTCACCGCCTCCAGCCTCGGTCAACTGCTGACCGCCCGCGGACTGCGGGTGACCATGCAGAAGCTCGATCCCTACCTCAACGTCGATCCCGGGACGATGAACCCGTTCCAGCACGGCGAGGTGTTCGTCACCGAGGACGGCGCCGAGACCGACCTCGACATCGGCCACTACGAGCGCTTCCTCGACCGCGACCTGCACGGTCGCGCCAACGTCACGACCGGGCAGGTCTACTCCGAGGTCATCGCCAAGGAGCGGCGTGGCGAGTACCTGGGCGACACGGTCCAGGTCATCCCCCACATCACCAACGAGATCAAGGACCGCATCCTCGCGATGGCGGCGCCGGACGCCGACGGGATCGTGCCCGACGTCGTCATCACCGAGGTGGGCGGCACGATCGGCGACATCGAGTCGCTGCCGTTCGTCGAGGCCGCTCGTCAGGTCCGCCACGAGGTCGGCCGGGACAACTGCTTCTTCCTGCACGTCTCGCTGGTGCCCTACCTGGCGCCGTCGGGCGAGCTGAAGACCAAGCCGACCCAGCACTCGGTCGCGGCGCTGCGCAACATCGGTATCCAGCCCGACGCGCTGGTGCTGCGCGCGGACCGGGAGATCCCGGACGCGATGAAACGCAAGATCTCGCTGATGTGCGACGTCGAGCTCGACGGTGTCGCCGCGGCGCCCGACGCGCCGTCGATCTACGACATCCCCAAGGTGCTGCACCGCGAGGGGCTCGACGCCTACGTCGTGCGGCGGCTGGGACTGCCGTTCCGCGACGTCGACTGGACGGTGTGGGGCGACCTGCTCGACCGCGTCCACCATCCACGGGAGACGGCGCGGATCGCGCTCGTCGGCAAGTACGTCGACCTGCCCGACGCGTACCTGTCGGTGACGGAGGCGCTGCGGGCGGGCGGGTTCGCGCACCGCGCGCGGGTCGAAATCCGGTGGGTGCAGTCGGACCTGTGCGAGACCCCGGCGGGCGCGGCGGCCGCGCTCGAGGGTGTCGACGGGGTGCTCGTGCCCGGCGGCTTCGGCATCCGCGGGATCGAGGGCAAGCTCGGCGCCGTCACCCACGCCCGCACCCGCGGCATCCCGACGCTGGGGCTGTGCCTCGGCCTGCAGTGCATGGTGATCGAGACCGCCCGCAACGTCGCCGGCCTCGAGGGCGCCAGCTCGACGGAGTTCGACCCCGCCACGGCCCACCCGGTCATCTCGACGATGGCCGAGCAGGTCGACGTCGTCGCCGGGGAGCGCGACATGGGCGGCACGATGCGCCTGGGCGCCTACCCGGCGACGCTGGCCGACGGCGGGATCGTCGCGAAGGCGTACGGGACGACGGAGGTCTCCGAGCGCCACCGGCACCGCTTCGAGGTCAACAACGCCTACCGCGACCGGCTCGCCGAGGCGGGCCTGCGGTTCGGTACCTCGCCCGACGGCACGCTGGTGGAGTTCGTCGAGCTGCCGGCCGAGGTGCACCCGTTCTTCGTCGGCACCCAGGCCCACCCCGAGCTCAAGAGCCGCCCGACCCGGCCGCACCCGCTGTTCGCCGCGTTCGTGCGCGCCGCACTGGGCTACCGGGCGGCGGAGCGGCTGCCGGTCGACGTGCACGGCGACGACGCCACGCCGGGGCGCCCGGCCCCGCAGGAGGCCGTCACCGTCGACGCGGACGCCTCGGCGAACGGTTCCGTCGCCGCGGTGCGCCCGTGACCGACCGGCACGAGTTCGCCGTCGAGTCGTCGGCCGACGTCTACGAGGGCCGGGTCATGGCCCTGCGCACCGACCGGGTCGTCATGCCCGGCGGGCGGGTCGCGACCCGGGAGATCATGGAGCACCCGGGCGCGGTCGCGATCGCCGCGCTCGACGACGAGGACCGGATCGTGCTGATCCTGCAGTACCGGCACGCCGTCGGACGGCGGCTGTGGGAGCTGCCGGCCGGGCTGCTCGACGTCGCCGGGGAGGACCCGGCGGTGACGGCGCGCCGCGAGCTCCACGAGGAGGCGGGCCTCGAGGCACGCGAGTGGTCGGTGCTCGTCGACACGGTGCCCTCGCCCGGGTTCTCCGACGAGGCCGTCCGTGTCTACCTGGCCCGCGGGCTCACCGACGTGGGCCGACCGGCGGGGGAGGACGACGAGGAGGCCGACCTGCAGGTGCACCGGGTGCCGCTCGACGAGGCGCTCGCGATGGTGCTCGACGGCACGATCGTCAACGGTGCGACGGTGGCCGGGGTGCTCGCCGTGCACGCGCTGTCGGGACGGGCCGGCAGGCCCGTCGACGCGCCGTGGGTCGACCGGCCGCGGCGGTTCGCCGCGCGCCTCGCCGCCCGCGCCGCCGACTGACCGCGCCGCCGACCGACCGCGCCGCCGACCGAGCACGCGGCGGGGCAAGGCGCCGCTCGACGGCGAAACGCCGCAGGTCGGGCACACTGCGCATCCGATCACGCGGATCCGCACGGAGCGGGGTGTGAGGAACACCCGTCGGCCCGGCCGGGAGCCCGTGCCGGGCATAGGCTCCCGGCCATGGCTGGTATGCGCTTCGGCATGTTCGTTCCCCAGGGCTGGCGGCTCGATCTCGTCGGCATCGAACCCGCCCGGCAGTGGGACGTGATGAAGGGCCTCGCGCAGCACGCGGACGCCGGTCCGTGGGAGTCGGTCTGGGTCTACGACCACTTCCACACCGTCCCCGTTCCCACCGACGAGGCCACCCACGAGGCCTGGACGCTGATGTCGGCGTTCGGCGCGGTCACCGAGCGGGTCCGGCTCGGTCAGATGTGTACGTGCATGGCCTACCGCAACCCGGTGTACCTGGCGAAGGTCGCGGCGACGGTCGACATCGTCTCCGGGGGGCGCGTCGAGATGGGCATCGGCGCGGGCTGGTACGAGCACGAGTGGCGGGCCTACGGCTACGGCTTCCCGGGCGCGGCCGAGCGGCTGCGGATGCTCGACGAGGGCGTGCAGATCTTCCGGCAGGCCTGGACCGACGGCGTGGTGAACTTCGCGGGCCGGCAGTACACCGTCGACGGGGCCCGGGTGTTCCCGACGCCGCTGCAGGACGGCGGGATCCCGCTGTGGATCGCCGGTGGCGGTGAGAAGGTCACGCTCAAGATCGCGGCGCGCTACGCGGCGTACACGAACTTCGACGGCACGCCCGACGGCTTCACCCGCAAGTCCGAGCTGCTCGCGGAGCACTGCCGCGAGGTCGGCACCGACTTCGACGCGATCGTCCGCTCGGCGAACTACAACGTCGCGATCGGCCGTGACGAGGCCGAGGTCGCGGAGCGGCTGCGGCGGATGCACGACCGCGTCAGCCGGATCGCCGGCTCGGAGCAGGCCGACCGGCAGCTCGGTGCGGTCAAGGGGATGCCCGCGTGCGGGACCGTCGAGCAGGTCGTCGAGAGCCTGCAGGACCTGCAGAAGCGCGGGCTGGCCTACGGGATCTTCTACTTCCCCGAGGCGGCCTGGGACCGGTCGGGGATCGAGCTGTTCGAGCGCGAGGTCATCCCCGCCCTCTCCTGACGTCCGTCCCGACCGCCGCCCGGCGTGACGGCGGGGGCTCGGCGTGGTGCCGCCGCGCCCGGGCCCCGGCACGGCACGATGGACCGTGGGGGTGGCGCCGGTGGCAGTGGCGACGGACCGCGTCGAGCGCGCGGTGGACGCGTTCATGGCGCATCTGGCCGTCGAGCGGGGGAGCTCGCCGAACACGCTGCGCGCGTACGGCAACGACCTGCGCCGCTACGTCGCGCACCTGCGCGAGCGCGGCGTCGACGACCTCGCCGCCGTGCAGGAGGCGGACGTGTCCGGTTTCGTCGCGGCGCTGCGCAGCGGCCCGGCGCCGCTCGCCGCGTCGTCGGCGGCGCGGGCGCTCGCGGCGGTCCGCGGCCTGCACCGTTTCGCGGCCCGCGACGGGCTGGTCGACGACGACGTCTCCCGCGCGGTCACCCCACCCGCGACGGCCCGCAGGCTCCCGCGCACGCTGACCGTCGACGAGGTGGAACAGCTGCTCGCGGGCTGCATCGGCGACGGCCCGACGGGGCTGCGCGACCGGGCGCTGCTGGAGCTGCTCTACTCGACGGGCGCCCGAATCTCCGAGGCCGTGGGGATCGACGTCGACGACCTCGACGCCGAATCGCGGACCGTGCTGTTGCACGGCAAGGGCGGCAAGCAGCGCGTCGTCCCGGTGGGCCGGCCCGCGCTGGCCGCCGTCGACGCCTGGCTGGTCCGCGGCAGACCCGCGCTGGCCTCCCGCGGCCGCGGCTCGCCCGCCCTGCTGCTCAACGCCCGCGGCGCCCGGCTGTCGCGGCAGAGCGCCTGGCACGTGCTGCGCGGCGCGGCCGAGGTCGCCGGCGTGCGGGCCGAGGTCTCCCCGCACACGCTGCGGCACTGCTTCGCGACGCACCTGCTGTCCGGGGGCGCCGACGTCCGCGTGGTGCAGGAGCTGCTCGGGCACGCCTCCGTCGCGACGACGCAGATCTACACCCACGTCACCGTCGACACGCTGCGCGAGGTCTACGCGACGGCGCATCCGCGGGCCCGGGGTTGACCGCGCCCGCTATCGTGCCTCGATGAGCCGCACCCGCGCGCGCGTCCTGGCGGTCCCGTTGCTCGCCGCGCTGGTCGCGGTGGTCGCGGCGTGCGGCGGTGTGCAGGTGACGGGCGTGGGGTCGGCCCAGGACGGCTCGTCGCAGGGCACGGCGGCGACCGCCACTGCGGCCGACGGGACGCGTCAGGAGACCACGAGCCGGCGCCACGACGTCGCGATCGACCGCGTCGAGATCGACTCCGACTCCGGCGACCTCCAGGTGAAGGCGGGCGCGGACGGCTCGGCCACCGTCGACCAGACCCTGCGCTGGACCGGTGACGCGAAGCCGACGGTCACCGAGAGCGTCGACGGCACCGTTCTGCGCGTCACCGCCCGGTGTCCGGGCCGCGGCACGGACCGTTGCGAGGCCGCGTTCGTCGTGACGGTGCCGAAGGCGGCTGCGGCGAAGGCCGAGCTGGGGGCGGGCGAGCTGCGGGTGACCGGGCTCGCGGGCGACCAGGACCTCACGGCGAACGCGGGCGGCGTCACCGCGGACGGCCTCACGGCCGGGCAGGTCGGGGCACGGAGCAGGGCCGGTGCGGTCGAGCTCACGTTCGCCGCGGCACCGCGCAGCGTCGACGCGGAGTCGACGGCGGGCGCGGTCACGGTGCGCGTCCCGGGCGGGCCGTACGCGGTCAGCGCGGACACCACGGCGGGCAGCACCGACGTCGACGTCCCCACCGACGCGTCGGCGCCCTCGCGGATCACGGCGTCGAGCACGGCGGGCGACGTGACGGTCACCGGCGCCTGACCCGCGGTGACGACGGGCGACCCCCTGGCAGTTCGACTCGGCCGGACGGCGTAGCGTTGCCGATCGCCTCGCCCGGCTACGGCGAGCCGCGTTGCCGCACGTCGCACGGGTTCCTACCCTGCGGCCAGGACCACCCCCGGTAGGGGCGCCCACGAGGAGACCGGAGCCCGCATGGACACACCGCGGCCCTTCGAACCCCGACGTGACCCCCACGACGACGAGGACTACGACGCCGACGACACGGTCGGCGTCGACGCGGCCGGAGGCGCGACACCCGCGCCGGGTCGCGTCGGAGGGAGACACCGCTTGAGTGCGCCCGTACCGGAGCCGCTGACCGAGCACGGACCCGCCCGGGTGATCGCGGTCGCCAACCAGAAGGGCGGCGTCGGCAAGACGACGTCGACGATCAACCTCGGCGCCGCGCTGGCCGAGTACGGGCGCCGGGTGCTGCTCGTCGACTTCGACCCGCAGGGCGCGCTGTCGGTCGGGCTGGGTGTGCAGCCGCACCAGCTGGAGACGACGATCTACAACCTCCTCATGGACCGCGGGGTCGAGGCCGACGACGTGATCCTGGAGACGGGCGTCGAGGGCATGGACCTGCTGCCCAGCAACATCGACCTGTCGGCGGCGGAGGTCCAGCTCGTCACCGAGGTCGGCCGCGAGCAGGCACTGGGCCGGGCGCTCAAGCGCGTGCTGGACCGCTACGACATCGTCCTGATCGACTGCCAGCCCTCGCTCGGCCTGCTCACGATCAACGCGTTGGCCTGCGCCGACGCGGTGCTCATCCCGCTGGCCTGCGAGTTCTTCAGCCTGCGCGGCGTCGCGCTGCTGATGGACACGATCGAGAAGGTCACCGACCGGCTGAACCCGGACCTGACACTGCTCGGCGTGCTCGCGACGATGTTCGACCCGCGCACCCTGCACACCCGCGAGGTGCACCAGCGCGTGGTGGAGGCGTTCGGGGACAAGGTGTTCGACGCCGTCATCAACCGCACGATCCGGTTCCCGGAGACGACGGTCGCCGGCGAGCCGATCACGACGTGGGCGCCGACGTCGAACGGTGCCGAGGCCTACCGGCTGCTGGCCCGCGAGGTCCTCGCCCGGTGACGCTGGTCGAGAACGACCCGCTGCCGCCACCCGAGCGGCCCGCCCGGTTCCGGGTGCGTCTCGACAACTTCGAGGGCCCGTTCGACCTGCTGCTGCAGCTGATCGGCAAGCACGAGCTCGACATCACCGAGATGGCCCTGCACCGGGTCACCGACGACTTCATCGCGCACCTCAAGGAGATGGGGGAGAGCAAGGGCGGGGTCGACCTCGACGAGACCACCGAGTTCCTCGTCGTCGCGGCCACGCTGCTCGACCTGAAGGCCGCGCGGCTGCTGCCGGGCGGCGACGTCGAGGACGTCGAGGACCTGGCCCTGCTGGAGGCCCGCGACCTGCTCTTCGCGCGGCTGCTGCAGTACCGGGCGTACAAGCAGGTGGCGGCGATGTTCGTCGAGCTGGAGTCGACCGCGCTGCGCCGCTTCCCGCGGTCGGTCGCGCTGGAGGAACGGTTCTCGGCGCTGCTGCCCGAGGTGCTGCTCGGCGTCGACCCCGACGCGTTCGCCGAGCTCGCCGCGTCGGTGTTCCGGCCGAAGCCGCCGCCGACGGTCGGTGTCGACCACCTGCACGCCCCGCAGGTGTCGGTGCCCGAGCACGCCGCGCTGCTGCGGGAGTGGCTGGCGACCATGGGGACGGCGTCGTTCGCCGAGCTCACCGCCGACTGCGTCGGGCCGCTGGAGGTGGTCGCCCGCTTCCTCGCGGTGCTGGAGCTGTACCGTGAACGCAGCGTGTGGCTGGACCAGCCGGAGGCGTTCGGCGAGCTGACCGTCCGCTGGATCGCCGCCGAGTCCGGCGACGAGGCGGGCCCTCCGCCGGACGCACCGTCAGCCGACCCCGAAGACGAGCCGTGAGCCAGTTCGACCATCGCACCACCGCAGGCGACCCGACCGCCGGCGTCGACGTGCACGGCCGCAACGGGCACGGCCCCATCGAGCACGGGGCCGACCCGGTCGATGCCGCGCGCACGGACACCGGCCCGGTCGAACCGGAACCGGTCGACCTCGACGCGGTCGACCCCGGCGCGCAGACGGCGGCCGGCCCCCAGCCGGACCGTCCCGGCGACCTGCCGGTACTCGAGTCCGACGCGGACCTCGACGCCGCGCTCGAGGCGCTGCTGCTCGTCGTCGACGACCCGACCGAGGCCGACGTGCTGGCCGCCGCGGTCGGCGAGCCCGTCGGCCGCGTCCGGGCGGCACTGGAGCGGCTGTCGGGCGTGTACGCCGCCGCCGGACGGGGGATCGACCTGCGCCACGTCGGGGGCGGTTGGCGGTTCTACACCCGCGACCGGCACGCCCCGTTCGTCGAGCGGCTGCTGCTCGACGGCCAGCGCGCCCGGCTGACCAGGGCCGCCCTGGAGACGCTCGCGATCGTCGCCTACCGTCAGCCCGTCACGCGGGCCCGGGTCGCGGCGGTCCGCGGCGTCAACTGCGACGGGGTGCTGCGTACCCTGCTGACCCGCGGCCTCGTCGAGGAGGCGGGCGTCGACCCGCACACCCAGGGCACGCTGTTCCGCACCACCGAGCTCTTCCTGGAGCGGCTCGGCCTCGGCTCGCTGCACGACCTGCCCCCGCTCGCCCCGCTGCTCCCGGACGTCGACAGCATCGACGCGATCGAGGAGCCGTGAGCCAGCCCGACGTCCACCGGCACCTCCGAGACCCCGAAGACGAGATCAACCAGACGTGAGTGTGATGACTACCCAGAATTCCGACGGTGTCCGCCTGCAGAAGGTGCTCGCCCAGGCGGGCGTCGCGTCCCGGCGGGCCGCCGAGGAGCTGATCGCCGCGGGCCGGGTCAGCGTGGACGGCGAGATCGTGCGCGAGATGGGCCGCCGCGTCGACCCGGACACGGCCGTCGTGCACGTCGACGGGTCGCGGATCGTCCTTCGCGACGATCTCGTGTACCTCGCCCTGAACAAGCCGCGCGGCATGCTCTCGACGATGTCCGACGACCGCGGCCGCGAGTGCGTCGGCGACCTCGTCGCCGACCGCGCCGAGCTGCTCAACCAGGCCGGACGGCTGTTCCACGTCGGCCGCCTCGACGCCGACACCGAGGGCCTGCTGCTGCTGACCAACGACGGTGAGCTCGGTCACCGGCTGATGCACCCGTCGTTCGAGGTGCAGAAGACCTATGTCGCCGAGGTCGCCGGCCAGGTCGCGCGCGACGTCGGGAAGCGGCTGCGGACCGGTGTCGAGCTGGAGGACGGCCCGGTCGTCGTGCACTCGTTCCGCCTGGTCGACTCCTCCGGCGGGCGGTCGATGGTGGAGATCGTCCTGCACGAGGGGCGCAAGCACGTCGTCCGGCGGCTGATGGACGAGGTCGGGTACCCCGTGCTGCGGCTGGTGCGCACCGCCATCGGCGACGTCCGGCTCGGCGACCAGCGGCCCGGCAAGCTGCGCCCGCTGAACCAGGCGGAGGTCGGGGCCCTCTACCGCGCGGTGGGTCTCTGACGGGCGTCCCGGCCACGGGGGCATAGGGTGCCGGACATGGCTGTACGTGCGGTGCGGGGCGCCATCCAGGTCGATTCGGACTCCAGGGACGACATCCTCGAGGGCTCGGCGGAGCTGGTGAAGGCGGTTCTCGACCGCAACGGCCTGGCGTCCGACGACATCATCTCGATCGTCTTCACCGCGACGCCGGACCTCACCGCGGAGTTCCCGGCCTATGCCGCCCGGCTGCTCGGGCTGACCGACGTCCCGCTGATGTGCGCGACGGAGATCGCCGTGCCGGGGGCGATGCCGCGGGTGCTGCGGCTGCTGGCACACGTCGAGACCCCGCGCTCACGTGCGGACCTGCGGCACGTCTACCTGCGCGGCGCGGCCGCGCTGCGCACGGACCTGCCGCAGTAGCAGGTCCCGCAGCAGGAGGTCCCCCGGGCGGTCGCGTCCGGCGCACTCGTCCCCGGGGGTGATGCGGGGGCAGGGGCGAAGCGGGCGCACGGCACAATGGTCGGCGGCCCGCGACAGCCGCCGGGCCCGGCCGGTCGAGCGGCGGGTGGGACCGTGCCCCGGTGGGCAGGTCCGGGGAGGAGTCGGTGCGGTGACCGGTCCGGGCACGCTGCGCGGCGTCGTGGCGATGGACGGCCCGTCGGGCACCGGCAAGTCGACGGTGTCGCGCAGGCTGGCGGCGGCGTGCGGCGCGGCCTATCTCGACACGGGCGCGACCTACCGCGCCGCGACGTTGGCGGTCCTGCGCGCAGGGCTCGACGAGTCCGCCCCGGCGGCAGAGCTCGTCGCCGCGGCCACCGCGGCCCGGATCGAGTCGGGCACCGACCCTGCCGGCCCCACGATCCGGCTCGACGGCGACGACGTGGCGGCCGAGATCCGCGGCCCCGCCGTGACGGGCCTGGTCAGCGCGGTGTCGGCGTTGTCGGAGGTCCGGACGCAGCTCGTCAAGGAGCAGCAGGCGGTCATCGCCGCGGCGCTGACGGAGCCGGGCGGGATCGTCGTCGAGGGACGTGACATCGGCACCGTCGTCGCCCCCGACGCCCCGCTCAAGGTCTACCTGACGGCGTCCGACGAGGTCCGGGCGGCGCGCCGCGGGCGCCAGGACGCCCGCGCCGGCCGCGGGGTGGACTCCGCCGTCACGCTCGCCGACGTGCGCCGCCGCGACCGGCTGGACTCGACGCGCGCGGTGTCGCCGCTGCACCGGGCGCCGGACGCGCTGCTCGTCGACACCGACGAGCTGTCCGTCGAGGCCGTGCTCGAGGAACTGCTCCGGCTGGTGTCGGAGCGCGGACTGCTGACGTGAGCGCGTCCGCCCCCGCCCGGCGTGCACCGGATCTCCCCGCGGGCGCGTGGCCGCGCCTGACCGACGTCGCCCGCTGGATCGGCACCTGGTGTTTCCGGCCCGCGTTCCGGGTGCACGTGCACCATCGTGAGCGGGTCCCGGCCACCGGGCCGGTCGTGCTCGTCGCGAACCACAGCTCGATGCTCGACGGTCCGCTGCTGTTCGGACTACTCGGGCGCCGTGCGGTGTTCCTGGTGAAGCAGGAGATGTTCCGCGGCCCGCTCGGCGCGGTCCTGCCGCGGATCGGTCAGCTGGCCGTACGCCGCGGCGAGGCCGACCGGCGGTCGTTGACGGCGGCACTGGGCGTGCTGCGCGGCGGGGGGATGATCGGGGTGTTCCCCGAGGGCACCCGCGGCAGCGGTGAGGTGGCCGCCGCCCAGCAGGGCGCGGCGTGGCTGGCGCGGTCGGCGGGCGCGGTGGTGCTGCCGGTCGTGTGCCGGGGCACCTACCGCCCGCCGGGTGCCGCCCGACGGTGGCGGCCGCGGGTGGACCTGTTGGTCGGTGAGCCGATGGCGCCACCGGCCGGAAAGGGCCGCGCCGAGCTGGCGGCGGCCACCGAGACGATCCGGGCCTCGCTCGCCGCGCTGGTGGCGGAGCTCGACGAGGTACGGAGCACCACGTGAACGAGACAGGGACCGACCGGGGCGACCGCGCCGCGATGGCTGCGCTGGGCATCGACCCCGACGACTTCGTCGCCGCCGACGACGAGCAGTGGGCCGACGCCGGGACCGACGAGCCGGGCGGAGCGGCGCCGACGCCGACGCTCGCCGTCGTCGGGCGACCGAACGTCGGCAAGTCGACGCTGGTCAACAGGCTGATCGGGCGGCGCGAGGCGGTCGTGCAGGACGTCCCCGGGGTGACCCGCGACCGCATCTCCTACGACGCGCTGTGGAACGGCCGCCGGTTCACCCTCGTCGACACCGGCGGCTGGGAACCCGACGCCACCGGCCTGCAGGGCGCGGTGGCCGCGCAGGCCGAGCTCGCGATGCGCACGGCCGACGCGGTGATGCTCGTCGTCGACGCGTCCGTCGGCGCGACGGCCACCGACGAGGCCGTCGCGCGTGTGCTGCGCCGCTCCGACCGGCCGGTCATCCTCGTCGCGACGAAGGTCGACGACGACCGGCTGACCTCCGACACCGCCGCGCTGTGGCGGCTCGGGCTGGGGGAGCCGCACCCGGTCTCGGGCCTGCACGGGCGCGGCTCGGGCGACCTGCTCGACGCGGTCCTCGACCTGCTGCCCGAGACCCCGCGCGACGACGTCGGCGCCGGCTCCGGCGGTCCGCGGCGGGTGGCGCTCGTCGGCAAGCCGAACGTCGGCAAGTCGAGCCTGCTCAACAAGGTGTCGGGCGAGCTGCGCTCGGTGGTGCACGACGTCGCCGGCACGACCGTCGACCCCGTCGACTCCCTGGTCGAGCTCGACGGCGAGATCTGGCGCTTCGTCGACACCGCCGGACTGCGCAAGCGAGTCCGGACGGCCAGCGGCACGGAGTTCTACGCGAGCCTGCGCACGCAGTCGGCGATCGAGGCGGCCGAGGTGGCGGTCGTGCTGATCGACGCGAGCGAGCCGATCGCCGAGCAGGACCAGCGCGTCATCGGCATGGTCGAGGAGGCCGGCCGGGCGCTCGTGCTGGTGTTCAACAAGTGGGACCTCGTCGACGAGGACCGGCGGCTGGCCATGAAGCGCGAGCTCGAGCGCGACCTCGTGCGGGTGCGCTGGGCCGAGCGGGTCAACGTGTCGGCGCTGACCGGGCGGTCCGTCGCCAAGATCGCGCCGGCGCTGCGGACGGCGCTCGCGTCGTGGGACCAGCGGATCCCCACGGGCCGGCTCAACGGCTGGCTGGCCGACGTCATCGCCGCGACGCCGCCGCCGGTGCGTGGCGGAAAGCAGCCCAAGGTCCTGTTCGCGACCCAGGCCCAGACCCGGCCGCCGACGTTCGTGCTGTTCACGACGGGCTTCCTGGAGGCGGGCTACCGGCGCTTCCTGGAGCGCAGGCTGCGCGAGGAGTTCGGGTTCACCGGCTCGCCGGTGCGGCTGTCGGTGCGCGTGCGGGAGAAGCGGCAGAACCGCCGCTCGCGCTGAGCGTGTCGCTCAGCCGAGCCGGTCGGCCAGCCGTTGCAGCAGGTCCCGGACGGTGGCGGCCTCCTCGCCCAGCGCGGCGACGACCTCGCGCTCGGTGTCGGCGACCGGGCCGGCCAGCCGCCCGTGGAGGGCGCGGCCGGCGTCGGTCAGCAGGACGAGCACGCGGCGCCGGTCGGCCTCGTCGACGCGCCGGTGCACGAGCGCGGCGTCGACGAGCCGGTCGACGATCTTCGTCAGCGTCGGCGCGGGCACGCCGACGTGCGCGGCGATCACGTTCATCGGATGACCCGCGCCGTCGGCGAGCAGGTCGAGCGCCCGCCACTGGTCGACGGTCACCGCGCCCGCGAGTGCCGCCTCGATCCGTGCCGTCACCGCCCGGTCGAGGCGGTGCAGGAGCCGGCCGAGCGCGAGGGCGTGGTGGGCATCGCGAGCCGCCACGACGTGCTCCCTCCGGTTTCCTGCGCGTTCGGGTCGATCGCCGCGACAGCGCTGTCAGTGTGAACAGTACACGTCGCAACTGTGTCGGGCGAAAGTATCCCTCGCGCCCGGCGATGCCCGCCGCCGCGCTCTGGTGTCCCGGCGTCCGGCACGGAACGCTGGGGGTGCACGCCGCGAACGCGGGCGCACGGGGGAGGTGGTCGGGTGGTGTCGCTGGTCCGCCGGCGTCCGCCGCTCGACGTGGCTCTCGTCGTGCCGCGCAGTGGGCCCGCGGGCATCTTCGGGCCGTCCTGCGAGGCGTGCGGGACGCTGGCCGCCGACGAGCTGAACGACGCCGGCGGAGTGCTCGGGCGCGAGGTGCGGCTGCGCCTCGTCGACGGCGGGCAACGACCGTCGCTGGTGGCCGCGCAGGTCGGGGCCCTGCTCGACGCCGGCGACGTCCAGGCCGTGACGGGCTGGCACATCTCGGCCGTCCGTCAGGAGGTCGCGCCTGTCGTAGCGGGGCGCGCGCCGTACGTCTACACGCCGCTCTACGAGGGCGGGGAGCGCACGCCCGGGCTCTTCCTCACGGGCGAGACGCCCGACCGGCAGGTCCTGCCCGCCCTGCACTGGCTGGTGCGGGAGCTCGGCGTGCGCCGCTGGTGCATCGTCGGCGACGACTACGTGTGGCCGCGGGCGTCGGCCCGGACGACGCGCGCGTACGTGCGCTCGGCACCCGACGTCGAGATCGTCGACGAGATGTACGTGCCGCTCGGGACCGAGGACTTCGCGCCCGTGCTCGACCGCGTCGACCGCAGCGGCGCGACCGGCGTACTGATGTTCCTGGTCGGGGCCGACGCCGTCCGGTTCAACCGGGCCTTCGCGGCCACCGGGCTCGACGCGCACTGCGTGCGGCTCTCCCCGTTGATGGAGGAGAACATGCTGCTCGGCACGGGCCCCGAGGGCACCGCGGGCCTGTACGCCGCCGCCGGGTTCTTCGAGGCGCTGCCGAGCGCGGCCGGGCTCGACTTCTCGCGCCGCTACGCGGCGCGGTTCGGCGTCGCGGCGCCCATGCTGAACGCGCCGGGGGAGTCCTGCTACGAGGGGCTCGTCCTGCTCGCCCGGCTCGCGGCGGCGGCGGGCGAGCTGTCGACGCCCGCGCTCGAGGCAGCCGGTCGCTCGCTGGTGTACGAGAGTCCGCGGGGGGTGGTGGCGCTGGCGGACAACCATCTGCTGCAGAGTGTCCACCTCGCTCGGGCCGACGGCCTCGATTTCGACGTTCTCGCCCGGCTGGCCGACGCACCGGCTTGACCGACAGTTGCTGTTGGAATAGTTTCTCAGGACATTATTCTGAGGAGCCGGCCTTCGGGGAGGTCCCGTGCCCACCTACTCCTACCGCTGCCCGGTGTGCGGCCCGTTCGACCTGGTCCGGTCGATGGCCGAGGTCACCGCCGCCGAACCCTGCCCGGACTGCGGCCGCGACGGCGGCCGGATCTGGGGAGCCCCGGCGTTGCGCGGCATGGACTCCGGGCTGCGACGGGCCCTCGACGACGGGGAGCGCAGTGCCGACCGGCCCGACGTGGTCAGCGCGGTGCCCGGCCGCTCCCGGCGGGCGACCCCCGTCACCCGCGACCCCCGGCACGCCATGCTGCCGCGGCCCTGAGCGGTGCGGTTTCGCCGCACCGTGTCCTGCACGACCCTCCCGCTCGTCCAGAACAGCCCGTCCGAGATCGAGTGAGGTGTGCTCATGCCCGATGTGGTGTTCACCGTCGACCAGGCACGATCCATGCGCGACCAGGCCGTACCCGGCC
>NZ_BPRG01000110.1:0-3875 GCF_036984265.1 Pseudonocardia sp. D17 | reverse complement strand
CATGGTCATCTGTGTACTCCTCAACTCAAGAGGATCTTGTTACACAGACCATCTGACAGGCTCGCAACTCGGCCGCAAACAACTCCTCCAGCCGTGGTCGCAGGCGCTCTCGGACGGCATCGAGCTCGCCGCCGGCCACCCCGTCGCCGACCCGCCGCTCGACCTCGCCTTCTACGGCAACCTCTACCTCACCCCCTCGGACAAGAAGGGCCCCGGCACAGAACAGGACGTCTTCGAGGACGCATCCCCCGAAGAGGTCGATGCCCTCCTCGAAGCCTCCCGCGAAGCACTCACCCCAGAGGAGCTCGCAGCAGCGGAAGCACTGCCGCCGACGATGGCACGCACCCGTACCCCGAGACCCCTGCAGACCGTCCTGCGCGGGCTGGACCGCAAGTTCGGCGCCGCCGCCGGCGTCCTCTACCTCGGCACGTTGCGTCAGGTCCGCCGCTACCTGACCGAACCGCAGCTCACGGCCTCCGTGGATGACGTCGTCGATCGCACCGCAGCGGCGGGCTGCGCGATCCTGATCGGACACTCCCTGGGCTCGGTCGTCGCGCTGGAATTCATGCGCCGCAACCCCAAGCACAGGGTCGACCTGCTCCTCACTGTGGGGTCGCCCCTGGGACTGCGGATGGTGCAGTCGAGGCTCCCGGCTCCCCTCTGCGGCACTGACACCCCGACAGGGCTCCCGACGAACGTGGCTCGTTGGGTGAACGTGCGAGACCTGCGCGACCCAGTGTCCTGCGCGGGTGACCTGCGACGTTTCTGGCCAGGCATCGAGGAACGGCTCGTGGACAACCAAGGAGACGCCCACAACATCGGCCGCTACCTCTCCAAGATCGAGACCGGGTCCGTCCTGCTGGAGACGGCCCCCGAGCTGGGCGAGGAGAACCCGTGACCCAGGCCGACGCTCAGCGCCTCGAGGTCGACGACCGTTTGGTGAAGCCCCGCCACTTCGTCGCCGTCGCGACCAGCACCCAGGAGAGCTACGGCGACCTGCCCGTCGCCGCCGAGGTCACCACCCTCGCGGACTGGCTCACCGACCAGGACAAACTCGGCAGCCGCGCGTTCACCCCGGCCCATCCCGCGCTCGCCGACAACCCGACCAAAGCCCAGCTCCGCGAGGCCTTCGAGGAACCCGACAAGCCATGGACCGAACGGGACGCCGCCGTAATATTCGTGACCGGCCACGGCGACGTCAAGAACGACAACCACTACCTCGTACTCGAACAGACCCAGCCCGGCGACCTCGTCCCACGCACCGCCATCCGCACCAGCGACCTGATCAGCTGGCTGCACTACGACGGCGGCATCGAGCACCTGCTGCTGATCATCGACGCCTGCTACGCCGGAAAGACCGCGACCGACATCGTCCGCTTCGACAAACCCTTCCCCGCTGGCTGGCTGGTGCTGTTCAGCGCCGCCAAGAACCAACAAGCCACCGCCGGTGCGTTGACGGAGGCGATCAAGCAGACCGCCGACAAGCTCTACGGCCCCGAGGGCGCCAAATGGGGGCTCAACCACCGCTACTTCCTGGTCAGCGAGTTCACCGACGCCGTCCGCGAGTATCTCGAGGAACACCACCCCGACCAGGAGCTCGTCCTCGTCGGCTACCGCGGCAAGCTCAACGCCGAACACGTCGGGCTACCCAACCCGCACCTCGCCACGGAGCCCAGCACCGTCGAGACGCAGCCACAACGCCACGAGCTCGCCCTACCCCACAACGACCTCGAGACCCACTGGGCTCCCCGCCACAGCGGTGCCGTCGACGCGAAACGCTGGCTGTTCACCGGCCGCGCCGCCCTGATGGCAGAGCTCATCGCCGCCACCGCCCGCCCCCGCAGCGGCGAACCGAACACCTCTGCGGCGCTGCTGGTCACCGGGGGCGCCGGCAGCGGCAAGTCCGCCGTGCTGGCCCGGCTGGTGACCCTCGCAGACCCGACGTTCATCACCACCTACGCCGACCAGGTCCGAGACATCCCCGACGCGCTGCGACCGCCGGTCGGGGCGGTGGACGTGGCCGTGCTGGCCACCGGGAAGTACCCACACGAGGTGATCGAACAGCTCAACCACGCCCTCGGCGCAGCCCCGCCATCACAGGCAGCGCGAGCCGACCTCACCTCGCGGATCAAGGCCTGCCGCGCCGAGCTCGACCGCCGCGCTCAAGCCGGCCAACGCACGGTCGTGGTCCTCGACGCCCTCGACGAAGCCCAGGACCCCGAGGGTATCGCCAACGCCCTGGCCCGCCTCACCGAAGACGGACAGGGGCTGCAGCTGATCATCGGGGTGCGCTCCCCCGCCGGCCCCGACGACCCGCTCGCCGCCGACGGACCCCGCGGGCCACTCGCTGACCGCCTCGAAAAGCTGCTGTCCGCCGCCCGGATCCGGGTCGACGAGGACCCGTGGTGGCACCAAGACGACGTCCGCGACTACGCCGCCAGCTACCTGCGCAACACCCCTGAGTCCCCCTACGCGCCCCCGGAACAACACGCCCTCGCCGGTGAGCTCGCCCAGGTCATCTCCGATCGCGTTGGGCGCAGCTTCCTCGTCGCCCGTCTCGCCGCCACCGCTCTGACCCAACGCAAAGAACTCGTCGCGCCCGACGACGAGCAATGGCTGGCGGGGGTCGACGGCACCGTCGTCGGCGCGTTCCGCGACGACCTGCACCGCATCTTCGACGACCCCGGGGAACGTCTCGGCGCTGTCGAGCTGCTCCGCGCGGTCGCGTTCGCCTACGGCCGCGGCCTGCCCTGGGGCGATATCTGGCCCGCCGTGGCCAACGCCGTCGCCGACCGCCCCCACAAGTTCGGCGACCGCGACATCGCCGACCTCCTCGCCTCCCCCATCAGCGCCTACCTGATCACCGACACCGCCGACGACACCACCGTCTACCGACTCTTCCACGACGCCCTGCGTGCCACCCTGCGCGAAAGTTGGCGCGACCTCCTCACCGAGCAACCACGATGACCACCCCGCCAGACAGGCACTCACCGCCACCCGGCCCAGCCGACGAGCTCGCCGTGGTCCACCGGCGCATCGCCCGCAACCTCAGCCACCTCGCCACCGCAGCCACCGACAACGACCTCACCCCGCCGCATTACCTCCGCCGGCATCTTGCCGAGCACGCAGCAGCCGGCGGCGTCCTCGACGACGCGACCTTGCCAACCTCCTGCCTGCCCTACATCGACGTCACTCGCCTTCGGCAGGTATACCGCCGCAACACCTTGGCTGCGATGCCCATCCTGCGTAGGGCGACACACGAATGGGACTTCGACCGGCCTGCCTCGAACCGAGCGGCGCTGCAACGATGGTCGGTCCTGCTGAAGCAGCCTCAGTTCGCCCCGCCCCCACTACCCGGCGAACCTCGCCTGCACTGGGCACATTGGCCGGTCGGCCACGGCGAGATCCTCGCCCACACCAGGCTCGCAGCTGCAGGGGTGGCGTTGGTGGTGGCGGCGGCGCCCGACGGGCGCACCCTCGCTGTCACGCGCAGCAGCGACGGAACTGTACGGGTGTGGAACCTCAACACCGGAGACCAGGTCGGGCCAGCCACTGACCGGCCCCGGCGACTGCGTGGTCGCGATGGCGACGGTGGTGACCCCCGGCGAGCGCACCCTCGCTGTCACCCGCAGCAGCGACAGCATGGTGCAGGCATGGGACCTCAACACCGGAGAACAGGTCGGCCAGCCGCTGACCGGCCACGAGCACCGCGTGGTCACGGTGGTTGTGCCCCCCGACGGGCGCACCCTCGCCGTCACCGGCAGCGACGACGGGACCGTGCGGGTGTGGGACCTCAACTCCGGAGAACAGGTCGGCCAGCCACTGACCGGCCACGAGGACCGCGTGATCGCGGTGACGACGGTGGTGACCCCCGA
>NZ_BPRG01000109.1:0-8679 GCF_036984265.1 Pseudonocardia sp. D17 | reverse complement strand
TATCACCACGAGCCAACCCACCCCAAAGATCAACAAGTGCGGACGACGGTGGATTCAGGCTGAGACGTTGAGCGTGGACAAGCTGCCCGGCGCGCTGTGGGTGCAGGCGCTCTCTGCGCGGGTCTTCGGCGTCCACACCTGGAGCTTGATCCTGCCGCAGATCCTCGCCGGCGCATCGACCGTGCTGTTCCTGTTCAGGGCCCTACACGCTGGACATGGTGGACGAAGGCCTGGGCCGGGGGAGCAAGGGATCGGCGCCGGGCCCAGTAGATCCAGATCGGAGTGGTCATGGAGTAGCGCTCGTCCACGAGGACCGGCCAGGTTGCGGCCGGATCGCCGGCGAGATTGTCGTCGGCGAGCACGGCGACTCCCAGGCCGGCCCGGGCCATCGCCACCAGGGTGGTGGTGTTTCCTGATTCGAGGGCGATGTCCAGTACGAACCCGCCCTCCCGCAGGGCCGGCTCCAGCAGGCGTCGGGTCAGGCTGAGGGGGCTGCCAATCATGACCGGCATTCCCGCCAAATCCGACACCGAGATCTCAGTCCGATGCCGCCACGGATGGTCCTCGGCGGTAATGACAATCACCCCCACGTCCCCTAGTCGGTGACCGGCCAGTCTCTCATCGGTCCGCGGGAGGGCGGTTACGAAATCGACGTCGCCGCAGAGGACCTGTTCCACCGGCGGTAGTCCGGGCGATTCGTGTACGCCGACGTGGACGTCCGGGTGCGTCTGACGAAAGCTGCCGATGAGCGGCGCGAGGAAGCGGGGCACGTGAGGGTACGCGCAAGCGACTGTCACCACACCGGCTCGGCCGTGTGTCAGCTCGCTGCTCAACACGCGGATGGCCTCCGCCTGTGCGAGCAGTTGATCGGCGCGGGGGAGCAGCTGCGAACCTGCGCTCGTGATCTTCACCCCCCGGCCGGAGCGCTCGAAGAGTGGCACGCCCAGTTCCGCCTCCAGCGCCTTGACCTGACGCCACAGCGACGGCTGGGCCACGTCGAGCCGGTCGGCCGCGCCCAGGAAGGAGCCGACGTGGGCCACCTCGGCGAAGTAACGCAGCTGGCGAAGCTCCACTACTGCTCCCGATGAATAGGTGGAATCCAAACTATTCTATGGACGCGCATGCGGCGGGCGCCATAGCGTGCCGATGCACCTCGCCCCGGAGAGACCGCCGCATCTGAACTGGTTCGTACTCGCCGGAGCAGAACCACTTTGGACTGGGAGCGAGCATGTCGATGGACGAGGCGGCGAGTTCGGAGAGCTCGAACGCAGCTGCGGCCCGGGCGAAGCAGGACCAGATGGTGGAGCGGGCGCTCCGCGAGTGGCGGGGCCAGCTCGAGAGCCTCGTGGCCGTCGTCACCGGAGGGGCCCGGGGGATCGGCCGGTCCATGTCCGAAGGATTGATGCGCGCCGGCGCGAAGGTTGTCGCCGCCGACAAGAGCTGGGACGGTGCCGAGGACTTCCGCAAGCAGCTAGAAGCTGATCATGGACTGGCCGTCGAGGTAGACATTACCGACGACACCCAGCTCGACGCCGCATACGTTGACGTCTTAGATCGGTTCGGGACCGTCGACATACTGATCAACAACGCGGCGCTGGTCTCCGAGACACTCTTCCACCCGACCGGGCACCGCAACACCCTGGACACGACAGACCAGGACTGGCAGGCGATGTTCGGCGTCAATGTCTTCGGCACCCTGAAGGTCATCCGCCGGTTCATCCAGCCGATGCAGGAGAAAAGACGCGGCAGCATCGTCAACGTGGTCAGCAGCGGCGTCCTCCCCGTCGCCGCCGGCGGCGGCTACCACGGGCTGCGCCCGTGGACTGTGGAGATGCCGTACCAGGCCACCAAGGCGGCCATCACCGCGCTCACCTTCTACCTCGGTGAAGAGGTACGGGGCGACGGTGTCGCGGTCAACGCGATCATGCCGGGGCACACCCGGGCGTCGTGGTTCGACACCACGGCTCGCGCGTTCAACGAGATCGGCGTCGTCTACTTCATGCGGCCGGCGATCCCCGAGCACCTGCTGCCGATCACGCTGTTCCTCTCTGCTCAGGACGGTCGCGGGGCGGCCGGTCGGCTGTACTACGTGCCCGAATGGAACTACGACCACGGTTACGGCGACTACGCCGCCTGGCTGGACCGCGAGCTGCCGCCGGACATGGAGGAGATGTACAGCCGGCTCGAGGCAGCGATGCCGAAGTATGAGCGGGCCGGCGTTCCGCACCTGCCTTTCGACGCGCAAGGTGCGCTATATGCGGCGGCTATGGCGAATCTTGGCTCGCAGGAGAACTGGGCGGGCGGCAGCACCCAGTGAACTGACCGACCTCGGTACCGCGGTGTTCCGCGCCGCTGAGGACGCACGAGTGGGTGTTGACCCCCCGGAGAGGTGCCTCCTATCTTCACTGTGGAGAAGATCTCAGTTCTAATGTGCAGAGGACCTCGAGGTCGTGACGGGTCGATGGCGAGGGCTGTCGTGCCACACCGGCAAGAGGCCGGTTCCGAGAATTGTGCCTGTCGAGCACCAGTCCCAGGTCCCGGTCGGGACGAGAACCAGTCGGACATGAGCGTGAGTGCACAAGGGAGTGCTGTAATGACGATGACCGACCCGCGGCCGATGGTCGCGCCCGCCCGGACTTCGGCCGACCTCGTGCGGCCGGACGAGGGCATGATCAGCCGGGAGATCTTCCGCGACCCAGCGATCTACGATCAGGAACTGCAGCGGATCTTCACCCGGACCTGGCTCTACATCGGGCACGACTCCCAGCTGCGGAAGCCGGGCGACTACATCACCAATGTCATGGGTGAGGACCCGGTGATCGCGACCCGGGGCAGCGACGGCAAAGTCCGGGTGCTGCTGAATTCCTGTCGCCACCGTGGCATGACGGTCTGCTCATCGGACCAAGGCAACGCCAAGTTCTTTCGGTGCCCTTACCACGGCTGGACCTACAGTTCGGAGGGCCCGCTGGTCGGCGTCCCGCGCAGCGCAGATGCTTACCGCAACGAGCTCGACAAGACTCGCCTCGGCCTGGTCGAGGTGCCTCGCGTGGAAACCTACAAAGGTTTCATCTTCGCCAACTGGGATGCCGACGCAATCCCGCTGATCGACTACCTCGGCCGCGACCAGCTTTGGTATCTCGACATACCAATCGAGGGTGCGCTAGGTGGGTTGGAGGTCCTCGGTCCCACCATGAAGTACGTAATTCCGGCCAACTGGAAGCTCGCCGCGGAGAACTTCGCCGGGGACGACTACCACGTGCTCTACACCCACGGGTCAGCGTTCCAGATCGGGTTCCTGCCCGACTACGACATCCTGGCCGACTACATCGCCTACTTCGACCACGGACACGGCATGGGGGACATCCCCAAGCCAGGGCGCGGGCTGGCGAACGACCTGATGATGGCCGAGCACTTCGGCACGGAGGCCGTCGACTACGTCAAGGCCTACAACCAGCGGATCGCCGACCGGCTCAGCCCCGAGCAAGCCGCGGTGCACGGGCTCGGAGAGGGCAACGTCTTCCCCAACCTGTCGTGGATCAAGTTCGGCTGCTTCCACGTGTTCGGCCTCTATCAGTGGCATCCCAAGGGGCCCGGTGAACTCGAGGTCTGGCAGACCACGTTCTACGACACCGGCGCCCCCCAGCACGTCAAGGACTACGCGCGGTCGCAGATGTCGCAGGAGAACGCGGCGGCCGGCATCTTCGGCCAAGACGACGGGGAGAACTTCGAGAAGATCACCGAGTCGGCCCGCGGAGCGGTCTCCAGAACGCTCGATTTCAACTACACGATGGGAATGGGGCACGAGGGTGAGATCGACGAGCCGACCCTGCCCGGCCGGATCGGGCCGCACTACTCCGAACAGAACCACCGCAACTTCTACCGCTACTGGCGCCAGCTGATGACGGAGGACCGGGCATGACCAGCCAGCTGGTGGACCTTCAGCGAGAGGCCGAGCTGTTCCTCTACCGCGAGGCCAAGATGCTCGACAACAATCGGTTCGACGAGTGGCTGGAGCTGTTCACCGAGGATGCCCGGTACTGGATGCCGATCACCGAGAGCCGGGAGGTCGGCCAGGAACGGAGCCCGATCGCAGGCGAATGGGCACTGATCGAGGAAGACAAGAGGTTCCTGCTCAAACGCAACGAGCGACTGAAGACCGGTCTGGCCCACTCCGAGCAGCCGCGTTCCCGCACCCGGCGGTTCGTCACCAACATCGTGGCCACCGAGAACGAGGACGGCACGGTCGGCGTCGAATCAAATCTACTGGTCTTCCAATCGCGCCGGGGCAATTCTGAGCAGTTCTTCGTCGGTTGCCGGCAAGACCGGCTGGTCCGGGGCGAGGACGACTGGAAGATCGCCGAGCGGATGATCCTGCTGGACCACCGGGTGTTGCCCCGTGCAATCTCGATCTACCTCTGAGCGCGACGGTCAGTGCGATGCCCTGGTGATTAGCAATGAGTTTGCCCGGGTGGAGATCAGCCGTGACGACAGCGCCAACGGCACGCGGTTGCGGATCCACAACTCCCGCACCGGTCGTGAGGTGTTCCTGGACCCGCTGCAACTGGAGAGCCTGACCTGGCAGGACGACGCGTTGTTCGCGCGCCTGCTGCACGACCCGTTCGGCCCCGCCGACGACGGAGGAGCAAGGCAATGAGCGAGAACTCGTTCTGGGTGCACGCACTGGGAGCACAGGTGCGGTACTACGACGCCGGCGGGTTCCGGACCCGCTGCATCGAGGCCGGTAGCGGAGAGCCGATCGTACTGCTGCACGGCATCAGCGGCCACGCCGAGACGTGGGTCCGCAACGTCACGACACTGGCGAGGACCCACCACGTCTACGCGTTGGACATGCTGGGCCACGGTTTCACTGACAAGCCCCTGATCGACTACACCGTCCCGGCACTGGCCGAGCACGTGCTGGCCTTCCTGGACGCAGTCGACGCGCCGCGGGCGGTGCTCGTCGGGCAGTCGCTGGGTGGCTGGGTTGCCGGCTGGCTCGCGGCGCACCACGCCGATCGGGTCTCGGCATTCGTCAGCGTGACCGGCGCCGGGCTCCAGGTGGACGCCGGGGGCGCAGCGTTGACCCGCCAGGTCGGCAGCCAGGTTCGAGAGGCGACCAAGAAGGCCTTCGCACAGCCGAGCCGTGAGGCGGTCCGCACCCGGCTGGAATGGCTCGTGCACGATAAGGCCGTGGTGACCGACGAACTGGTCGAGGCCCGCTACCGGATCTTCACCCAGCCCGACTTCCTCGCGGTCGCCAACCGGCTGCTCGACGGGCTGACCGAGGGCGAGTCGGACGCGCTGGGCCCCGAAGCGCTGACCCGGATCTCCTGCCCGACCCTCGTGCTGTGGACCCGGCACAACCCGACCATGCAGTGGCCGGTGGGCGAGGCAGCCAGCAAGCTGATCCCCGGTGCCTCGTTTCACCTCATGGAGGACGTCGCGCACTGGCCGCAGTTCGAGGACCCGGAGGAGTTCCACCGGGTGGTGGGGGAGTTCCTCGGTCGCGTGGTCCCCCGACCTGCCGCCATGGCCGAGAGCTGATTCGGTGGGCAAAATGATCGCCGGCTACGGCGCCTCGCACACCGCGATGATGATCCGGAGGTACGACCCCGCCGCGGCTGACCAGCGCCGGATCCGCGAGGCCTTTGAGACGTTGCGCGCCGAGGTCGACGAGCTGGCGCCCGACGTCGTCGTGATCGTCAGCAGCGAGCACCTGAACTCGTTCTTCTACGACAACTACCCACAGGTCTGCGTGGGCATCGGCGACACCTGTACCGGATGGGGCGATGCCGGTGTACCGGCGGCCGAGGTCCCGTTGGCGACCGGCTTCGCGTCCGCGCTTCTCGAGGCGGGTGTAGCGCGCGGGTTCGACCTGTCGTGGTCGGCCGACCCCCGGTTGGACCACGGCTTCATGGCGCCGCTCACGTTGATCCGCCCGGGACTGGATCTGCCGATCGTCCCGATCTTCCAGAACGCCAGTACTCCACCGTTGGCCCCGTTCTGGCGCAGTGCCCAGCTCGGCGAGCTCATCGCCTCGGTGGTGGCCGAACGACCGGAGGGCGAGCGGGTGCTGTTGCTGGGCGCAGGCGGATTGTCCCACTGGGTTGGAACCCCGGAGATGGGCCAGGTGAACGTCGAGTTCGACGATGGCTTTCTGGACTGCGTCCGCAGGGGTGCGGTCGATGAACTGCTCACCTGGGACGTCCCGTGGGTCACCGAGGAGGCGGGCAACGGGGCCCAGGAGATCCGGAACTGGGTGACCGTGATGGCCGCCTGCCCGTCGCCGGGAACGGTCACCGCCTATGAGCCGGTGACCGAATGGGCGACCGGCATGGCGCTGGCCCGGCTGTTCTGAGGAAGCCCTGGTGAATCTTCGACTCGACCGGCTGGTCCGCCGGATGGCGCGCGATCCCGACCTGTTGCGGCGGGCCGGGGACGACGCGGCCGCGGTGGCTGCCGACGCAGGGGTGACGGCCGAGGACGTGACCGACGTGGTGCTCGCGAACCTAGCCGCGTTGCACGCCCGGGGCGTGCATCCACTGCTGCTCATGCAGCTTGCCGGGGCCACCCGCACTGATCCGATGGGGCAGCTCGGCTCGCTGCCGACGAACGAGAGGACCCGCACGAAATGAAGGTCGTCCTGGACGTGGCGAAGTGCGAGGGATTCGCCTCGTGTGTGCTGAGCGCGCCGGAGGTGTTCGACCTCGACGAGGAGGACAACGTCGCGATAGTGCTGGAAGCCGAGCCCTCCGCCACACTGCGGCCGGACCTGGAAGCCGCCGTGCGGGCCTGTCCGGTGCACGCCATCACCCTCACCGACTAGCCTAGCTCGTTGTGGGCCACCTGCCCGGCGCCGCCGCGGCGGTACCGGCGGCACCGCACGCCCTCCTGTACAGCCTCTGAGCAGAGCGATGGCCGTGGACCGTCCGCGGAGCGCACGACGGTCCGGGCCCAGGCTTCGTCTGCCGTGGCCCGGCGCACAGGTCGACCCAGCGGTGGCGCTGGCCGAGTACCCCACCGGCGTCGAACTCGACACCGACCCGGCCCGACGGGCCGCCCAGCAGGCCTTCCTCGAGGAGCTGTTGGCGGTCACCCCGGTAGCCGACTCCACCCCGGAGGTGGCGGTGCACCATGCCCGCGCTACTGGCTCACGTCCGCCGTGCCGGGCGGCCCCGCGGCGTCCCACGACCTGATCATCGCCGCCACCGCGCGCGCCACCGGCCGGGTCCTGATCAGCACCGACGCCCAGGCCGGCTTCGCCGACCTGCCCGAGGTCAAAGTCCGAATACTCGGCACTTGATCAACCGGTGCGCGCTGAGAGGTAGGCCTTCCGCAGTTCAGCGACCACCATAAGCCGATAACGGGGGATATTATGATAGATCAAGCGGCGGCCTACCGCTGATGCGGCGCCATCGGCCACCGAGATTCGCAGCACGTCCACGGCGAGCTCGTTGCCGCTCGGCCCGGTGCGACGGGGTCCCGTCCCGGCCATCCTCCAGAGCCTGCGGGTCTGGCCATAGACTCCGCCCCATGGCCGGGCCTCCCGACGTAGATCCATCCTCGGCAACCCCGTCTGGCCGCCCCCCCGCGGACAAGCGCTCAGTGCTGCAATCGGTCGAGCGGGCGGTCGCGGTCCTGCAGGCCCTTGCTACTCAGCCGAGCCCTCGGTCAATCGTCGATCTCGCTGCGAGCCTCGGGGTGGACCGCACGATCATTCGTCGGATCCTCCGGACGTTGGAGGCCGAGGAGTTCGTCGAGCCCGCCCCGGGGGGCGGCTACCTGATCGGCCCGCGGGCGCTCGTCTTCGGCAATGCCTATCGCGAGAGGCTTTCCCTGCGCTCGGCCGCATTGCCGTACATGTCGGACTTCGTCCGCACGCTAGGTGAGCGCCAGCTGATGGTTTCCATCGCCGCAGTCGTGCACCGGGAGCTACTCCTTGTCGACCAAGTGTGGAACCCCGGCATGAGCCTTGATCTCGTCTTCGACGTGGGCTCACGGTTCCCGGTCGGCCAGTCCGCCTCGGGCCGAGCCCTGCTCGCTTATATGTCTCGCGAAGAGATCGCCGATACGGTCGGAGCGGAGCAAGGCCGCAAGCTCGAGCCACGGCTGATCGCCATCCGGGCCGCGGGCGGCGTGGATTTCCAGCGTCGCCCCGATCAGCAGGGCCACTGCGCCATCGCCGCAGTCATCTTTCCGCGCCACGGCCGCCCTCGGAGCACGCTGGTGCTCTCGGGGCTCGGACTGGAAGACGAGCTATACCCTGACTCACCCTCGGCGAGGCAGGTGCGGCGGTACGCCGACCGCATCGGCGATCTGATCTGACGTCGAGTGATGGCCCGTACGGCGATCTCCGGGACCAGTTGCGATCTCTTGAGGTCAGCTTCCCAGAGGGCCAAAAGTGACTATCAAGACCGCCAGTTCGCCCACTCAGGTAGCTCGGTCAGCACGATCACCTGCGCGATGCACTGAGCGGTCACCCCGAGCAACGTGATCATCCTGCCCGCGACCAGGGTAATGGCCCGGTCCTCCATCCCCGGCGCCCGCCGATCGCCGCCTCGCGTGTCCCCGCCATTACGGGCCCCGGCTGATGACGTGAGCTGGGCCCAGGTCTAGCTAGTGCCTCGATCGAGAACGTTGGCGTTGTAACCCGGCTGCGGTGATCGGCTGAGAGGCTGT
>NZ_BPRG01000108.1:0-4665 GCF_036984265.1 Pseudonocardia sp. D17 | reverse complement strand
TCGTCCCCAGCAACGGAAACTAGCCATAACCGAGGCCAGTTCCACCGTTCTTCTGACACTCCCCCACCGGGTGGCGCCGCCCCGCGCAGGCAGCAGGCAGGACTTGCGCGTGCCGCACCATGCCGGGAGACGTCGGGCCGAGGACCTCGCGTGCAACCACGCGGTCCCCGGTCGGTCGCCGAGCCGCGCCCGTCGGCGCCGGTAACGGATCTCCGTACGGGGCCGAACTCCTCGGCGTCGCCCGTCGACCACGTCGGGTGGTCCGACCGGTTGAGATCGGCTCGTCCGGATGATGGAGTAGGGGGCACGAGGGAGGCGGGCGATGGTGCTCGACGGGGGGCCGGAGGCGGGGCCGGGTTCCCTCGTGGGCCGCGACGCGCAGTTGGCGGTGCTGTCGCGCTGGTTCGATCGGGCGGCCGCGGGTCACGCCGCGCGGGTACTCGTGGGCGGCGACGCGGGTGTCGGCAAGACGGCGCTGGTCGACGCGTTCGTCGCCGGTCTGCCCGACGCCGTCGTCGTACGGGTCGAGGCGGACGGGGACCGACGACCCGGTGCGTTCCAGGAGCTGGTGGCGGCAGAGCTGGGTGCCGACCGCGCCCGGGACCCGACGAGCCTGCTGGAGCGGCTCGGGGCACGTCAAGAGGACGGGCCGGTCGTCGTCGTGCTGCACGACCTGCACGACGTCGACGAGGAGTCGGCGATCGGCCTGGCCCGCGCCGTACGGAGGCTGCACGCCGACCGCGTCCTCGTCGTCGCCACCGCCCGGGGCGACGGGCTCGGCCGGGTGTGGACGTCGTTGTTCGCCGACGGCCCTGACGCCGCGACGCTGCGGCTCGGCGGGCTCGATCCCGACGGTGTGCGGGAGCTCGTGTTCCGGCTGCGGCCCGGCCGGTGGAGCCGCGCGGTCACGTCGCGGCTGCACGCCGAGACCGAGGGCAACCCGCTGCACCTGACGACGTTGCTGCGCGAGCTGCCCGACGACGTGCTGCGCGGCGACTCGCCCTTGCCCGCGCCGCGCGCGCTCGCCGACGAGATCGCGAGCCGGACCGCGCGGCTGTCCGACGACGCCCACCGGGTCCTGGCCTGTCTCGTGGTGCTCGCCCGTCCCGCCGGGCGCAGCCTGCTGGCGCGCCTGACCGAGCTCGCGGACGTCGACGTCGACGCGGCCGCGCGGGAGCTGACGGCGGCCGGCCTGGTCGACGTCCTCGCTCTCGGCGCTCGGTCCACGATGCGAGTGCGCCATCCGCTGGTGCGAGCATCGGTGTACGACCGCCTGGATCCCTTGTGGCGCAGGGAGATTCATCTCGACCTCGCCGCAGCCGTCGGGGGCACGGCCGAGCTGGCCCATCGCGTTGCGGCCGCCGAGGGCCGCCCCGACCCCGGTCTCGCCGACGACCTGGAGGCCGCCGCGCGGTCCGAACCGACCGACGTCCGTGCGGCCGCGACCCGGTTGCTCGACGCCGCCGATCTCAGCCCGACGGCCGAGCTGGCCGAACGTCGGCTGCTCGCCGCGTGCGTGCTGCTGGTCGACGCCTACGACACCGACCGGCTCCTCGCCCGCGCTCCCGCGGTCCGGGCCGCCCGGCCGTGCCCCGAGCGCGACGTCGCGCTGGGATTCCTGCTCAGCCGGGATGCGGACCCTGCCGCGCACGCCCACCTGGAGAGCGCCCTGGAGGCCGCCGACGGCGATCCCGAGGTCCGTGCGCTCGCCGGGGTGCGGCTGGCGTTGGAACACATCTTCCGGGGCCGGGGTGTCGCTGCAGCGGCGGCCGCGGCGCGGGTGCCGGAGCTGACCCGCCGCCCGGTCCGCGCCGAGCAGGCGCTGGTCCTGCACGCTCTCGGTCGCGCGCTGAGCGAGGGGCCAGACGCCGGGCTCGACGTGCTGGCCGGGCACGTCGACCACGCGCTCGGGGCGGACCCTGCGATCACGGAGGGGACCCTGCACCTCGCGGCAGGGCGGATCGCGGCCGCGCGTTCCCGGCTGGAGGAGGGAATCGCCCGCTCGCGGCGCGGCGCACCCTCGTCGAGCACGCACCGCGCGCACTGCCACCTCGTCGAGGTTCTCTACCGCACCGGGCGTTGGGACCTCTCCGAGGCACAGGCCGACATCGCGCTCACCTGGTTCGTCGACGGTGACCGGGGTTGGGCGGAATCGACCGCCCACGCGGTTGCCGCACTGGTACCGGCCGCCCGCGGGCAGCGCGACCGCGCCGCGGAGCACTGCGCCGCGGCGCGCGCGTCGTTGGAACGGACGTTCAACCCTCAGGGCGCCCACGCACTCGCCCTGGCAGAGGCGACACTGTGCCGGGCCCTCGGGGACGCCGACGGGATGGCGCGGGCGCTGCGCCGGGTGCCGGCGACCGCGGCGGCCGGCGGGATGTCGTCGGCACCGTTCGCACCGTGGCGGCCGCTGCACGCCGAGGCGCTCGTCGGGAGCGGGGACCTCGCCGGAGCCCGCGCCGCGCTGCGATCCTGGCCGCGCACCGGTGCACCACTGTGGTTCCGGCTCGCCCGCCACCAGGTCCAGGCCAGGCTGGCGTTGGCCACCGGCGACACCGCCGCCGCCGAGATCACGCTGCGCGCTGCCGTGGCGACGGCCGAGCGCCACCCCGACGAGGTCGCCGACGAGTGCCCGGTGGAGCTCGCCGAGATCCGTGTGCTGCTGGGCGGGCTCCCGCACGTCCCCGACGGCCCCGAGCAGCTGCGAGCCGCGGCCGCCGTGTTCACCGAGATCGCCGCGACGCCGTGGCTGGACCGGATCCGCGCCGCGTCCACGCCGGCGGAGGCCGACCACGGCGACGCCGGGGCGCCGCCGCTCACCCCGCGCGAACGCCAGGTCGCCGACCTCGTCGCCCGGGGCCTGACCAGCCGGGAGGCCGCCGAGGTCCTCTGGGTCACCCCGAAGGCCGTGGACTTCCACCTCGGCAACGTGTTCGCGAAGCTCGGCATCTCCTCCCGGCGCCAGCTGCGGGGCCGCACCTTCGCCTGAGCCTGGGTGTTTCTCCCAGTGCTTGCGCGGTCGCCCGCGGGCACCGTCGGTCCCGGTGATCCCGGCGGCTCGCCGGGGCCGGACGGCCGAGGAGGGACCGTGCGCAACAGCATCGCAGCGGGCTTCGCGCCCTGGATCGTGTTCTGGGTGGTGTCCTCGCCCAGCACCTGGCAGTGGGCGTCGCTGGTCGCGCTCGTCATCTCGATCGGGCTCGTCGTCCCGTCGCTCCGCAAGCACGAGGGCGTCTCCGCACTCGACGTGGCAGGCCTGGTGTTCTTCGCCGTCCTGTCGGTCCTCGCGCTCGTCGTCGAGCGGTCGGCGCTGGAGACCCTCGAGAACTACGCGCAGGCCATCTCGATGGGGCTGCTCGCCGTGGTCGCGATCGGGGGTGTCCTGATCGGGCGGCCGTTCACCGCGTACTACGCCCGCCGCGAGGTGCCGCGGGAGCTCTGGGGGACGCGCGAGTTCCGGCGGATCAACCGTGTCATCAGCCTGGTCTGGGGTGCGGCGTTCGTCGTGGTCGCCGTCGCCGGGTTCGTCGCCGTCCGCTGGTCGGTCGCGGTCGACGTGCTGGAGTGGGTCGTGCCCGCGGTCGTGATCGTCGCGGCGGCGAAGTTCACCCAGGCCTACACCGGTCACGACGACGGACCGCCCGCAACGCACGACACGGCCGCCGGGACGACGTCGGGGCGTGCGTCGTGACGCTGCTACCCACCGGGGCGCACCCGGTCCCCGTCGACGTCTCGCTCGTCCCCGAGCTCTCCGGCCTGTTCGCGCCGACGACGGCCGAGCGCGACATCGGCCCGCTCGAGGTCGTCGGCGAGCTGCCGCCCGAGCTCGACGGGACCTACCTGCGCAACGGACCCAACCCCCGCTTCACCCCGATCGGCTCCTACACCTACCCGCTCGACGGTGACGGGATGATCCACGCCGTCCGCATCGACGACGGCCGGGTCAGCTACTCCAACCGTTTCGTCGAGACGCCCGCGCTCCGGGCCGAGGAACGAGCCGGGCACGCCCTGTGGAGCGGGCTGATGACGATGTACCGGCCCGACGCCACGGAGGTCGGGGCCGGGCTCGCGGGCACCCGCAAGGACCTGCCCGACATCAACGTCGTCCGGCACGCCGGCCGGACGCTCGCACTCGCGGAGGCGGCGCCGCCCTTCGCGCTCTCGCCGGAGCTGGCGACCCTGGGTCGTGAGACGTTCGGCGGGGCCCTGCCCGCCGGGATCACCGCGCATCCCAAGATCGACCCGCGGACCGGCGAACTGCTCGTCTTCTGCTACGGCATCGAGGCACCGTTCCTGACCTGGTCGGTCGTCGGACCGGACGGGACGATCCGGCGGACGCCGACCGTCGTCGACGGCGTCGAACGGCCGACGATGATCCACGACATGGCGATCACCGACCGGTTCGTCGTGCTCGTCGTCGCGCCGTACTACTTCGACATCGCCGCGGCGATGTCCGGCGGCAGCCTGCTCACCTGGCGTCCCGAGGACGGCACCCGGATCGCGCTCGTGCCCCGCGACGGCTCGCCGACCCGCTGGCTCACGACCGACGCGTTCTGGTGCTGGCACCTGGCCAACGCCTTCGACGACGGACCGGCGCCCGGCGGTGCCGCCGGCGCGGGCCCCGGGCCCGACGGTGCCGCCGGCGCGGGCCCCGGGCCCGACGGT
>NZ_BPRG01000107.1:72070-88382 GCF_036984265.1 Pseudonocardia sp. D17 | reverse complement strand
GCCACCGGCCCCGTCGAGGACGACGGTGCCCGTGCTCAGGCGCCGCTGACGACCCGCTCCTGCGTCGTCGGTGCCGACGCCGGGTTCTCCGCGGGCGGCATCGGGCGCGGCGCGGGCGGGCCCGCGACCCGGCTGAACTCCGCGCGCGGCTCGTGGATCTGCCCCAGCGCGACGACCTCGCGCCCCAGGACCAGGGCGCCCGTCCAGTCGAAGACGATCCGGACCCGGCGGTTCCAGGTGGGCATCCGGCTCACGTGGTAGGTGCGGTGCATGAACCAGGCGACGATCCCGCGCAGCTTGATGCCGTAGATCTCCGCGACACCCTTGTACAGGCCGAGGCTGGCGACCGAGCCGGCGTAGGAGTGCCGGTACTCGCTGAGCTTGCGGCCGCGGATGTGGGCGACGAGGTTGTCGCCCAGCACCTTCGCCTGCCGGACGGCGTGCTGCGCCGACGGGCTGGTCCGGGCTTCGGGGTCGTCCTTGGAGAGGTCGGGCACCGAGGCGCAGTCGCCGGCGCTGAAGACGTCGGGCATCCCGACGACCTGCAGCATCGCGGTGCAGTCGACCCGGCCGCGGGCGTCGCGGGGCAGGTCGGTGTTCTCCAGCATCGGGTTGGGCTTGACGCCCGCGGTCCAGATGATGGTGTCGGTGTCGAACGACTGGCCGTCGTCGAGCTCGACGTGACCGTCCACCATGGACACGACCCGGGTCTCGAGGTTGACCTCGATGTCGGCGTCGAGCAGGCGCTCCACGGTGTAGCGCCCGAGCTTCGGGCCGACCTCCGGCATGATCCGGTTGGCCGCCTCGACGAGCACCCAGCGGATGTCCTCGCGGTTGACGTTCTCGTAGTACTTGCTGGCGTGCCGGGCCATGTCGGCCAGCTCTGCCAGTGCCTCGATACCCGCGTAGCCACCACCCACGACGAGGAACGTCAGCAGCTTGCGACGCAGCCGCGGGTCGGTGGTCGTCGACGCGGCGTCGAGCCGCGAGAGCACGTGGTTGCGCAGGTAGATGGCCTCGCCGACGGTCTTGAACGCGATACCGTGCTCGGCCAGCCCGGGGACGGGCAGCGTGCGCGCGACCGACCCGGGCGCGACGACGAGCACGTCGTAGCCGAACGTGGCCTCGTTCCCGGCCGCGAGCTCGGCGACGACCTCGCGCTTCTCGTGGCTGATCGAGGTGACGCGTCCGGTGACGACATGGCAGCCCCGCAGCACTCGGCGCAGCGGCACGACGACGTGCCGGGGCTCGATGGACCCGGCGGCCGCCTCCGGGAGGAAGGGCTGGTAGGTCATGTGGGACTGCGGATCGATCACCGTGACGTCGGCCTCGCCGCGGCGCAGCTTCTTCTGCAGCCGCAGCGCGGTGTACATGCCGACGTAGCCACCGCCGACGATGACGATCCTGGTGGTCCGAGCCATGACTGGATTTTCCCACCAGACAGCCTGGAAAACCCAGTCAAGGGGGCCGATCGTGTTACGACACACGCCTGTGACGGTCAAGACGACCATTCGGGTGATACTCGCCCCGGTCGGGCCGATCAGCCGTCGATCAGACCAGCGGACCGGCCGGCGGCCCGGAGCACGTCCTCGAGCATCGCCGGCGTGAGCTTCCCGGTGAAGGTGTTCTGCTGGCTGACGTGGTAGCTGCCGAAGACCTGCAGCGGGCCCCGGCGCCCGGTCAGGACGACGTGCGCGCCGTGCCCGAAGCGCGGCCGGGGCCGGGGGACGTCCCACCCGTTCTCGCCGAGCACCGGCAGCAGCGACTGCCACCCGAACGCCCCGAGCACGACGACCGTGCGCAACGTCGGCGCCAGCAGCGCGAGCTCGGCGTCGAGCCAGCGGCGGCAGGTGTCGCGCTCCTCGGTCGTGGGCTTGTTGTCGGGCGGGGCGCAGTGCACCGGGGCGGTGATCCTGGTGCCGCGCAGGGCGAGCCCGTCGTCGGCCGAGACGGCGATCGGCTGGTTGGCCAGGCCGACGGCGTGCAGGGCGGCGTAGAGGACGTCGCCGGAGCGGTCGCCGGTGAACATCCGGCCGGTGCGGTTTCCGCCGTGCGCGGCGGGCGCGAGCCCGACGATCAGCAGCGCGGCGTCGGCGGGACCGAAGCCGGGGACCGGCCGCCCCCAGTAGGTCTGGTCGCGGTACGCGGCGCGCTTATCCGCGGCGACCTTCTCCCGCCAGGCCACCAGCCGGGGGCACGCGCGGCAGCGCGACACCTCGTCGTCGAGGAGGGCGAGCGTCGCGGGGGCGGACACGACGGCGGGTCAGGCGATCGAGCGGGCGATGCCGTCGAGGATGTCGTGCTCGGAGACCACGATCTCCTCGATGCCGGTGCGGGCGTGCAGCTCGTCGGCGAGCACGGAGACGATGATCGCGCCGGCGCCGATGACGTCGACCCGGCCGGGGTGCAGCGCCCCCATCGCCTCGCGCTCGGGCCGTGTCGCCGTCACGAGCCGGTCGGCCAGCGCGTGCAGGTCGGCGCGGGTGAGCCGGGACAGGTGCACGGCCACCGGGTCGTACTCCGGCAGGTCCTGCGCGATCCCCGACAGCGTCGTGATCGTCCCGGCGACGCCGACCCACGTCGCCGCACCGTCGAGCGGGACGGCGTCGAACGCGGCGTCGAGGATTCCGGCGGCCGTCTCGCGGGCGGCGGCGACGTCGTCGGCCGACGGCGGGTCGCCGGGCAGGCAGCGCTCGGTGAGCCGGACACTGCCCACGTCGACGCTGCGGGCGGCGCGGACGGTGGCGGTGCCGTCGTCGGAGAGGTCGCCGATGACGAGCTCGGTGGAGCCGCCGCCGACGTCGACGACGACGAACGGCCCGTCAGCCGGGTCGAGGTCACCCACGGCGCCGACGAAGGACAGCGTCGCCTCCTCGTCGCCGCTGATGACCTCGGCGTCGGTGCCGAGCACGTCGCGGACCATCCCGAAGAAGTCCTCGCGGTTCGAGGCGTCGCGCGTGGCCGAGGTCGCGACCATCCGCACCCGCTCGGCGCCCTTGCGGCGCAGGATCGCCGTGTAGTCGACGAGCGCCGCGCGGGTGCGCTCGAGCGCCTCGGGATCGAGCCTCCCGGTGGCGTCGACGCCCTTGCCCAGCCGGACGATCCGCATCTCGCGGTGCACGTCGCGCAGGTCGAACCCGCCGGAACCGGCGGTCACGTCGGCGACGAGCAGACGGATCGAGTTCGTCCCGCAGTCGATGGCAGCCACCCGGGGCATCGAGACTCCTCACGCGATCGCGGGCCGGACCTGCGTCACCGTACGCGGCACGGTGCCCGCGTTCGTGCGTGGACGGCCCCGAACGGGTGGACTCGCCGCTACCCTCGCACCGTGGTCAGCGCAGAATCGCACGGGGGCGGGCGGGCGACGCGGGACACGGCCGGGCGCGGCCGGGCAGCCAGCCGCACCCCGGAGGGCGGCACCCGCGACACACACGACCGCGGGGCGGCGGTGGACGCCGGGTCCGCGGTACCCGCCCCGCGACCGGCCGGGCCGACCGAGCCGGTCGAGGGTGGCGCAGCGTTGCCGCGCATCGACATCACCGGGATCGACAGCACCGGAACCGACAGCACCGGAACCGACGCGCGCGCGACGACCGACGACTCCCCCGGCACCGGCACCGGGGCCGAGAGCTCCCGGCACGGGAGCACCCCGCACTACGGCGCCCGGCCGAGCGGCGCGTCGCAGGGCGGACGGGCGGCTCCGGCCGGGAGCGGACGCGACGACGACCCGATCGCCGGTCCGGCGCCCTCGACCACCCGGCCCCGCGTGCCGCGCACCGTCCGCGCCGAACCCGTGCCGCCCGGACCGGGCGTCGACCTCGGGACGCACGAGGTCACCAACCAGCCACCTCCGCTGTCCGGGTACGACCCGCTGGCCTGCGACCCCGCGCTCGTCGACGCCGTCGAGCGGGAGGGTGCGGGCGGCGCCCTCCCGACGATGCGCCAGCTGGGCGAGCGGATCGCGTCGCCGGAGTACCGCGAGCACGCCCGGCTGGCCAACGAGAACCACCCGATCCTGCGCACCCACGACCGCTACGGGCACCGTGTCGACGAGGTCGAGTTCCACCCGTCGTGGCACACCCTGATGGACCTGTCCGTCGGCTGGGGTCTGCACGCGGCGCCGTGGCTGGCCGCCCCGGGGACGGGCGCGCACGTGGCGCGGGCCGCGGGGTTCTACCTGGTCGGACAGCTGGAGCAGGGGCACTGCTGCCCGATCTCGATGACCTACGCGTCGGTCCCGGCGCTGCGCCACGACGACGAGCTCGCCGCGGCCTACGTCCCCGGCCTCACCGCACGCGAGTACCAGCCCGGCCTCGCCCGTCCCGACAGCAAGACCGGCCTGCTCGCGGGCATGTCGATGACCGAGAAGCAGGGCGGGTCCGACGTGCGGGCCGGCACCACCGTCGCCACCCCGTCATCCGACGGTACCTACCGGCTGACCGGGCACAAGTGGTTCACCTCCGCCCCGATGAACGACCTGTTCCTGACGCTGGCCCAGGCCCCGGCAGGGTTGACCTGCTTCGTGCTCCCGCGCGTCCTTCCCGACGGCACGCGCAACGCGATCCGGCTGCAGCGGCTCAAGGACAAGCTGGGCAACAGGTCCAACGCGTCGGCGGAGCTGGAGTACGACGACGCGGTCGGCTGGCGGCTCGGCGAGGAGGGCCGCGGCGTCGTCACGATCATCGAGATGGTCTCGATGACGCGGCTGGACTGCGTGATCGGGTCGGCGTCGGTCATCCGGGCCGCGCTGACCGAGGCCGTGCACCACGTGACGCACCGTCGCGCGTTCGGCGAGCGGCTCGTCGACCAGCCGCTGATGCAGGCGGTCGTGGCCGACCTGGCGCTGGAGTCCGAGGCCGCGACCGCGCTGACGATGCGGCTCGCGGGCGCGGTCGACCGGGGTGAGACCGACTTCCTGCGGCTGGCGCTGCCCGCGTCGAAGTACCTCGTCTGCAAGCGGGCCCCGGCGGTCGTCGCGGAGGCGCTGGAATGTCTGGGCGGCAACGGGTACGTCGAGGAGTCGGGGATGCCGCGGCTCTACCGCGAGGCGCCGCTCAACTCGGTGTGGGAGGGCTCGGGCAACGTCACCGCGCTCGACGTGCTGCGCGCCGTCACCCGCGAGCCGGACTCGCAGGAGGCCGTGCTGCGCGAGATCGACGCGGCGGCCGGGGCGGACTCGTGGTTCGACCGGGCCCGCACCGAGCTGCGGACCGAGCTGCGCTCGCGCGAGCAGCGCACGGCCCGCAGGCTCGCCGAGCTGCTGGCGCTGTGCATGCAGGGCTCGCTGCTGCTGCGGTTCGCGCCGGAGGAGGTCGCGTCGGCGTTCGTGTCGTCGCGCTTCCTGCCCGACGGGCCGTGGCGCACCGCGGGCACGCTGCCCGCCGCGGCGCACAGCGAGGCCCTGGTCGAGCGGGTCAGTCCCGGGTAGCGGTCTCGTCGCCCGGCCGGTCGACGTGCACGCACGGCCCCGCGGCCCACCACTCGCCGACCTCGTCGAGCGCCTCGTCGCCGAACGGGTTGATGCCGCGCCCGCGCGCGAGCGAGTGCCCGGCGTGCACGTGCAGGCACTTGACCCGCCCGGGCATCCCGCCCGCACTGACGTCGGTGCCCAGCGGCTCGATCGCGTCGCGTTCGGCGAGGTAGGCCTCGTGCGCGCGCTGGTAGGCCGCGGCGAGCTCGGGGTCGGTCCGCAGCCGCTCGGTCATCTCGCGCATCCGGCCGTCGGCCTCGAGCGTGCCCAGCTTCGACGCCAGCCGCGAACAGGTGAGGTAGAACAGCGTCGGGAACGGGGTTCCGTCCTCCAGCCGCGGCGAGGTGGCGACGACCGACGGCAGCCCGCACGGGCAGCGGTGCGCGACCTCGCGAACCGCGCGCGGCGCCCGCCCGAGCTGGGCGGTCACGGCGGCCCGGTCGGCGTCGGAGATCGAGGGAGCCGGGGAGGTCACGGTGCGGGGGAACCTTTCGACACGTCGTTCCAGAGTCGCTGGAACCATGGCTGACCCGCGGCGATCTCGTCGGGGCTCGGCGGCGGGACCGGCAGCTCGACGACGTAGGGCACCTCGCCGGGCATGACGTACCCGAGCCGGCTGCGGGCCTGCGCCGAGACCTCGTCGGGATCGGAGAGCCGGGCACGTTCCTGGTTGAGCTGGTCGACCTGCGCGGCGAGCTGCTGCTGCTGACGGTCCATGTCGGCGAGCTGCTGACGCTGCGCCACGTAGTTGCGCAGCGGCACCGCCACGGTGAGCGCCAGCGCGCACACGACGACGGCGAGGATCGCCGCCCGGCGCGTCGAGGAGACGCCCAGGAACCCCGTCGTCGCGGCGACGACGCCGCGCGAGCGGGACCGGGTGAGCTGCGGCTCGCGTGCGCGACGGCTGGTGGGCGACGGGCGTGCGGCAGCCGATCCGCGGCCCCGGTCGCCCCGGGACCGGGCCCGCTCCTCGGCCGCTGCGGGCACGCTCAGCCCTGCGGTACCGCGTACCGCGGGAAGGCCAGCTCGCCGGCGTAACGCGCGGCGTCGCCCAGTGCCTCCTCGATGCGCAGGAGCTGGTTGTACTTGGCGACCCGCTCGGACCGCGCGGGCGCGCCGGTCTTGATCTGGCCGCAGGAGGTGGCGACGGCCAGGTCGGCGATCGTGGTGTCCTCGGTCTCGCCGGAGCGGTGGCTCATCATGCAGCGGTAGCCGGCCGACTGGGCCAGCGTCACCGCGTCGAGGGTCTCTGACAGCGTGCCGATCTGGTTGACCTTGACCAGCAGCGCGTTCGCGGCGCCGCGCAGGATGCCGTCCTCGAGACGCTCGGGGTTGGTGACGAACAGGTCGTCGCCGACGAGCTGGACCTTGCCGCCGATCGACTCGGTCAGCGACACCCAGCCGTCCCAGTCGTCCTCCGCCAGCGGGTCCTCGATCGAGACCAGCGGGAACTCGTCGACGAGGCCGGCCCACACGGCCGACAGCTCCGCCGAGCCCAGCTGCTTGCCCTCGTAGCTGTAGGAGCCCTTCTCGAAGAACTCCGTGGCCGCGACGTCGAGCGCGAGCACGACGTCGGTGCCCAGCGAGAAACCGGTGGTCTCGATGGCGCTGGAGATCAGCTCCAGCGCTCCGCGGGTGCCGCCCGCGACGTCGGGCGCGAAGCCGCCCTCGTCGCCGAGGCCCGTGGCCAGGCCGTTCTTCTTCAGCACCGCCTTGAGCGCGTGGTAGACCTCGGCCCCCCAGCGCAGCGCCTCGCGGAACGACTCCGCACCGATCGGCGCGATCATGAACTCCTGCACGTCGACCGAGGTGTCGGCGTGCGCGCCACCGTTGAGGATGTTCATCATCGGCACCGGCAGCACGTGCGCGTTGGGGCCGCCGACGTAGCGGAACAGCTCCAGGCCCGACGACTCCGCCGCCGCCTTCGCGACGGCCAGCGACACCCCGAGCAGGGCGTTCGCGCCGAGGCGGGACTTGTCGGGGGTGCCGTCGAGGTCGACGAGGCGCTGGTCGACGAGGCGCTGGTCGACCGCCTCCATGCCGGTCAGCTCCGGGCCGATCTCGTCGAGCACCGCGGCGACGGCCTTCTCGACGCCCTTGCCGCCGTAGCGCTTCGCGTCGCCGTCGCGCAGCTCGACGGCCTCGTGCTCACCGGTCGAGGCGCCGGACGGGACCGCGGCCCTGGCGAGGGTGCCGTCGTCGAGGGCGACCTCCACCTCGACCGTCGGGTTCCCTCGCGAGTCGAGGATCTCGCGTGCGCCGACCTGCTCGATGACCGCCACCAGTGCTCCCGTTCCTGCGGTTGTGCCGTGGATCCGGTGGGCCAGCCTAACCGGCCCGAACGGCGGCACCGCGCAGGAACCCGTGTGGTGTCGCACCCTTTCGCGCGAGCGGCCGCGCGGCGCGTTGTCAAGCCTCGCGGATCCCCTGCCCGCCCCCTACCGTGGAACGACCATGACGATGCCGCGGGGATCAGACGCACCGGAGCCCGACGACGACCGGTCCGGGACCGTCCACGACGTCTTCGCGTCGTTCCGCCGCGCGGAGCTGCTGCTGTCGGACCGGCGCCCGCTCGACGCGCTGCAGGCGCTCGGACCGGTGCTCGACAGCCAGCCGAACGACGCCTCCGTGCACCTGCTCGCCGGGCGCGCCTACTTCGACTCGGCGCAGCTGCTCCGCGCCGAGCAGGCGTTCAGCCGGGTGCTCGAGCTCGACCCGGCCGATCACTATGCGCGGTTCGCGCTCGGCAAGACCTTCCAGCGCCAGGCCCGGCTGTCCGAGGCGTTGGCGCAGCTCAAGATGGCCGCCGCGATGGACCCCCGGCCGGAGTACCAGGAGGCGCTCGGCGAGCTGCGGGCCCGCGTCGCCATGGACCGGGCCGAGCCGGCCTGACGGCCCGCTCACGATCAGGAGAACAGGGCGCGGCCCCACCAGTCGTCGGGGCCGGAGGTTCCCGGCGGCACCGCGAACAGTCCCGAACCGACGTGGCGGATGTACTCGTTGAGCGCGTCGCTGGTGCCGAGCTTGCGTTGCAACGTCACGAACTGGTTCGGGTCGCGCATGTAGGCGAGGAAGAACAGCCCGGCGTCGAGGGTGCCGGTCGTGGCGTCGATCCCGTCGGTGTAGGAGTAGCCGCGCCGCAGGATGCGCAGGCCGCCGTTGTTCTCCGGCGAGGCGAGCCTGATGTGGGCGTTCGCGGGGATGACGGGCCCGTCGGCGCCCGTCGCGGCGTAGTCGGGCGCGTCGAACTCGGCCTTGCCCGTCAGCGGTGCGCCGGAGTCCTTGAACCGGCCGAAGACGGCCTCCTGGTCGCCGAGCCGGTCACGGTCCCACGGTTCGACGAACATGCGGATCCGGCGGGCGACGAGGTAGCTGCCGCCGCCGAGCCAGCCCTGCCCGTCGGCGTCGGCGACCCAGACGTGCTGGTCGAGCGCGGCGTCGTCGGTGCCGACGATGTTACGGGTGCCGTCCTTGAACCCCATGAGGTTGCGCGGGGTCCCGCCGGGGTCGCCGTCGGCCGACCCCTGGGTCGACGACGTCTTGCCGAACCCCAGCTCCGCCCACCGGGCGACGACGGTGCCGCGCCCGATCCGGGCGAGGTTGCGCACGGCGTGGAACGCGACCTGCGGGTCGTCGGAACACGCCTGGACGGCGATGTCGCCGCCGCTGCGGGCGGGGTCGAGCAGCTCGCCGGGGAGCGCGGGCAGCGGCACGAACGCGGCGGGACGGCGGGCGGCCAGGCCGAAGCGGTCGGAGCCGTCCGGGCCGGTGAACAGCGACGGCCCGAAGCCGACGGTGACGGTCAGCCGCGCGGCGGGCAGGCCGGCGGCCTCGCCGGTGTCGGCGGGCGGCACCTGGTCGTCGGGCGGGGCGCCGGGGACGGCTGCGCCCCGGGTCATCGCCTCCGCCGCCGTCGTCCAGCTCTTCAGCAACTCGACGACGTCCGCGCGGCTCGTGGAGGTGACGTCGAACGTCATGAACGCCAACCGGTCCTGCACGGCCGTGGCGATGCCGGCCTGGTGCGGGCCGTGGAAGTCGACGACGTCGGTCGGTGCGGCGGCCGCCGACGGGGCACAGCCCGCGAGGGCCAGTCCCGCGCCGGCGGCGCCGGCCCCCGCGATGCCCTGCAGGAGCCGGCGCCGGGACAGTTCCATGGGGTGCGTCAGACCACCTTTCCCGCGACCTGCGAGAGCGGCTCGGCCAGCGCGTTGACCGAGTCCGCGAGCGAGCGCCGGTCCGTGTCGGTGACGGCGCCGTAGTCCTCGTAGCCGTTGCCGGACCTGTACTTCGCGAGCCCGTTGACGACGTCGGTGAACCGGGCCTCGAGCTGCTGGGCCAGGTCGGGGTCCGTGGCGGCGAGGGCGGGCTGCAGCAGCTCGAACGCCTTGCGGGCGCCGTCGATGTTCGCGGCGAAGTCCCACAGGTCGGTGTGCGAGTAGCGGTCCTCCTCACCGGTGACCTTGCTGGTCGAGACCTCGGTGAGCAGGTCCGACGCGCCGTTGGCGAGCTCGGCGGGCTGGTAGGTGTTCGTCGCGACCTTCGCCTTCAGCGTCGCGATGTCGGCGTCGAGCTTGTCGGCGACGGGCGCCATCCCCGCGAGCGAGTGGTCGGCCCACAGCGCCTTCTCGATCCGGTGGAAGCCGGTCCACTGCGTCGGGTCGGTGACGTCGTCGATCCGGGCGTCGATCGCGGGGTCGAGGTCGCCGAAGCTCTCGGCGACGGGCTCGATGCTCTCGTAGTGCACCCGGGCCGGGGCGTACGCCTGCTCGGCAGCAGAAATGTCCCCGGCACGCACGGCGTCGGTGAAGGTCTTCGCGGCGGTCTGCAGCTGGCCGACCTCGGTCACGACGTAGTCGTGGCAGGCCTGCGTCGCGGCGGTGAGCGAAGTGTCCGCCGCGGCGGACCCGTTGCCCTGCACGGTGAACGCCCATGTGTCCTTGGCCGCGCCCGGGCAGTAGACGCTGTAGGTGCCGGGGTCCAGGCGCAGCGAGAAGGCGCCGTCGAGGCCGGGGGTGATGTTCTCCTTCTCACCGAGGATCTTGCCGCCGCCCAGTACCTCGGCCTCGGTCACCTTGTCCGACGCCGGGTTGGTCACCGCGAAGTTCACCGGGCCCGTCGGAACGGTGGCGGGGTTCGGGCCGCAGCCGGCGTCGCTGATCTCGATCGAGACGTTCGTCGCGGGCGGGCCGCCCGCGGACGGCTGCGGCGAGCTCGCGCAGGCCGCGGCGAGCAGCCCGGCGGAGAGCACCGCGGCGGCGGCGCAGGCCGCGCGGGATCGGGTGGGGGTCACGGGTCGTGCTCCTCGATGGTGGAACGGGGTGGGGGGTCAGGCGACCGGCTGCGGAGCCGGCCTGCGCCGCTTCGTGGTGGGAGCGAGCACGTAGACCAACAGCGGGACGACGTAGACCAGCCAGACGAGGACCTCGAGGACCACCGGGTAGGGCTGGATGCCGAGGACGCCGGTCAGCAGGGACGAGACGGGCGTGCCGGGCAGGACGAGCCAGGACAGGTCGAACGCGCGCGTCTGGCCGATGTCGATCCAGCCGGCCTCGTGCGCGGTGTGCGCCGCCGTCATCAGCAGCCCCCCGGCCACGATCACGAGCACGGCGCCGGTGACCCGGAAGAACCGGGCCATGTCGAGCTTCACGCCGCCGCGGTAGATGCCGTAGCCGAGCGCGACGGCGACGAGCACGCCGAGCAGCGCACCCAGTCCCGCGAGCAGCGGTGACGTCGAGGCCTGGAACGCCGCGAGCAGGAACACCGCCGTCTCGAAGCCCTCGCGGAGCACGGCGAGGAAGGCCATGGCGACCAGTGCGGTGGTGGACCCGGCGACGAGCGCCGCGCCGGCCGAGGACTCCAGCGCACCGCGCATCCCGCGGGCGTGCCGGCGCATCCAGACGACCATGTAGGTGACCATCGCGACGGCCAGCAGGCCGATGACGGTCTCGAGACCCTCCTGCGCGGCCTGCGGCAGGTCGGCCGTGACGATCTCCAGCACGGTCCCGACGGCGAGGCAGAGAAGGATCGCGATGCCGACGCCGATCCACACCGACCGGAGGGCGTCGCGGCGCCCGCGGGCGACGAGGAAGCTCGCGATGATCCCCACGATCAGGGATGCCTCGAGCCCTTCACGCAGCCCGATGATGAACGTGGCGAGCACCCCGACGACCTTCTTTCCGCGACACCGGCTCGCACATTCCGCGCGGCCGGGCGAGACGAAGTTAGGTATTCCTGCGATTGGCTGTCAATAGCCTCGGATAACAGCGGAGCAATGCGTCGATCGTCCATTTGTCGGGTGTTTGTTCGATTACTCCCCGAGAATTCCGTCGAATCGGAGCAACGTCCCTTTCATCATGATCGGCACTGCTCGGCGACGCCTGTCCGATCATCTGCACGTTTCGTCCGAAACGTCCGCTTTGTGAACACGACGTCGCGCTCATCGAGATCAACCACCGCAAAGTGGCGAACCGGGACTACCGCCCGACTCCGGACTCAGGCTAGCCTCGCTGCGCACCTGAGCAGCCTCACCTAACGAAGCGGATGGAGACCCGAACGTGCTCGGCAACGCCCTGATCGGGCTACGGGAAGGCCTCGAGGCCGCGCTCGTCGTGAGCATCCTGGTCGCGTTCCTCGTCCGCACCGACCGGCGTGCCGAGCTGCCCAAGGTCTGGCTGGGCGTCGCGATCGCGGTGGCCGTGTCCGTCGGCGTCACCCTCGCGCTGACGCTCACCCAGCAGGCGCTCACGTTCGAGGCGCAGGAGGCGCTCGGCGGGACGCTCTCGATCGTCGCCGTCGCCTTCGTCACCTGGATGATCTTCTGGATGCGGCGCAACGCGCGGGCGCTGTCGTCGGAGCTGCAGGGCCGGCTCGAGGACGCGCTGCGGATCGGGCCGGTCGCCGTCGTCGTCATGGCGGCACTGGCCGTCGGCCGCGAGGGCCTCGAGACCGCGGTGTTCTTCTTCTCCGCCGCGGAGGCCGCGGGCGAGACGCTGCAGCCGTTGATCGGGTTCCTCGTCGGCATCGCGATCGCGATCGCGCTCGCCTACCTCATCTACCGCGGCGCCGTGAAGATCGACCTCGGGAAGTTCTTCACCGTCACCGGGCTGCTGCTGATCTTCGTCGCCGCCGGAATCCTCGCCTACGGCGTCCACGACCTGCAGGAGGCCGGCATCCTGCCCGGCCTCAACACCCTCGCGTTCGACGTCAGCGCGGCCGTCCCGGCCGACTCCTGGTACGGCACCCTGCTCAAGGGCATCTTCAACTTCTCGCCGCAGACCACCGTCCTCGAGGCGGTCGTCTGGGTCGCCTACGTCGCCGTGGTGCTGACCCTGTTCCTGCTTCCCGGCCGGCGCCGTGCCGCCGTCGCCACCACCTGACAGTCACAGCGCTGAACACCTCGAGGAGAACCATGTCACGCAGGACCGCGGCCTCCGTGCTGGCCGCAGCCGCGGCGGCGGCCGTGCTGGCCGGATGCACCAGCACCGCACCACCGAAGGAGGAGGTCGCGGGCCAGGGCGGGCCGATCGTCGTCAAGGCCGCGGACACCGCCTGCGACGTGTCCGTCAAGGAGGCCCCCGCCGGGACGATCTCGTTCGCGGTCACCAACACCGGCAGCAAGGTCACCGAGTTCTACCTGTACGCCACCGGCGACCGGATCATGGGCGAGGTCGAGAACATCGGTCCGGGGCTGACCCGCAACCTGATCGTCGAGGTCCCCGACGGCGGCACCTACACCACCGCCTGCAAGCCCGGCATGGTCGGCGACGGCATCCGCGACGCGTTCACCGTCACCGGCAACGCACAGCGCTCCGTCGACCAGAACACGCGCCTCGCCGAGGCCACCGCGGGCTACAAGCGCTACGTCAACTCGCAGATCGACGCGCTCGTGCCGAAGACGCAGGAGTTCGCCGACGCCGTGAAGGCGGGCGACGTCGCCAAGGCCAAGGCGCTCTTCCCGGTCTCGCGAACCTACTGGGAGCGCATCGAGCCGGTCGCGGAGTCGTTCAGCGACATCGACCCGAAGGTCGACGGCCGTGACGACGGCGAGCCCGGCGTCCCGTTCACCGGGTACCACCGCCTCGAGAAGGACCTGTGGGAGAGCGGCCTGCAGCCCGACTCGGCCGCCATGGCCGACGCGCTCGTCGCCGACATGAAGGACCTGCAGGCCCGCGTCGCGACCCTGGAGCTGACGCCGGTCCAGCTGGCCAACGGCGCCAAGGAGCTGCTGGACGAGGTCGCCACCGGCAAGATCACCGGTGAGGAGGACCGCTACTCGCACACCGACCTGTGGGACTTCAAGGCCAACGTCGAGGGCTCGCAGGCCGCGGTCGCCGCGCTGCGCCCCGTGATCGACGAGAAGGACAAGGCCCTCGGCCCGCAGCTCGACGAGCGGTTCGCCGCGGTCGACGCGCTGCTGGAGCAGTACCGCGCCGGCGACGGCTTCACGCTCTACACCGAGCTCACCGAGGACGACAAGAAGAAGATGACCGACGCCGTCGACGCCCTGAGCGAGCCGATCAGCCAGGTCGCCGCCGTCGTCACCAGCTGAGCGGACATCCTGTGACCGACACCGGCCAGACCGAACGCACCGTCCCCCCGAGCCCGCCGACCGACGAAGCGGGCGGCGGCCCGGGCGGGGGTGGCGGCGGGTTCTCCCGCCGGGCACTGTTCGGGCTGGCCGGTGCCGGCGTGGCCGTCGCCGGTGGCGCCGCCGCCCTCGGCTACGTGGCCGGCAGCTCGGCGGCCGAGCCTGCGCGCCCGGGCGTCGTCCCGTTCCGCGGGGTGCACCAGGCCGGGATCGCCACCCCGGCGCAGGACCGGCTGCACTTCGTCGCCCTCGATCTGACCACGACCGACCGCGTCGCCGTCGCCCGGCTGCTCGGACGCTGGACGGGCGCGGCCGAACGCATGACCCAGGGGCGCGAGACCGCCGAGAACGGCGCCGTCGGCGGCAACCCCCTCGCGCCGCCCGCCGACACCGGCGAGGCACTGGGGCTGCCGGCGTCGTCGCTGACGATCACCGTCGGCTTCGGCGGCTCGTTCTTCGACAAGCTCGGGCTCCAGGACCAGCGGCCACCCGCACTCGCCGACCTGCCGCCGTTCGCAGGCGACAACCTCGATCCCGCCCGCAGCGGCGGCGACCTGTGCATCCAGGCGTGCGCCGACGACCCGCAGGTCGCGGTGCACGCGGTGCGCAACATGGTCCGGGCGGGCTTCGGGACGACATCGGTGCGCTGGTCGCAGCTCGGGTTCGGGCGCACGTCGTCGACGTCCACGGCGCAGGCCACGCCGCGGAACCTGTTCGGCTTCAAGGACGGCACCAACAACCTGAAGGCCGAGGAACCCGACCTGCTCGACCAGCACGTCTGGGTGCAGCCCGGCGACGGCCCCGAGTGGATGACCGGCGGCAGCTACCTCGTCGCCCGCCGGATCCGCATGCACATCGAGACGTGGGACCGGACGTCGCTGCAGGAGCAGGAACAGATCGTCGGACGCAGCAAGGGCGAGGGCAACCCGCTGGGCAAGACCTCCGAGTTCGACCAGGCCGACCTGGCGGCCCGCGGGCCCGACGGCACACCACTCGTCCCCGCCGACGCGCACATCCGGCTCGCGTCGGCGGAGACGTTGAACGGGGTGCGCATCCTGCGCCGCGGCTACAACTTCGTCGACGGGACCGACGGCCGCGGCCGGCTCGACGCGGGGCTGTTCTTCATCGCGTTCGTCCGCGACCCGCAGACGCAGTTCGTGCCGATGCAACGGGCGCTCGCCCAGCAGGACCCGATGATGGAGTACCTGCAGCACACGGGCTCGGCGATGTTCGCCTGCCCGCCCGGGCTCGACGGCAGCGACTACTGGGGCAGCGCGCTGCTCGCCTGAGCCCGCCCGGCCCCGTCCCCGTCCGCCTCCACGGCGTCCCACGCGGCGCGCCAGGCGTCGCCGTCGAGCGCGTGCGCGTCCGCGCCCGACGCGGCGGCCGCCCGCTGTGCCCGCCGCACGTGCTCGGCGAAGCGGCGCGCGGCCGCACGCAGCTCGGCCTCGGGGTCGACCCCGGCGAGCTTGGCCCGCGCCGCGAGCGCGAACAGCTCCTCCCCCACGCCCGGGCCGGCGGGCAGCAGGTCGGCCGGGAACCCGGCACGGGCGGTACGGCTGGTGAGCTTGGCCGCGAGCGCGACAGCGGGCTGCCCGAGCGGCACCCCGTCGACGCTGGACTCGCGCTGCTTCTCCGCCCGCTTGAGCTCCTCCCACCGGTGCTGCTGGCGCTCCGCGGTGTCGACGGTCTCGCTGCCGGCGAACACGTGCGGATGCCGGCCGACCAGCTTGGCCACGAGGTCCCCCGCGACGGCGTCGACGTCGAACGGGTCCGTCGCGTCCTCGGCGGCGACCCGGGCGTGGAAGAGCACCTGCAGCAGGACGTCGCCCAGCTCCTCGCGCATCGCCGGGCGGTCGCCGTCCTCGACGGCCTCGTACAGCTCGTAGGCCTCCTCGACGAGGTACTGCAGCAGCGAGGCGTGCGTCTGCTCGGCGTCCCACGGGCAGCCGCCCGGCGACCGCAGCCGGTCCATCACGGCCACCGCGTCGAGCAGGGCGGCGCCCGCGGGCTCGGGCGTCGCGATCACGGCCTCGGCCGCCGCGACGACGGGGTGCGCGGCGTCGGTCGTGAGGACGACGGCGCCCGCGGGCGGGTCACCGACGAGCGGGCCGGCGCCCCAGGCGGCCGGGTCGGCGAGCTCGGCGGTGGCGAGCACGGCCGTGGCCGAACGCAGGGCCGGGACGGCCGCGGCCGGCAGGACCGCGCCGAGCCGTGCGGAGAGCAGGACGACGGTGGCCACGCCGGCCTCAGGG
>NZ_BPRG01000107.1:0-71996 GCF_036984265.1 Pseudonocardia sp. D17 | reverse complement strand
ACAGGGTGCCGGCGGCCTGCCCCTCGGCGACGACCGCCATGGACAGCGGGTCCCACACCCCGAAGCGCGGGTTGACCCGGATGTCGGTGGCCATCGCGCGCGGCTGCAGCAGGTGCTGGCCGAACGTCAGGAGCAGGCTGGGATCGAGCTGCGAGGAGTCCGACGGCGCCGGCGCCCGGCCGGGGGGCGTCGTCGTGCGCGACTGCACCTTCGCGATCGTCCACGTGTTGCTGCCCTGCTGCGGGTTGACGACGATCACGCCGCCGGCCGGGGTGCCCAGCAGCGACCACGCGTACGGCGGGGCCTGCGCGAACCCGGGGACGATCTGCGAGGCCGAGACGGCCTGCGCGGGACCGCCGAAGAACTGGTCGGCCGCCGCGCCACCGGCCAGCGCCAGCTGCGCCTTGGCCTGCGCGTCGGCGGCGGAGCCGGTCTGCCCGACCTGGACCGCGACGTCGAGCGAGTCGATCTCGCGCTGCCCGAGCTTGACCAGCAACAGGTCGTCGCGGACGGCCTCACGGCGCGCGGCCGGGTCGCCGTACATCGCGATCGGCGACTCGAGCGGCTGCGCGGCCGGCTGGTTGTCGTCGGTCGTGCGGTCGTCGGCGGCGATCGTCTGGTCGATCTCGGCGTCGCTCACCGAGAGTCCGGTGGCGGCCGCCTCGGCGCGGATCAGGTCGTGGATGACCGCACGGCCGACGATCTCGCGCGTCACCATGTCCGGCGTGACGCCGGCCTTGGTGAGCTGGGCGGAGAACTTCGGGTTGGCCAGCAACGTGTCCAGCGTCGAGTCGACGTCGGCGAGCCGGGCCGCCGAGTCGCCGACGATGACCGCGGAGCCGACCTGGCTGGGCCCGCTGCCGCACCCGGCGACGACGGCGCCGAGGATCGACGTGACGGCGATTGCCCGGATCACCCTGCTGCGCACGGCCCCACCCTCTCACGTGCCGTTCGGCGCCCCGCCGAGGGCTCTGCCCACCCGGGACGCCCACCCGGGACGCCCACCCGCGACGCCCACGCCCGACGCCACCCGCGACGCCGCCAGGTCAGCCCGCCGGGACGGCCGCCGGGGTGCCCGTCAGGTCGTCCAGCAGCCGCGCCGCCCAGTCCAGCAGCTCGACGTCGCGCAGCGGGGCCCCGCCGATCCGGTTGCCCGCCGCCGGGCGCGGCACCGTCACCAGCCGGGCCGCGGGCTTGTAGACGGCCTTCGGGTAGAGCCGCTTGAGCCGCAGCTGCGCGGAGTCCGCCAGGTCGACCGGACCCACGCGCACCACGTTGCCGGCCACGGTGACCTCGCCGACGCCGCGCGCCCGGCAGGCCTGCCGGAACGCGGCGACGGCCAGCAGGTTGCGCACCGGCTCGGGCGGCTCGCCGTAGCGGTCGGTGAGCTCGTCGACGAGCGCGTCGAGGGCCTGCTGGTCGGGCGCCTCCGCGATCTTGCGGTACACCTCCAGGCGCAGCCGCTCCCCCGTCACGTAGTCGTGCGGGACGTGCGCGTCGATCGGCAGGTCGATGCGCACCTCGGCCAGCGGCTCGGGCTCGTCGGCGCCCTGCGACCCGGCCTGCTTGCGGAAGGTGGCGACCGCCTCGCCGACCAGCCGGATGTAGAGGTCGAAGCCGACGCCCGCGATGTGCCCGGACTGCTCGGCGCCCAGGATGTTGCCGGCACCGCGGATCTCCAGGTCCTTCATCGCGACGGCCGCGCCCGAGCCGAGACCGGAGTGCTGCGCGATCGTCGCGAGCCGGTCGTGGGCGGTCTCGGTGAGCGGGGTGTCCGGCGGGTACAGGAAGTAGGCGTACCCGCGCTCGCGACCGCGGCCGACGCGGCCTCGCAGCTGGTGCAGCTGCGACAGGCCCAGCGTGTCCGAGCGCTCGACGATCAGCGTGTTCGCGTTGGAGATGTCCAGCCCGTTCTCGACGATCGTCGTGCAGACGAGCACGTCGAACTCGCGGTGCCAGAAGCCGTTGACCGTGCGTTCGAGGACGTCCTCGTTCATCTGGCCGTGCGCGACGGCGATCCGCGCCTCGGGCACCAGCTCCTGGACCGTCCGGGCGGCGCGGTCGATGGTCGACACCCGGTTGTGGACGTAGAAGACCTGCCCGTCGCGCAGCAGCTCGCGGCGGATGGCGGCGCCGACCTGCTTGGGGTCGTAGGCCCCGACGTAGGTCAGCGTGGGGTGGCGTGCCTCGGGCGGGGTGGTGATCGTCGACATCTCGCGGATGCCGGCCAGGCTCATCTCCAGGGTGCGCGGGATCGGCGTCGCCGACAGCGTCAGCACGTCGACGTGGGCGCGCAGCGCGGTGATGTGCTCCTTGTGCTCGACGCCGAAGCGCTGCTCCTCGTCGACGATCACCAGGCCGAGGTCCTTCCAGCGGACCCCGGTCTGCAGCAGCCGGTGGGTGCCGACGACGACGTCGACCGTGCCGTCGGCGAGCCCCTCGATCGTCGCCCTGGCCTCGGCGGCGTCGGTGAACCGCGACAGGCCCTTCACCGTGACGGGGAAGGCACGCATGCGGTCGGAGAACGTCGCGAGGTGCTGGGTGGCGAGCAGCGTCGTCGGGACGAGGACGGCGACCTGCTTGCCGTCCTGGACCGCCTTGAACGCCGCACGCACCGCGATCTCGGTCTTGCCGAAGCCGACGTCGCCGGAGATGACCCGGTCCATCGGGACGGGCCGCTCCATGTCGGCCTTGACCTCGTCGATGGCCGCGAGCTGGTCGGGGGTCTCGGTGAACGGGAAGGCGTCCTCGAGCTCGCGCTGCCAGGGGCTGTCGCTCGCGAACGCGTGCCCGGGCGAGGCCTGCCGGGCGGCGTAGAGCTGCACCAGGCCCGCGGCGATGTCGCGGACGGCCTTGCGCGCCCTGCTCTTCGTCTTCGACCAGTCGGCCCCGCCGAGCTTGTTGAGCGTCGGCTGCTCGCCGCCGACGTAGCGGCTGATCTCGTCGAGCGCGTCCGTCGGGACGAACAGGCGGTCGGCGGGCTGGCCGCGCTTGGACGACGCGTACTCCAGCACCAGGTACTCGCGCGTCGCGCCCTGCACCGTCCGCTCGCGCATCTCGACGAACTTCCCGATGCCGTGCTGGCTGTGCACGACGAAGTCGCCGGGCTGCAGCACGGCGAGGTCGACCGCGTTGCGCCGGCGGGCCGGCATCTTGCGGGCGGTGGCCTCCAGCCCGGCCCGGCTGCCGGTGACGTCGGCCTCGCTGAGCACGACGAGCCCGATGCCGGCGGCGGTGAACCCGTCGGCGACGCGGCCGCAGGTCACCGTGACCAGGCCCTTGTCCGGGGCCTCGGCGAGGTCCTCGACGAGCACCGCGGGGACCTCGGTGTCGCGCAGCTGCTCCAGCGAGCGTTGCGCCGTGCCCTGACCGGCCACGACGAAGACCGCGGCGCCGCCGGTGGCGGTGTGTGCGCGCAGGTCGACGAGCGCGCGGTCGGTGTCGCCGCGGTAGGACTCGATCTCGTGCACCTGGGGGACCAGCACGTCGTCGGCCCCGGAGAGCAGCGGCGAGAGCGTGACGACGGGCCGCCCCGTCGTCGTCGCGTGCGCGAGGACCTCGCCGAGGTCACGGTAGGCCGAGGCCCCCAGGTCGATCGGGGCGGCGGCGCCCGCGGCGACGTCGTCGGTGCCCAGCGACGCCGCGAGCCACGACGCCTCCAGGAACTCCTGGCCCGTGCGCACGAGGTCGCGGGCGCGGGTGCGCAGCCGCTCGGGATCGGCCACCAGGACGACCGAGCCCGCGGGCAGCAGGTCGGTGAGCAGCTGCATCTCGTCCCCGACCAGGGCCGGGATCAGCGACTCCATGCCCTCCGCGGGGATGCCCTGCGCCAGCTTCTCGAGCAGCTCGCGCAGCTGCGGGGTGTTCTCGTGGACGCGGGCCAGCTCGGCGGCGCGCTCGCGGACCGGCGCGGTGAGCAGCAGCTCGCGGCACGCCGGCGCGACGACCTCCTCGACGACGTCGACCGAGCGCTGGTCGGCCACCGCGAACGAGCGCAGCTCGCTGACCTCGTCGCCCCAGAACTCGATGCGCAACGGATGCTCGGCCGTCGGGACGAAGAGGTCGACGATGCCGCCGCGGACCGCGAACTCGCCGCGCTCGGTGACCATCTCGACGCGGGTGTAGGCCAGCTCGACGAGCCGCTCCAGCAGCAGCTCGAACTCGTACTCGGTGCCGACGCGCAGCCGGACCGGGTCGAGGGTGCCCAGCCCGGGCGCGATGGGCTGGATCAGGCTGCGCGCGGCGGCGGTGACCAGCCGGATCGGGGTGTCGCCGCCCGCGAGCGCGCGGAAGATCGTCAGCCGGCGCCCGACGGTGTCGGGGCGCGGCGAGAGCCGCTCGTGCGGCAGCGTCTCCCACGACGGGAGGACCGCGACGGCCTCGCCGCCGATCAGGTCGGACGCGGCGGCGGCCAGGTCCTCGGCCTCGCGGTCGGTCGCGGTCACGGCGAGCACGGTCGGGCCCGCCGCGACGATCGCCGACGCCAGGAAGGGGCGCAGCGCCGACGGGCCCTCGACCTTCAGCGCAGGGGTCGTCGCGGTACGGGGGTCGAGCGCCGCGACGGCGTCGAGCACGTCGCCGAGCGCGGGGGTGGTGGCGGAGAGCAGGCCGGAGAGGGGGGCCGCGATCACGACGGGGGACTCCTAGCGAAGCGGGGCACGCGAGACAGACCCCTCCCCGGGTCGTCGCCCGGGTGGGGCCTTCGTCTTCCGAGCCTACGCGCCCACCACGGGGCGGGACGCCCAGGCGCCGCGTGCCGCTCACGAGCCCGTCGGGCGAGCGCGCGTCAGGCGTCGCGCCGGTTCGCGACCACGAGCGCGATCGCCATCAGCACCACGGCGATCCCCGCGAACCAGGCCAGCGAGCCCCACGGCCCGAACGCCATGGCCGACATGGACGGCGTGGCGCCGGCCTCACCGCCGCCCCCGGTGAGGAAGTTCGTCGCGTTCACGAACGGCAGCCAGCCCTGGATGTCCGCTCCGACGCGCGGGATCAGGCCGACGAGGTTCTCGAGCAGCAGCGCCCAGACCAGCAGGATCGTGACCGCGCCGGCGGTCTGGCGGACCAGGATGCCGACGGCCAGCGCGACCACCGCGGCGATCGCCCACACCAGCCCGGTGCCGGCGACGATCCGCCACTCGGCCCCCGTCGACAGCGACATCGCGGTCGGCGAGATCAGCCACGCCGCCCCCCAGGCCCCGAAGCCGGCGACGAGCCCGACCACGCCGGCCACCGGCACCACGACGGCGGCCTTCGCCAGCAGGGCCGGCGTCCGGCGCGGGACGGCCTGGAACGTGGTGCGGATCGTCCCGAAGCGGTACTCCGAGGTGACCGCGACCGCCGCCATCACCATCACGACGACCATGCCGAACGTCGCGAAGTAGCCTGCGACGGCGAACGGCACGGGGCCGTCGGCGGGGCTCCAGGTGGCCACGACGATCGCGGTCAACCCGATGACGATCACGACCGCGACAGCGCTCGTCCACCACGGCGAGCGGGTGGACATCAGCTTGACGCGCTCGGCGGTGACGGCGCTCACGACTGCACCTCCGTCCGGCGGTCGCGCGCCGCGAGACCGTCGGGAACCGCGGGCGGGGGCCCTCCGGCCTGCCCGACCGCAGGGACCGCCGACCGCGACGTGGGCCCGCCTGCCGTGAACTCGACGTCGCGACCCGTGATCTGCATGAACGCCTCCTCGAGCGAGCCGCGCAGCAGCGTCAGCTCGTGCAGTGCCAGTCCGTGGGCGGCGGCGAGGTCGCCGACCTGCTCGGTCGTCGCGCCGCTCACCCTGGCCCCGCCGGACGGGTCCGGGACCACGGCGAAGCCCGCGGCCTGGACGATCGGCACGAGCTGCGCGATCGCGGGGCTGCGGACCAGGACCGCCGAGCCCGCGGCACCGTCGACGAACGCCGTGGTCGGGCCCTGGGAGATCAGCCGCCCGCGGCCGATGACGACGAGCTCCTGCGCGGTCAGCGCCATCTCCGAGAGCAGGTGGCTGGACACGAACACGGTGCGCCCCTCCGCGGCGAGCCGCTGCATCAGCGTGCGGATCCAGCGGATGCCCTCCGGGTCGAGCCCGTTGACCGGCTCGTCGAACATCAGCACCGGCGGGTCGCCGAGCAGGGCGCCCGCGATCCCGAGGCGCTGCGCCATGCCGAGCGAGAAGGTGCCCGCGCGCTTGCCCGCGACCGACGTCAGGCCGACCGTCTCGAGCACCTCGTCGGCGCGCGAGGCCGGGATGCCCGACGCCGCCGCCATCCAGCGCAGGTGCTGGCGGGCCGAGCGGTTGGGGTGCACCCACTTCGCGTCGAGCAGCGCCCCGACCGTCCGCATCGGACGGCTCAGCTCCCGGTAGCGGCGGCCGTCGATCCGGACCTCGCCCGCGTCGGGACGATCGAGGTCGAGGACCATCCGCATCGTCGTCGACTTGCCGGCGCCGTTGGGTCCCAGGAACCCGGTGACGACGCCGGGCCGCACGTCGAAGCTCAGGTCGTCGACGGCGACCGTGGCGCGGTAGCGCTTGGTGAGGCCTCGCACCTCGATCATGGGTCTTCCCCCTCCGTGTGAGGGGCCATTGCATCCCACTTCCCGACCTCGCGGCATGGGGGAGACCCCCGATGTCGCTCCGGGTTCACCCCCGGGGCGGCAGTTCCGGACGGCGGCGCGACGGGCGCGTCGCCGGGTCGGGCGGGCGGACGGCGGGCGTGCTCTCCAGCGCGTCCAGGGCCAGCCGCACGGCCGTCTCCAGCTGGGGGTCGCGCCCCGCCGCCCAGTCCTGCGGCGTGATCACGACCTCCACGTCCGGGTCGACGCCGTGGTTCTCCACGTCCCAGGCGACGTCGTCGAACCAGAACGAGTAGCGCGGCTGCGTCACCCTGGTGCGGTCGACCAGCCCGTAGCGGCTGTCGATGCCGATGACCCCGCCCCAGGTCCGGGTGCCGACGACCGGGCCCAGTCCCAGCCGCTTGAACGCCGCGGTGACGATGTCGCCGTCGGAGCCCGAGTGCTCGTCGGCCAGCGCGACGAGGGGGCCGCGCGGCGCGTCGCCCGGGTAGGTCTGGGGCTGGCGGTGCCGCACGACGTCCCAGCCGATCACCTTGCGGGCCAGCTTCTCGATGACCAGCTGCGACGTGTGTCCGCCCGAGTTGCCCCGCACGTCGACGACGAGGCCGTCGCGGCTGGTCTCCCGGCCGAGGTCGCGGTGCAGCTGCGCCCAGCCGCTCGCGACCATGTCGGGCACGTGCAGGTAGCCCAGCCGCCCGCCGGAGCGCTCCGCGACGAACGTCCGCTTGGCGTTGACCCAGTTCTGGTAGCGCAGCGGCAGGTCGTCGTGGAGCGGGCGGACGACGACGCGCCGCACCTCCCCGTCGGCCTTGCGCACGGTCAGCTCGACGAGCTGGTCGGCCGTCCCGACCAGCAACGGCGCCGGGCCGAGCTCGGGATCGACGGGCCGGCCCGCGACCTCCAGCAGGACGTCGCCCGGGCCGACGTCGACGCCGGGATCGGCCAGCGGGCTGCGGGCCCGGGTCGCCGAGGTCTCCGGCGGCAGCACCCGCGTGATCCGCCAGCCCTCCTCGGCGCGTTCGAGATCGGCGCCGAGCAGCCCGGGCCGCCCCGACCAGTCGCCGCCGCCCCCGCCGCCGATGACGTAGGCGTGCGAGGACCCCAGCTCGCCCTGCAGCTCCCACAGCAGGTCGACCAGGTCGTCCTTGCTCCCGACGGCGTCGACCAGTGGCCGGTACCGGGCCAGCTCACCGGCCCAGTCGACGTCGGCCATGTCCTCGACCCAGAAGTGGTCGCGCATCAGGCGGCCGGCCTCGTCGAACATCTGCCGCCACTCGGCCGCCGGGTCGACGGTGACGGTGATCCGCGACAGGTCGATCTCGAACTCGTCGGCGTCGGAGTCCGACGGCGCCGACGAGCCCGACCGGTCCGAGCGCAGCACCCGCACGGTGCTCCCGTCGCGCACGACGAGCCGGTTCCCGTCGCCGCTGACCTCGTACGACGACACCGGGTCGGCGATCACGTCGACCTTGCGCCGCACCAGGTCGTAGCGCTCGAGCACCGGGCGCGGGCCGCGGTCGCCGGTGAGCTCCCGGCCCTCGCCGAGCACGCCGGACACGGGGTTGCGCAGCCACAGCAGGCAGTCCCTGGCCGCGCCGAGCCCGCGCAGCCTGCCCTCCGCGACCGGGATCGGGACGACCCGTCCGGGCAGCCCGTCCACGTCGACGACGACGGCGTCGTCCTTCTCCGGGGCCGTCTCGTCGCCCGCCTTCTCCCCCGCGTCCGCGCTCGCGGCGTCGGGATCGGTGTCGGCCTCGCCGTCGGCGGGGTCGGTCGCCGGCAGGTCCTCGGGCCCCTCGTCGGCGCTGGTCGTGGGCCTGCCGTCGGGCGACGCCCCGAACGGCGACGGTGTGCGCGCGGCCAGCGGCACGAGGAACGGCCGCCACGACGCGGGGAACGTCAGGTCGAACGAGTGCTCGTCGTAGATCGGGTCGAACGTGCGCAGCGACAGGAACGCGAGGTACTTGCCGTCGGCGGTGAACACCGGGTGCCTGTCGACGAACCGCGGCGGCGTCACCTCGACGAGCGTGTCGTCGGCCAGCCGGGCGATCATGATCCGCGACAGCCCGGTCTCGACGGGGTCGGCGTAGGTCAGCCAGGCGCTGTCGGGCGAGTAGGCGACGCCGGAGACCTCGCCGTCGGCACCGCGGGCCAGCTCGCGCAGCTCCCCCGAACCGATGTCGAGGACCAGCAGCCTGCCGTCGTGCGTCGCGATCGCCGCGGTGCTCCCGTCGGGCGCCGCGGCCAGCTCGAGGACCCGCCCGACCCGGCCCGCCGCGTGCCGGACGAGGGCGGGTGCGCCGTCGGCCCGCGGGTCCAGTGGCGCGACGACGACGGCGTCCTCGCCCTCGGCGTCGTCGATCCACAGTGCCCGGTCGTCGCCGAGCGGCTGGGCCAGCCGCGCCCGGACCCCGGGCTGGGCGAGCAGCGTCCTGGCCGGGCCGTCGCGGTGGGTCAGCCGGTGCACGGTGCCGCGGACCTGCGCGATGCTCGCCCGGCCGGTGCGGTCGGGGGCGGCCCGGTCGAGCCAGCGGTCCGTCGTGATCCGGAACGGTTCGCGGTCGGTCCGCGGACCGCCCAGTGCGATGTCGAGCCGGCGCGGCGCCGAGTCGGCGGTCAGGTCGTCGAGCAGGTACAGCTCACCCGCCGACTCGTAGACGACGCGGGTGCCGTCGGTCGACGCGTGCCGGGCGTAGAAGGCGGGCGCGCCGTCGGCGCCGTGGTCGGTGTGCCGCAGCAGGCCCTCGAGCGAGTCGTCCGCGCCGGCGCCGTTGCGGTCGAGCGGCAGGGAGTAGACGTTCCCCCAGCCCTCGTGGTCGGACAGGAACGCGATCCGGTCGCCCACGAGCATCGGCGAGTCGATCTGGCCGCCCAGCTCCGCGGCGAGCCTGCGGAACTCGCCGGTGCCCTCCGGGTCCCACCACAGCTTGCCGGCCGTGCCGCCGCGGTAGCGCTTCCACCAGGCCATCTCGCGCGACATCGTCGTGCCGAGCAGGACCGCGGGCCGGTCGGCGGCCGTCGCGACGTCGGACACCGGCCCGTAGTCGAGCCGCCGCGGCGCACCGCCCGCCGCCGGGATCGCGTACGCCCAGGTACGCCGGGCCGACGCCTCGCCGGCCGCGCTGAGGACGACCACCTCGGCGTCGGCGCCCGAACCGCGCCAGCCGACGGTGCGCGCGCCGCCGAACCACGTCAGCCGCCGGGCTCCCCCGCCGTCGAGGTCGGTGACGAACACCTCCTGCGCGCCCTCGCGCGTCGACGTCCAGGCCACCCGGGTCCCGTCCGGCGACAACCGTGGCCGCGACACCGGCACGTCGTCGGCGGTCAGCCGGTAGGCGCGGCCCCCCGCGAGCGGTGCGGTCCAGACGTCGTCCTCGGCCGTGAAGACCAGCGTGTCACCGTGGAGATGCGGGAAGCGGAGGTAGCTGCGTGGCACCCCGTGACGGTAGCCAGCGGGTCAGCTCCCGTAGCGGGCGGCCGCGCGGGCCCGCGCCTTCATCGCCTCCACCTCGCGGTCGCGCGGTGGTGCCGTCGTGACCAGCTCGTCGAGCAGCCTGCGGGTGGCCTCCTCGACGGCGGCGACGGCCGCGGCGAACGCCTCCTCGTTGGCCTTCGACGGCTTCGCCGCCCCGCTTATCTTGCGGACGTACTGCAGCGCGGCGCCGTGCACCTCGTCGTCGGTGGCGGGCGGCTCGAAGTTGTGCAGGGTGCGAATGTTGCGGCACATGGGCTTCCGCTCCTCCTCGGGGTCGTTCGGACGGATGGGCCGCCGGTCAGACCGGCTCCGGGCCGGTGCCGGTCAGCGGGGCGACGGCCAGCACGATCCGTGGGACGTGGAACGCCTCGGCGTACCGCGCGCGGCACTGGATCCCCCGGATGCGGGCCAGCCCGCCGAACGTCTCGGGGTCGAACCAGCTGCGGTCGCGCTGCGAACCGTAGTGCTCGTGCAGCTTCGCGACCTTCTCCCGCAGCACCGGCTCGGCCAGCGGCAGGTAGACCGACGGCAGCGCGAGGTCGTTCTCCCACTTCACGATCTCGTAGCAGAACGTCAGGTGGTCGCGGAAGACCGTCGGGACGATGTCGGCGAGGGTCCGCAGGTCCGGGTCGGTGTCGTGCGGCGACGGCGCGAAGACGATGTCCGGGTCGCCGTGCGCGGCCATGTCCTCGACGGCCTGCTTGGCCCGGTCCCACCGCGTGGTCAGCCGACCGTCGGGCAGGTCGAGAACCGTCACGTCGACCTTGGCGCCCGGGCAGAACGCGGCCAGCGCCGAGCGTTCCTCCTCCTCGCGCAACGAGCCCCCGCCGGTGAGCACCAGCGCGCTGACCTGGACGCCCGGGTGCGCCCGGCACATCTCCAGCAACGTGCCGCCCGCACCGATCGCGATCTCGTTGCAGTGCACGCCCAGCAGCAGCATCCGGTCGAGTCGCTCCGGGAGCAAACTCAGCATCGGGGGCCACCTCTCCGGCGGCCGGCCGGGCACGGGCGTCCGGGCCCGCGACGGTGCGGGACGACGTCCTCGCCTCGGGCCACCTCGAGCGAACGGGACGGGAGGACCAACCCGATCAGTGTTCCACGTGCGCCGTCGCCGTCGCTGCCCACGCGCCGTGACCGCAGTGCGCCGCAAATGGGTGACCGCGACCTGCTCAGGTGGTCTTGAGCTTCTCCAGCCGACGCGGCGTCGGCCAGCGGACCTCCCAGGCCCAGCCGAACTTCTCGAAGAACCAGATCAGCCGCGCGGAGATGTCGATCTGCCCGCGCAGCACGCCGTGCCGGGCGCACGTCGGGTCCGCGTGGTGCAGGTTGTGCCAGGACTCGCCCATCGACAGGATCGCGAGCGGCCAGAAGTTGCGGGACTTGTCGCGCGAGCGGAACGGACGCTCGCCGAACATGTGGCAGATCGAGTTGATCGACCAGGTCACGTGGTGCGACACGGCCATGCGGACGAGACCGCCCCAGAAGAAGCCGGTGAGCGCGCCCGCCCACGACCAGGTGACGAGCCCGCCGATCAGGGCCGGCAGGGCCAGGCTGACCAGCACCCAGACCCCGAACAGCTTGCTGACCATCCGGATGGCCCGGTCGGCCAGCAGGTCGGGGATGAAGCGCTGGTAGTTGGTCTTGCGACGCTCGAACAGCCAGCCCATGTGCGCCCAGACGAAACCACGCGCGACGGCGACCAGCGAGGTGCCGTAGCGCCACGGGGAGTGCGGGTCGCCCTCCTTGTCGGAGAAGGCGTGGTGCCGGCGGTGGTCGGCCACCCAGGCGAACACCGAGCCCTGCACCGCGAGCGCGCCGCCGATCGCGAGGATGACGCGCAGCCACGGCTTGGCCTTGAAGGACTTGTGGGTGAAGTGCCGGTGGTAGCCGACGGTCACGCCCAGAATCCCGACGGTGTAGAAGATCGCGGCGATGACCACGTCGTGCCAGCCGAGGCCCCAGCCCCACACGACGGGCACCGTGGCCAGCAGGGCCAGCATCGGCCCGACGACGAACAGCCAGACCAGACCCTGCTGCCAACCCGAGCGGGTGGCGCCGATGATCGGCCGGGCGATGTTGGCGCCTGCTGGCGTCGTCCCGTCGGCCCCGTCGGCCTCCGCGGCCGGAACGGCCGGGGCCTCGGTCGGTCGCGCGGCGGCGGCCTCTGCGGTCATGCGGCACCTCTCGGATCGGGAGCGCGGTCGGTGAGGACCGTCTACCCGCAGAGGGTAACGAATATGTTGCGGCCCGCTGAGTCGAACCGGCACGAAGCCCGTGAATCCGACGTGGACATACGACGACGCCCGCCCGGCCGCGATGATCGTCAGCTGCGATGATCGTCACAGGGCCCGGCGGGCGTCGCGGGTGCGGGGCGAGGAGCGGGCGGGCGTCGTGCCAGGATGGAGGCCTGTCCGCCGTGGTGTAATGGCAGCACCTCGGATTTTGGTTCCGATGGTTCAGGTTCGAATCCTGGCGGCGGAGCAGTTCTTCCCCGCCCGGCGCCTCGTCACTCCAGCGCTGCGTCCAGCGTGATCGTCGTGCCCGTCAGCGCCTTGCTCACCGGGCAACCGGCCTTCGCGGCGTCGGCGGCCTTGGCGAAGCCCTCGGCGTCGAGGCCCGTGACCTCACCGCGGACGGTCAGCTTGATGCCGCTGATGCGGAACCCGCCGGCCGGGTCGGGGCCCAGCGTGACGTCTGCCGTCACGTCGAGCGACTCGGGCGTGCCGCCCGCCTCGCCGATCAGGGCCGAGAGCTGCATGGCGTAGCAGGACGAGTGCGCGGCCGCGATCAGCTCCTCGGGGCTCGTGGTGCCGCCGGCGTCGTCGGCTGCCCGCTTGGGGAAGTTGACGTCGTAGGTGCCGACGTGGCTGCTGCTCAGCTCCACCTGGCCGGAACCCTGCTCGAGGGTGCCGTTCCAGGCCGTGCGTGCGGTACGGGTGGGCATCGCCGTCCTCCTGATCGGGGTGTGTCGGGCGTCGCGGCCGAGTCTTCCCCCCGACGGCCCGACTCGGCCACCGATGTCACACGATCTCCGGCATCGGGCCCCTGCGCCCGTCAGACGATCTCGACGCGGTCGCCGACCGCGAGGAAGTCGTGGAACGCCTCCGCGTCGGCGCGTGCGAGCCGCACGCACCCGGCCGACCCCGTCCGCGTGTCGCCCTCGTGGAAGGCGATGCCGCCGGGCGCGAAGAAGACCGCGAACGGCATGGGCGCCCCGCCGAACTCGGCGCTGCGGTGGTCGCGGTTCTTCCACTCGACGCCGAACGCGCCCCGCGGGGTCTCCTTGCCCGCCCCGCCGGTGCTGACCGCGACCGGCCCGCGGACGACGCGCCCGTCGTCGAGCAGCCAGGCCTGCTTGGCGCCGATCGAGACACAGGCCCGCGCGGCGACGGTGCACGGCGTCCCGTCGACGAGGGGCGCCTCGACGGGACGCAGCGGTTCGGCCGACCCGACGCCGGTGCCACCGAGCGCGCCCAGGCCCGCGAGCCCGAGTGCGATCGTGGCGCGGACGCGCGGCATCGCCGCGAGCCGCGACCGTCCCGCCCCGTGCCCGGCTGCCCCGTGCCCGGCTGCCCCGTGCCCGGCCGCCCCGCGCGCGACCCCACTGCGCCCGGCTGCCCCGCGCCCGGCCGCACTGTGCCTGCCCACCGACCTCACCCGCCGCTTCCACGTCGTCCACCCGACCGGGTGACTCAACGACGACGGCCGCGGAGGGTTACGAACCGACCATCGGCGACCAACCGGACGACGCCGGTGCGCGGTCGGGGCCCGCCGCGCGACCCCGTACGATTCAGCCGTCCGGGCGTCGCGACGTGCTGCATCGCGTCCGGCCGGCACCCCGGCCGACGTACGGACCCGTGAGCGACGACCGAGGAGTGCGGCTCATGCCCGACCGTCTCGACGGGCCCGCCCGGCCCGACGGGGACGCTTCGTCCACCCCCCGCCCGACCGGCCCGGCGCCCGCCGCCGGGGCGACCCGCGCGGCGCCGCCCGCGGCGGTGGTGGTCCTCGCGGCGGGCGAGGGCAAGCGGATGCGTTCGGCGACGCCGAAGGTGCTGCACGCCATCGGCGGGCGCAGCCTGCTCGGCCACGCGGTGCACGCCGTCGCCGCACTGGAGCCCGAGCACCTCGTGGTCGTCGTCGGGCACGGGCGCGACCAGGTCGAGCCCGCCGTCGCGGCGATGGCCGACGCGCTGGCCCGCCCCGTCGTGACCGCCGTCCAGGAGCAGCAGAACGGCACCGGCGACGCGGTCTCCTGCGGCCTCGCCGCCCTGCCCGCGGACCTCTCCGGCACCGTGCTGGTCACCTACGGCGACATCCCGCTGCTCGTGCCCGAGGCGTTGCGGGCGCTGCACGAGGCGCACGGCTCCGTCATGACCGTGCTGACCACGACCCTCGACGACCCGACCGGCTACGGCCGCATCGTCGCGGGCGCCGACGGGGTCACGGCGATCGTCGAGCAGAAGGACGCGACGGCCGAGCAGCGCGCGATCACCGAGGTCAACTCGGGCATCTACGCGTTCGACGCCGACTTCCTGCGCTCCGGGCTCACCCGCCTGACCACCGACAACGCGCAGGGCGAGCTCTACCTCACCGACCTCGTCGCGATCGCGGTCGCCGACGGGCACCGGGTCGGCACCCTGCACTCCGACGACCCCTGGCTCGTCCGCGGCGTCAACGACCGGGTCCAGCTCGCCGAGGCGGGCGCGGAGCTCAACCGCCGCGTGGTGCGCGGCTGGATGCTCGAGGGCGTCACGGTCGTCGATCCGGCGACGACGTGGATCGACGTGCAGGTCCGGCTGGAGGCCGACGTCGTCCTGCACCCCGGCACCCAACTGCACGGGACCACCTCCGTCGCCGGAGGCGCCCAGGTCGGCCCCGACACGACGCTGACCGACGTCGAGATCGGTGCGGGCGCGATCGTCGTGCGCACCCACGGCAGCAGCTCGACGATCGGCGCGGGCGCGTCCGTCGGCCCCTACGCGTTCCTGCGGCCGGGGGCGCACCTCGGCGAGCGCGGCAAGATCGGCACCTTCGTCGAGGTCAAGAACTCCGACATCGGTGCGGGCAGCAAGGTCCCGCACCTGACCTACGTCGGCGACGCGACGATCGGTGAGATGAGCAACATCGGCGCCTCGTCGGTGTTCGTCAACTACGACGGCGTGACCAAGCGCCGGACGGTGGTCGGATCGCACGTGCGCACGGGTTCCGACACGATGTTCATCGCTCCCGTGCAGGTCGGCGACGGTGCGTACACCGGCGCGGGCACCGTGCTGCGCGACGACGTCCCACCGGGGGCGCTCGCCGTGTCGGCCGGGTCACAGCGCACCATCGAAGGGTGGGTCCGGCGCAAGCGCCCCGGGACGCCGGCGGCCGAGGCCGCCGAGCGCGCCGAGGCGGCCGCCGCCCAGCTCGACGGAGCGGCCCCCGCCGCACCCGCCACGGACGACGCCGGCCGAACCGGCCGAGGAGGCACACGACGGTGAGCGCGATCTTCGCGACCCCGAAGAAGAACCTGATGCTCTTCTCCGGGCGGGCACACCCCGAGCTGGCCGACCAGGTGGCCAAGGAGCTCGACGTCACCATCACGCCGCAGTCGGCCTACACCTTCGCCAACGGCGAGATCTTCGTCCGCTTCGAGGAGTCGGTCCGCGGCTGCGACGCGTTCGTCCTGCAGTCGCACTCCGCGCCGATCAACGACGCCGTGATGGAGCAGCTGATCATGGTCGACGCGCTCAAGCGCGCCTCGGCCAAGCGGATCACCGTCGTGATGCCGTTCTGGGGCTACGCCCGGCAGGACAAGAAGCACCGCGGCCGGGAGCCGATCTCCGCGCGGCTGATCGCCGACATGTTCCTCGTCGCGGGCGCCGACCGGATCATGACCGTCGACCTGCACACGGCACAGATCCAGGGCTTCTTCGACGGGCCCGTGGACCACCTGTTCGCGCTGCCGGTGCTGGCCGACCACATCAAGCAGAAGTACGCCGACCGCGATCTCGCCGTCGTCTCACCCGACTCCGGCCGCGTGCGGCTCGCCGAGCGCTGGGCGGAGACCCTCGGCGGCACCCCGCTGGCGTTCATCCACAAGACGCGCGACCCGCGCAAGCCCAACGAGGCCGTCGCCAACCGGGTCGTCGGCGAGGTCGACGGGCGCACATGCGTCGTGATCGACGACATGATCGACACCGGCGGGACGGTCTCGAAGACGGCCGAGGTGCTGCTGCGCGAGGGCGCCCGCGACGTCGTCATCGCCGCCACCCACGGGGTGCTGTCCGGGCCGGCCGTCGAGCGCCTGTCGACGTGCGGCGCCTCCGAGGTGATCTTCACCGACACGCTGCCGATCCCCGAGGAGAAGCGCTTCCCCGGCATGACGGTCATCTCGATCGCCCCGCTGCTGGCCGAGGCCATCCACCAGGTCTTCGACGACGGCTCGGTCACCAGCCTGTTCGACGGCAACGCCTGATCCCGCGGCGCCTGATCCCCCGGCGCCTGATCCCCCGGCGCCCGGTACGGGGGCGCCCGGTACAGGGCGCCGGGGCACCGGCACGCCCGAGGCGGTCGACGGCGAGGCGTGAGCCGCGTAGAGTTCCCGCTCCCGAAAGGTCCGGATCCGCTGAACCGCGCGGGGCCGCGGTCCGTCGTGGAGGGCGCAGGGGGCGTCCGGACCGACGACGCCCGGCACGGCGGGAGGTCGACCGACATGGCATCGCAGACCGGAGGCATCGCGGCCCGGACGAGGTCGCTGCCCGCATGGCGGGTGGCGGGCGCGATCCTGCTGCTCCTCATGGGCGGCATCCACCTCTACCTGGTGTTGTTCGGCGGGTTCGACGGCCTCGTCGGCACGCTGTTCGTGATCAACGCGATCGGTGCGCTGATACTGGCGATCGCGATGGTCGGCGCCCGGGACCGGCAGCTGCCGCTCGTCAGCCTGCTCTCGCTGCTGTTCACGGCGGGCACCCTCCTCTCGCTGGTACTGGCGCTGCTGCTGCCCGGCGGGTTCCTCGGCGTGCGCGAGCAGCTCGGCGGCGAGCTGGTGGTGACGACGCTGATCGTCGAGGGCCTCGGCGTGCTCGCGCTGCTGGGCGCGACGTTCGCGGCGGCCCGCCTGCCCAAGTCGTAGCGGCGCCTCACGAGCGCCGTCGGCGCCGCCTCACCAGCAGGGCGACCGCACCGACGGCCGCGCCGGCGACGACCAGACCCGGCCACGCCGGGCCGGAGATCCGCCGGGTGGCGGCGTCCGCGTCGGGTGTGTCGGGGGCGTCGAGCAGCGTCACGGTGCCCGCGTCACCGTCGACACGGATGCGCTCGTCGTCGGTGATCCGCCGCGTCGCCACGGCGGTCCCGAGCACCGCGGGGATCCCGTACTCCCTGGCCACGATCGAGCTGTGGCTCAGCGGTCCGCCGACGTCGGTCACCACGCCCGACGCCATCGCGAACAGCGGCGTCCATGCGGGCGTCGTGATGCTCGCGACGAGCACGTCGCCCGACCGCATGCGTCCGAAGTCGGCCGGCCCGCCGAGCACCCGGGCGGGCGCCGTGACCTGTCCCGCGCTGGCGCCGACCCCCCGGATCACCGGCCCGGTCTGCTCGGTCGTCGCCGTCGGCATGAAGCGTTCCATGGCCTCCCAGCGCGACCCCTGGGGCAGCAGCCCCGGCGGCGTGGCCCGGCGACGACCGCGCCACTGCGCCCGCCGCGCCGCGACGTCGGCCGACCGGTCCTGCGGCGGCGCCAGGATCTCCGCCGATCGCAGCCAGTACACGTCGTCGGCCGCGACGATCGTGCCCGCTCCGACGAGACGGCCGCCGATCTCGCGGAGCAGCCGACGAAGGTGCGGCCAGGCGAGCCCGATGTCGGCGAGGGCGTCCTCGCGCAGCGGCGCCGCCGACTGCGCCCAGCGGAGCAGGCGGTCGAACAGATTGCGCCGCAACGGATCGAGCCGGCCCCGTACGGCCGCGGCGGTCTCGTCACGACGTGCGGCCGACCGTCGTTGCCGCTCGACCGGATCGGCGCCCTCGCCGCGCAGGAAGAAGCGCAGCGCGTCGAGCAGCGGGGCCGGGTCGTCGGCCGGGACGGCGTTGGCGAAGTCGAGGTTGTAGACGGTGTGCCCGTGCGCCCGCAGGTGGGCGTGGAAGCGGTCGGTCCACTCCCGCCACACCGCCGGGTCGACGCCGCCGAGCGGGTGCGCGGGATCGAGCAGCGCCGCGGCGGGATGGTCCGCGAGCAGGACGGTGGCGAGCGCGTCGTGCCCGCGGGCCCAGCCGGCGATCGTGTACAGCGAGCGTTCGGCGCGGAGGGGCGCGCTGTCGAAACCGAGCAGCAACGTCGCGGCGGGCGGGTCGCCGTCGCGCCGGACGGCGGTCTCGTAGAACCGCGTCAGGAGGATCTCGCTCGACGCCGCGATCGGGATGATCGTCTGCACGGCCGTGTAGTACGTCGCCCCCGCCCCGAGCAGTTCCTCCACACCGTCGAGCAGTTCCGGGATCGAGAGCCCGGCCAACGGGCGGTCGGCCCAGCGGGCGACAGCCTCGACGTAGGCGGGGTGCGCCCGGTCGCGCCAGCGCGCCTGCGCGCCGTCGTCGCCGCGGCCGAGGATCAGCCTGACGGCCGAGACCGTGCGACTGGTCATCCGCCACATCGCGGCCCGCGTGTAGCGGTAGTAGGCGTAGCCGTTGACGGTCGGCAACCCGATGTCGCCGTCGGCCAGCACGTCCTCGCCGAGGAACTCGCGCACCATCGCGGTCAGCGAGCGCGTGACGGCCGGGTCGATCAGCTCCTCGAACAGCGGGGTCAGCGGGTCGGGCAGCTGTTCGACGATGCTGGCCCTGGCGTAGAGGGCGCCGTCGGGCACCGACCAGTCCGTCGGCGGGGCCGTCTCCGGTTCGGGCAACGCGGTGATCGGGCGGGACTGCACGATCGCGAACCCGTCGGGCCCGCGGGCCCACTCGACGTCCTGCGGGGCGCCGAAGTGGTCGGCGATCCGCTCCCCGAGCGCGGCGAGGGCCACGACGTCGGCATCGGACAGGACGGCCCGGCCGCGGTCGGCGTCCGGCACCGGCTGCTCGACGGTGCCCGCGCCCGTCGCCACCGTCATGACGGCCTTGTCCGCCGTCGTGCGCGAGGTGACCCGCCCGCCGCTGACGACCGCGTCGTCGGTGGTCACCGCGCCGCTGACGACCGACTCCCCCAGCCCCCACGCCGCGGACACGACCGTCTCGTCGCGGCGGCCGTTGGTCGGGTTGGCCGTGAACATCACACCCGCCGCGTCGGCGTCGACCATGCGCTGCACGACGACCGCGAGCGCGACGTCGGCGGGTGCGATGCCGTGCCGCGCGCGGTAGGCCATGGCGCGCGCCGTCCACAGCGAGGCCCAGCAGGCGCGGACGGCGGCGAGCAGTGCCTCGTCGCCTCGGACGTCGAGAAACGTGTCCTGCTGCCCCGCGAAGCTCGCGCCCTCCAGGTCCTCCGCCGTCGCCGACGACCGGACCGCGACGGGCCCGTCCCCGAGCATCCGGTGGGCGGCGCGGATCTCGTCGGCGATCGCGGCGGGGATCTCGGCGCGGAACAGCGCCCGGATCGCGTCGGCCGACCGGTCGACGTCCCCGTCGGTGGCGGTGGAGCCGGGCGGCGGCGTCGCGAGCTCCAGGACCCGCGGTCCGATCCCCGTGGCGTCGACGAAGGCCCGGTAGGCATCGGTCGTCACCACGAAGCCCGGCGGCACCGGCAGGCCGCCCCGGGTCAGCTCGCCGAGGTTGGCGCCCTTGCCGCCCGCGGTCTCGACGTCCCCACGACCGATCTCGGAGAAGGCACGGATGTGGCCCATGACCGGCAGTCTGCTCCTCGCACCCGGCCGCGGCGGCCGAACCGGCCGATCGTGCGACACACGAGGTCCACGACCGGGCGCGAGCGCGCGGCGGCGCCCGTCGTGGGCGGACCGCGGAGCGCGTCCGGCCTGCCCGACCCGGGGGTCGGTGTCCACTCGGCGCGGCGTACGCTCTTCCCAGTTCCGCGGCGAGGGCGGGCGTCCGTGTTGCCCGCCGTGATCGACGCTGGACCGGTCCCGCCGGTTCCATGCGCTCCTCGCCGCGCGCTCGCTCAGACCGCATTCACCGAGGAGAAGTACCGTGGCCCAGGCCCGAATCGACGCCGAGACCCGCACCGAGTTCGGCAAGGGCGCTGCCCGGCGCACCCGCCGTGCGGGCAAGATCCCCGCCGTCCTCTACGGGCACGGCACCGACCCGCAGCACCTGTCGCTGCCGTCGCTGGAGTTCGCGCGCGTCGTGCGCGAGCAGGGCCGCAACGCGGTCCTGGAGATCAACATCGGCGGCACCCCGCAGCTCGCGCTGACCAAGACCGTGGTCGTGCACCCCATCCGCCCGTACATCGAGCACGTCGACCTGCTCGTCATCAAGCGTGGCGAGAAGGTCGTGGTCGACGTGCAGGTCGTCGTCACCGGCGAGGCCGCCGCCGGCAGCATGATCGCCCAGGAGCTCAACACCATCGAGGTCGAGGCCGACGTCCTCAGCATCCCCGAGTCGATCGAGCTCTCGGTCCAGGACGTCGAGATCGGCACCCAGATCCTCGCGGGCTCGGTCGCCCTGCCCGACGGCGTCACGCTGCAGACCGACCCCGAGGCGCTCGTCGTCAACGTCGTGGCCGCGCCGACCCAGGCCGATCTCGAGGGCGAGCTCGACATCGAGGGTGCCGGCGTGGTCGAGGACGCGCCCGAGTCGGCCCCGGCCGAGGGCGACTCCGCCGCGTCCTCGGAGGGCTGACGGCCGTGCCGGGTCCCGCCCTGGTGGTCGGGCTCGGCAACCCCGGTCCCGAGTACGCCGAGACCAGGCACAACGTCGGCTTCCGCGTCGTCGAGCTGTTGGCGGCGCGGGCCGGCGGTGGCCGGTTCTCGAAGCACAAGAGCAACGCCGACGTGCTCGAAGGCCGGCTCGCCGGCCGCAAGGTCGTGCTCGCGAAGCCCCGGACGTACATGAACGTCTCGGGCGGCCCGGTCGCCGGGCTGTTGCGGTACTTCTCGGTCCCCGCGGCCGAGCTCGTCGTCGTGCACGACGATCTCGACCTCGGGTTCGGCGTGATCCGGCTCAAGCAGGGTGGCGGCGAGGGCGGGCACAACGGGCTGCGTTCGATCAGCTCGTCGGTCGGCACCCGCGACTACCTGCGGGTGCGCTTCGGCATCGGCCGCCCGCCCGGGCGCCAGGACCCGGCCGACTTCGTGCTCAAGCGGTTCTCCGCCGTCGAGCGCAAGGAACTGGATCTCGCGGTGGACCTGGCCGCCGACGCCGCCGAGGCCCTGCTGTCCGACGGGCTGGAACCGGCCCAGAACCGGTTCCACGCGCTGTCGGGCTGAGGCCCCGCCCGCCCCGTCCTCCTGCAGGAACGGCACTTTCCCGCAATCCAGTCGCGGGAAAGTGCCGTTCCTGCGTCAAGGGGTCAGGCCCGGGCCGCCAGCAGGTGGCCCGTGGCGGATCGGCGCAGCTTGCCCGACGGCGTCTTCGGCAGCGTGCCCGGGCGGAGCACGACGACGTCGGCCGGCCGCACCCCGCAGGCCGCGACCACGCGCGACGTGACGTCCTTGCGGATCACGGCCTCGGCCTCCTCGTCACCGGCCCGCCGCGACTCGACGGCGACCAGGAACGACTCCCGGTGCCGGCCGGCACCCGCCTCCAACCGGACGGCGACGACGTTGCCCGCGCGCACGTCCGGGGCGTCGGCGGCGGCGCGCTCGATGTCGGTCGGGTAGATGTTGCGGCCGCCCATGATGATCACGTCCTTGCGCCGGCCGCACACGACGACCTCGACCCCGGCGAGGTAGCCCTCGTCACCGGTGTCGAGCCAGCCATCGGCGTCCTGAGCGGGGCGCGGGCCGTCGACGGTGAGGTAGCCGGGCGTCACCGACTCGCCGCGCAGCTGCAGGATGCCGACCTCCCGCTCGCCGAGGACCCGGCCGTCGTCGCCGACGACCCGCACCTCGATTCCCGGCAGCGGCGGGCCCAGCCGCGGGAAGCGCCTGCTCGGCCCGTAGATCGCGGGCTGCGCGACCCGGTGGAGCTCCAGCTGCTCGGCGTCGACGTGGTCGACGACCATTCCGGTGTCGCACGGCGCGAACGACACCCCGAGGGCGGTCTCGGCCATCCCGTACGCGCACACGACGGAGTCCTCGCGCAGGCCGAACCGCTTGCCGGCGGCGGTGAGCGCGTCGACGGCGTCGGGGTCGATCGGCTCGGCGCCGTTGAGCGCGAAGCGCATCGACGACAGGTCGAGCGAGCCGTCCTCGGCACGCGCGAGCTGGCGCGCGAGCACCGAGTAGGCGAAGTTGGGCGCCGCGGTGACACTGCCCCGGTACTTCGAGATCAGCTCCGCCCACAGCAGCGGGCGCGACAGGAAGTCCGCAGGGGTGACCGTCACCAGCTCGATGCCGGCGACCATCGGGATCGTCAGGAACCCGACCATCCCCATGTCGTGGAACAGCGGCAGCCACGACACCATCACGTCGCGCCCGGCGTCGAGCTGGGCGGCCGCGATCATCCCGCGGATGTTGGCGTACAGGTTGGCGTGGGTGATCCGCACGGCCTTGGGCTCGGCCGTCGACCCGCTCGTGAGCTGCAGCAACGCGGTGTCGCCCTCGTCGGCGACGGCCTCGTCGGCGACGATCGGCGCCGCGTCGGACGCGTCGACGTCCGACAGCAGCCGGTGGGCGATGCCGCGCTCGGCCAGCACCGGGGCCAGCGCGTCGAACGGCGCACCGAGTACGACGAGCTTCGCGTCGATCATCCCGAGCACCGTCACGGTGTCGGCGGCCCACACGGCCAGGTCGGTGCGCGCGGTGGGTTGGTGCAGCATGGTGACGGTGCCGCCGAGGAGCCAGACGGCCTGCGCCGTCGGGGCGATGACGGCGGGCTCGGCCGCCAGGACGGCGACGGCCGAGCCGCGCGCGAGGCCCGGCGCCGACCCGTCGCCCGCCGCGAGCGCCCCGGCGAGCGCGCGGGCCTTGGTGTGCACCTCGCTCCACGGCGTCCGGACGGGAGCCGACGGCTCGCCGGTGACCATTCCCTTGGCGGACCGCGCCGCGCTGTCCAGCAACATCGTCAGGAACCGCGACATGCTCAGGAGCCTACGACCTGCGCGTAGCATCCGGCTCCGTGGCCGATCAGCACGCGAACGACCCGCTCGCCGCCGCCGTCGAGGCCGAGCTCCCCGGCGCCCGCACCGACCTGGAACGGCTCGTGCGGATCCCCAGCATCTGGGCCGATCCCACGCACGCCGACGACACCCGGCGCAGCGCGGACGCCGTCGCCTCGCTGGCGCGCGAGGCCGGTGCGGCGGACGTCCAGATCCTGCAGGCGCAGGGTGGGGCGCCCGCCGTCGTCGCCCGCTTCCCCGGTCCGGCCGGGACGCCGACCGTCCTGCTCTACGCCCACCACGACGTGCAGCCCACCGGCGGCGACGAGCACTGGACCAGCCCACCCTTCGAGCCGACCGAGCGCGCCGGGCGCCTCTACGGTCGCGGCGCCGCCGACGACAAGGCCGGCGTCATGACGCACCTGGCGACACTGCGCGCCTTCGGCGGGAAGCCGCCCGTGGGGGTGACGCTGTTCGTCGAGGGCGAGGAGGAGTCCGGCTCCCCGACGCTCACCGCGCTGCTGTCCGAGCACCGCGACCTGCTGGCCGCCGACGTCATCGTCATCGCCGACTCGGCCAACCCCGCGACCGACGTCCCCGCCCTCACGACGACCTTGCGCGGCCTGGTCGACGTGGTCGTCGAGGTGTCGATGCTGGAACGGCCGGTGCACTCCGGGGTGTACGGCGGCCCGGTCGGCGACGCGCTGACCGCGCTGTGCCGGGCGCTCGCGTCGCTGCACGACGACAAGGGCCACGTCGCCGTGCCCGGGCTGATGGGCACCGAGTCCGACGTGCCCGACATGGACGAGGAGACCTTCCGGTCCGACGTCGGCCTGCTCGACGGCGTCGAGCTGCTGGGCTCGGGGTCGATCCCGGACCGGGCGTGGCTCAAGCCGGCCGTCGCCGTGCTGGGGATCGACGCGCCGCGCGTCGCCGAGGCGTCGAACGTGCTGCTGCCGCGGGCGCGGGCGATGGTCAGCCTGCGGCTGGCCCCCGGCGACGACGCCGCGACCGCGCAGCAGGCCCTGGCCGAGCACCTGCGGGCGCACGTCCCGTGGGGCGCGCACGTCACCGTCGAGCCGGGCACCGGCGTGGCGGAGCCGTTCGCGTTGGACGCCACCGGTTCGGCCTACGACGCCGCCCGGTCCGCGTTCTCGCGCGCCTACGGCAACTCGGTCGTGGAGACCGGCATCGGCGGCTCGATCCCGTTCATCGCGGAGTTCGCCCGGACGTTCCCCGGCGCCGCGGTGCTGGTGACCGGCGTGGGCGACCCGGCGAGCCGCTGGCACGGCATCGACGAGAGCCTCGACCTCGCGATGTTCGGCCGCGGGGTGCTCGCGGAGGCGTACTTCCTGCAGACGCTGGCCGAGTGACCCTGTGCGCGGCGATGGTCGCTATGGCGACCATTGCCGCGCACGCCCCATATCGCCCGGCCACGAGGGGGATTCCCTGCGGCCGCCCGCCGCGGCACGGCAGACTGATCGCGTGCGGATCGGGGTGCTCGGGAGCGTCGCGGCGTGGCCGTCGGCGAACGGGTCCGGCACGCCCGCCGATGCCGACGCGGCTCCACCCGGGTTGCGGTTGCGCGGGCTGCTCGCCCGGCTCGCCCTCGACGCCGGCCGGCCCGTCACCACGGAGACGCTCGTCGACGACCTCTGGGGCGACGAGCCGCCCGACGCCGTCGGCAACGCCCTGCAGTCGCTCGTGTCGCGGCTGCGCCGGGCGCTCGGGTCCGCGCTGGTCACGACCGTCCCGGGCGGCTATCTGCTCGACGTGGCGCCCGCCGACGTCGACGCCGGGCGGTTCGGCACGCTGCTCGCCGCCGCCAGGACCGCGCCCGACCCGGCGCGCGCCGTCGTCGCGCTCGACGACGCGCTCGCCCTGTGGCGGGGGCCCGCACTGGCCGACGTCCGCAGGCTCCCGTTCGCCGACGTCGTCGCGGGCCGGCTCGAGGAGCAGCGGGCGACGGCCGTCGAGGCCCGCGCCGCGCTGGGCGTGCGCACGGGCGACCCGGCCGCCGGACTGGCGGCGGTCGGCGACCTGCTGGCCGCGCAACCGTTGCGGGAGAGCGCGGCCGTCGTACTGGCCCGCGGGCTGCACGCCACCGGCCGGCAGGCCGACGCGCTGGCCGTGCTCGACCGCACCCGCGAGCGCCTCGCCGACGAGCTCGGCGTCGATCCCGGCCCGGAGCTCGTCCGCGCCCGGCTCGACGTGCTGCGCGGCGCCCCCGCTGCGGCACCTGCGGTTGCCGCGGCGAGCCCGGAACCACAGCGCTCCCCGGAACTGCAGGAACTGCAGCGCTCCCCCGAACTGCGCCGCAACGGATCCGTGGCACTCACCAGCTTCGTCGGGCGCGCCGCCGACGTCGCCAGGGTCCGCAGCCTGCTCGGCACGGCCCGGCTCGTCACGCTGCTCGGCCCCGGCGGGTCGGGCAAGACCCGCCTGGCCCGCGAGATCGTCGGTTGGCCGGGCGGCGGGCGTCCGGGGAAGGGCGCAGACGAGACGCCCCTCGCCGAGCTGGCGCCGCTGACCGGGCCCGAGCAGCTCGTCGGGACGGTGCTGGCGGCCGTCGGCGAACCGGAGCTGGTGGTGCGCAACCCCGAGGAAGGCCCGCCCGACACCACCGCCAGGCTGTTGACCGCGCTGGGCGACCGCGACATGGTCCTCGTCCTGGACAACTGCGAGCACCTCGTCGACGACGTCGCCCTGCTCGCCCAGCGCATGCTGGAGGCGGCGCCCCGGCTGCGGATCCTGGCGACGAGCCGGGAGCCGCTGGCCGTTCCTGGCGAGGTGCTGCACCCCGTCGAGCCGCTCGACACCGCCGCGGCCCTGCGGCTGTTCGCCGACCGCGCCGCTGCCGTCGACCCCGGCTTCCGCCTCGACGCGGCCACCGAGCCCGTCGTCGCCGAGATCTGCACCCGGCTCGACGGCCAGCCGCTGCCGCTGGAGCTGGCCGCGGCGCGGCTGCGGACGTTGTCGCTCACCGAGATCGCCGCCCGGCTCGACGACCGCTTCCGGCTCCTCACCTCCGGCGCGCGCACCGCGCTGCCGCGCCACCAGACGCTGCGCGCCGTCGTCGACTGGAGCTGGGACCTGCTCGGCGAGCCGGAGCGGATCCTGTTGCGCCGCATGGGTGTCTTCGCGGGCGGCGCGACGGCGGCGACGATCGAGCGGGTGTGCACCGGCCGCGGTGGCCCGGACCCGGCCGACGCGTTCGACCTGCTGGCAGCGCTCGTCGACAAGTCCCTCGTGGTCGCCGTCCCGTCCGGCGGCGCGGAGCCGACGCGCTACCGGCTGCTGGAGACGATCCGCGACTACGCGAGCGAGCGGCTCGCCGAGGCGGGCGAGACCGACGACGTCGTCGCGGCACACGCGGCGTGGGTCACCGCGCTGGCCGAGGCCGCCGAGCCGCACCTGCGCGGGGCCGACCAGCTGCGCTGGCTCGCCTCGCTGCGCGCCGAGAGCGGCAACATCGCCGCCGCCCTGCGCCGGGCCGTCGACCGGCGCGACGGTCCGACCGCGCACCGCATCGTCGCGGCCATGGGCTGGTCGTGGTTCATCCGCGGCCGCTACGAGGAGTCGATCGGCTGGGTCGAGGCCGTCGCCGAGCTGCCGTCGCCCGTCGACCTGCCGGCGATCGGTGCCCGCAACGTCGCGTACCGGGTGCTCACCTGCATCGCCCGCGGCGACGTCGAGGCCGCGACGGCGCTCATCGACGACGCCATCGCCGCCGCTGCTGCCGCGCCCGAACCGCGCCATCCCACACTGCAGCTCGTCGCGCCGATCGGCCGGGCGTTCACCGGCGACACGACGCTGCTCGACGAGGTCGCCCGGTCCTCGACGGACACGTGGGTGCGCGCGTTCGCCACCCAGGTCCTCGCGCAGCTCGCGGAGAACGACGGGCACATCGAGCGCCAGCGAGCCCTCGTCCGGGTCGCCCACGAGCTGTTCACCGCGACGGGCGACCGCTTCGGGCTGGGCATGACCCTCGGGACGCTCGGCGAGCTCGAGGAGCTCGCCGGTGACCACGACGCGGCGGCCGCCGCCTACGACGAGGCCGTCGCGCTGGCCACCGAGCTCGGCAACGACGACGACCTGCCCCAGTTCATGCTGCAGCAGGCCCGGCTCGCGGTCCGTCGGGGCGACCTGGACCGGGCCCGCGAGCTCTGCGAGTCCGCGGCCGACCTCGCGTCCGGGCCGTTCGGGATGCAGACGATCGTGCGGGGCACCCTCGCCGACGTCGAGCGCCGGGCGGGCAACCTCCCGGCGGCGCGGCGACATCTGGCCGCGGCCGAGCGGGACGTCGGGACCGGCCTCGCGCGCGAGCAGCGACTGGCGCTGACCGAGCTGGTGCGTCACCAGCTCGAGACGGCGAGCGGCGAGCTCGACGCGGCGACCGCGACCCTGTTGCGTGCGGTCGACGCCGCGGCCGACAGCCACGACGGACCGGTCGCGGCGATGGTCGCGGAGTGCGCTGCGGCGTTCGTCCTCGCCGGGGGCGACGCGGCGGGCGCCGGGTTCCTGCTCGGGGTCGCACTGACCCAGCGCGGCACGCTCGACCAGGGCAACCCCGACGTCGTCGCCGTGGTGGACGGGGTCCGCGACGCCCTCGGCCCCGCCGCGGCCGACGAGGCGCTGCGGCGGGGTCGGGACCTCCCCCGTCCCGAGGGCCTCACGGCCGTCCGGGACCACGTCCGGGCTCAGGCCCGCTTGCGGTAGAGCGTCACCGCGATCGGCGCGAACACCGCGACGATGACGGCGGCGGCGATCAGCGACGTCGTCGCCGGCCCGGCGACCGGCCCACCGGTGAGCAGCCCGCGGACCGCGTCGGCGACCTTGGAGACCGGGTTGACGTCGACGAACGCCTGCAGCCACCCCGGCATCGAGCTCGACGGGACGAACACGTTGCTGCCGAAGGTGAGCGGCAGCATGATCATCGCGCCGATGCCCTGCACCGAGCGCGGCTGGCGGACGAGCATCGCGAGCGCGGTGAACACCCAGCACAGCGCGAAGGCGAACACCATGACCAGACCCATCGCGGCGAGCACGGCCAGCGGACCGGTGTGCATCCGGAAGCCGAGGATCACACCGAGGACCAGCATGATCACGCCGGACGTCAGGTAGCGCACGAGGTCGGCCATGATCGCGCCGACGAGCGGTGCCGAGCGCGAGATCGGGAGGCTTCTGAACCGGTCGAAGATGCCGGTGTGCAGGTCCTCCGCCAGCCCGACGCCGGTGCCGGCGGACGCGAACACCACGGTCTGCACGAGCACACCCGGCAGCGCGAACTGCAGGTAGTCGGTGGTGTTGCCGGCGATCGCGCCGCCGAAGACGTAGACGAACAGCAGCAGGAAGATCACCGGCTGCAGCGTCACGTCGATGAGCGCCTCGGGGGAATGGATCGTCTTGATCACGCCCCGCCAGGCCAAGGTGAGGCCGTGCCGGATCGTGGAGGGCCCGCGCCTGCCGCGTTCGATGTCCGACGGGGGCAGCGGCGGACGGACGTCGGTGCGGTGTGCGACGGGGGTCGTGCCGGCTGCCGCCTCCGCGGAGACGAGTGCGTCGGCGGTGGTCATGCAGCCACCTCCTGGTCGGTAGGGCCGGCCTGCTTCTCGGCGTCCTCCGTCGAGCGGCCGGTGAGGGTCATGAAGACGTCGTCGAGGCTCGGCAGGCGCAGGCCGAGCTCGGCGATCGCGAGGCCGGCCTCGTCGAACCGCCCGCCCGCGACGTGCAGCAGGCCAGGTTCACGGGCGGCGACGGTGAGCTCCCCGGAGGCGTCGACGACCGGGGTCTCCCCGGCCAGTCCGGCGAGGATCGCCGACGCGGCCGGGATGTCGGTGCGGTGCAACGGGCGCACGTGCAGGCGCTGGCCGCCGACCTCTGCCTTGAGCGACGCCGGGGTGCCCGACGCGATGACCCGTCCGGTGTCGATGACGACGAGGTCGTCGGCGAGCTGGTCGGCCTCCTCCAGGTACTGCGTCGTGAGCAGGACGGTGACGCCGTCGGCGGCGAGTGCGCGGACCTGGTCGAGCACCTCGTTGCGGTGCCGTGGGTCCAGGCCCGTCGTGGGCTCGTCGAGGAACAGGACGTCGGGCCGCCCGATCAGGCTGGCCGCGAGGTCGAGCCGGCGGCGCATGCCACCGGAGTAGGTGCGGACGCGCCGGGTGGCGGCGTCGGTCAGGCCGAACCGTTCGATGAGCTCCGCGGCCCGGGTGCGGGCGGCACGGCGGGGCATGTCGAGCAGCCGGGCGATGAGGATCAGGTTGTCGGTGCCGGAGAGCGCCTCGTCGACGGCGGCGTACTGGCCGGTGAGCCCGATGCGGGCCCGGACGGCCGCGGGTGCGGCGACGACGTCGTGGCCGAGGACCGTGGCGCGGCCGGCGTCGGGACGCAGCAGGGTGGCCAGCACGCGGACGGTCGTGGTCTTGCCCGAGCCGTTGGGACCGAGCAGGCCCAGCACCGTGCCGCGCCGGGCGGTCAGGTCGACCCCGGCGAGGGCCTTCGTGGCGCCGAAGGACTTCTCGAGTCCCTCGACGTGGATGACGGTGTCCATGACGATGACTCTGACCCGCACCACTGACGCCGCGCTGATATGCGGCTGACACCACGTCGACCGATCCGCGACGTCACTATGACGTCATGTCAGCGCGGCGCCCGCAACCCGTCCACGACGACAGCGATCAGCCGGTCACGCGCGTCGTCCGCTGTCTCGACCAGTGCCGCCATCAAGCCTTTGAGCAGGGCGAAGAGGTCGTCGACGCGGATCCCGTCGCGGACCGCGCCCGCCTGTTGCGCTCGTGTCAGCAGGACCTCGAGCGCGGCCCGCAGGTCCGTGCGCAACGACGTCGCGACAGCCGGTGGCGCCACCAGCGCATCCGAGAGGTCACGCTTGACGCCGGCCTCGTCGGCGAGCAGCGCGAGGAAGCCGAAGAACGCCTCGCCCGGGTCGGCCGCGTGGGCCCCCGCTCGGGCCGCGGTGATCAGGTCCTGCATCCGCGCGGCGACGACGGCCTCGAAGAGGGCCTCCTTCGTCGGGAAGTGGCGGTAGACCGTACCGGGCCCGACCCCCGCCCGGCCGGCGATCTCGTCCAGCGGGACGCCCATGCCGTGCTCGGCGAACGCCTCCTGCGCGGCGCGCAGGACCTTCTCACGGTTGCGCCGGGCGTCGGCACGCAGGGGCCGGTCCGGGACCTCAGCCATCGTTGCCAACCGGGGCGTGCGTTCCGTATCGTTCAATCGGAGTCATCGTTCCGGATTCTATCCCTGGAGGCACCGTGTCCCGAAGCCCGCGTGAGGTCGTCGAGGAGGTTCGGCGGATGGTCGCCGGCGAGAACGTCGTGTTCGCCGACCTCTTCGCTCCCGACGGCGTGCTCACCTATCCGTTCGCCCCGCCAGGAATGCCCCGCGAGCTGCGCGGACGCGACGCCATCCGCGCCTACCACGGGGACCACGCCGACCGGCGCGACATGTTCGCGATGGACGGCGTCGACATGGTCGTGCGCACCACCGACGACCCCGAGGTCGTCGTCGTGGAGATCGAGCACCACGGGACCGCCCGGGCGACCGCCGCGCCCTACCGGTTCCGCGCGCTGGGCGTCGTCCGGGTCCGCGACGGCGAGATCGTGCAGTACGACGACTACATGGATCCCCTCGCCCTCGCGACCCTGCTCGGGCGGACGCCGGACCTGGTGGCGGCCCTGCAGTCGTGAGTGGCAGGGTCGGCCCGTCGCCGACGGCCACGGGCCGGCCCTCCCCCCAGACGGCCGGCCCGTCGTGCGGCCCGGCACTCGGGCCGCGGCCGCACACAGGACACGTTAGGGGTGGGGCGGCGGCGTCGAGTCGATCGATCGGTGGATCCACGCTCCACCGCCCGTCGTCCGGCGTCAGCCCGCCCCCGGCCCGTCGGGGTGGGCGAGGTCGTAGGCACGGGACAGCTTCTGCGGGACGACCATCCGCCACGCGTCGACGACCAGCTCCCGTGCCTCGGCCGCGTCCAGCACGGCGAGATCCGCCTCGACCCAGTTGAAGCGCATGTCCGACGCCGACGGCAGCCGGAAGCGGCGCGGGTCGCTCGCGACCAGCCCCGCCCGCTCCTCCCGGGGGGACGCGAACCCCATCCCGCTCCCGTCGAGGGAGAACGCCACGTAGACGAGCTGTCCCACGCGGAACTTCAACCTGCCGCGCACGTACACCTCGTACGAGCGCGCCAGGCCCGCCCCCAGCGGCCGGACGTCCTCGACCACGGCCATACCCGCCTCCTGCGTCGTCCCCGGCGTCGTCCCCGGCGTCGTCCCCGAGGAGAAGGACCCCGCCGGCGCCCCGAACTCATCGGCGCGACGGGTGCTCAGGACTCCGCGAGCTCCGCGGCGGCGAGCCAGTCGATCTCGACGGCCTCACGCTCGGCGGTCACGGCCTTGAGCTGGGCCCCCAGCTCCATGAGCTTCGCCGGGTCGGTGGCCGCGGCGGCGAGGGCGTCGTGGAGCTCGGACTCCCTGGCCGCCAACGACTCCATCTTCCGTTCCAGGCGCGCCGCGTCCTTGCGGGCGGCACGCTGCTCGGCGGCCGACACCGCGGGCGCCGCCTTCGCGGCGGGGCCGGACGTCGTGATCGTCGCGACCGCGTCGCCGGCCGCGGCCCGCCGCTGCAGGTACTCGTCGATGCCGCCCGGCAGGTGGGTGATGCGCCCGTCGCCGAACAGGGCCACGACCGTGTCGCAGACCCGCTCCACCAGGTACCGGTCGTGGCTGACGACGACGAGCGTGCCGGGCCAGCCGTCGAGCAGGTCCTCGAGGTTGGACAGGGTGTCGACGTCGAGGTCGTTGGTGGGCTCGTCGAGCAGCAGGACGTTGGGCTCCGCCATGAGCAGCCGGGTCAGCTGCAGGCGCCGCCGCTCGCCGCCCGAGAGCTGCCCGACCGGCGTCCACTGCCGCGCCGCCGGGAAGCCCAGCCGCTCCAGCACCGACGACGCCGACAGCTCCAGCTTGCCCAACCGGACGAACTTCGCGACGTCCTCGGTCGCCTCCAGCACCCGCATCTCGCGCGGCAGGTCGACGAGCTCCTGGGTCAGCTCGGCGAGCTGGACCGTCGTGCCCTGGACGCGGCGCCCGGCGTCGAGCGGCCGCTCGCCGGTGAGCGAGCGCAGCAGCGTCGTCTTCCCCGAACCGTTGACGCCGACGATGCCGATCCGGTCGCCGGGGCCGAGCCGCCAGGTGACGCCGTCGAGCAGCGTGCGGTCGCCGATCCGGACGGTCGCGTCCTCGAGCTCGAGGACGGTGCGGCCCAGCCGGTTCGTCGCGAACCCGAGCAGCTCGACGGTGTTGCGCGGCGCCGGGACGTCGGCGATGAGTGCCTCGGCGGCCTCGATCCGGAACCGGGGTTTCGACGTGCGCGCCGGGGCCCCGCGCCGCAGCCAGGCCAGCTCCTTGCGCGCCATGTTCTGCCGACGGGCCTCGGCCGCGTCGGCCTGCCGGGACCGCTCGGCCCGGGCGTAGACCCAGTCGGCGTAGCCGCCGAGGTAGCTCTCCACGCGTCCGCCCGCGACCTCCCACGTCCGGGTGCAGACCGCGTCGAGGAACCAGCGGTCGTGCGTGACGACGACGAGCCCGCAGTTGCGCCCCAGCAGGTGCCGGGCGAGCCAGCCGACGCCCTCGACGTCGAGGTGGTTGGTCGGCTCGTCGAGGACGACGAGGTCGGGCTCGCCGATCAGGGTCGCCGCGAGCCCGACGCGGCGCTTCTCGCCGCCGGAGAGCCCGTCGACGGTGCGGTCCAGGTCGGTGACACCGAGTCCGGTGAGGACGTCGCGCACCCGGGGGTCGGACGCCCACTCGTGCTCGGCGCCGTAGTCGGCGAGCACGACGTCACGGATCCGCGCGCCCGCCGGGAGCGGGTCCCCCTGCGCGAGGTGGGACAGCTTCAGGCCACCGAGCCGGCTGATCCGCCCGCCCTGCGGCTCGCGGCGGCCCGCGATGATGTCGAGCAGCGTCGTCTTGCCGCCGCCGTTGAGGCCGACGACTCCGATCCGCTCGCCGCGTTCCACGCCCAGCGACACGGCGTCGAGCAGGACGCGCGAGGCGTCGCCCGGGACGTGCGCGGTGACGGACTCGAGGTTGACCAGGTTCTGCCGAACCGGGGGCATCAGGCACGCACTTTCGGCCAGGAGCCGGTCGGGGGGCCCGACGGCGGCTCGTTCTCGTCGACGACCCGCGCGCCGGGCACCGGGCCGTGCGCGACGCGGACCGTGCGGCACACGCCCGCGCCCGCCAGCTCGGCGGCGACCTCGACGGCGGAGTCGGCACTGTCGCACAGGAACGCGCAGCTGGGGCCGGACCCGCTGACCAGCCCCGCGAGCGCGCCCGCCGAGACCCCCGCGCGCAGGGTCCGGCGCAGGTCGGGTGCCAGGCTGACGGCCGCCGCCTGCAGGTCGTTGCCCAGGGAGAGGGCGAGCTGTCGCGGGTCGCCGCCCGCGAGCGCCTCCAGCACCGGCTCGACGGCGCGCACCGGCGTCGGGTCCGACGACGCGGCCCGCAGCCGGTCGAGCTCACCGAAGACGGTCGGTGTCGACAGCCCCTGCCGGTGCAGCGCGATCACCCAGTGCTGCGGGTGTCGCGCGAGCACGGGCACGATCCGCTCCCCCCGCCCGGTGCCCAGCGCGGTGCCGCCGTGCAGCGCGAACGTCACGTCGCTGCCCAGGTCTGCGGCCAGGACGGCCAGCTCGTCGCGGGTGAGGTCGAGCTTCCAGAGCGCCGCGAGCGCGACGAGCGTGCCCGCCGCGTCGGCGCTGCCGCCCGCCATGCCGCCCGCGACCGGGATGCCCTTGCGCAGCACCACCCGGACGTCGGTGTCGTGCTCGACGTGGCGGCCCAGCAGCTCGACGGCCCGCCACGCGAGGTTGGTGCCGTCGGCCGGGACCTCGGCCGCCGAGTCCCCGAGGACCTCGATCCCCGGCGACTCCGAGGCGGTGACCGTGACCTCGTCGAACAGGCTCACCGCGTGGAAGACGGTGACCAGCTCGTGGAAACCGTCGTCACGCACGTCGCCGACGGCGAGATGCAGGTTGATCTTCCCCGGCACACGCACGGTGACCGGGGAGGGGACGGCGGCGAGCACCCGACAACACTACGTGGCCCGGCGCGCGCCCGTCCGTGGACCGGCCGCGCGCCGGGGCGTCCGTCCGCTCCTCAGGCCGCCGCCGGGGCCGGCTGTGCGGCGGCCGCGGCACGCCGGGCCGCGAGGTGGCGGGGCACGGCGAAGGCCGCGGTCGCGACGAACCCGACGAGCAGCACCGCTGCCGGCAGGTACATCGCCTGCCCCATCGCCGACGCGAACCCGGCGTGCAGGAACGGCGGGAGGGTGGCCACATCCGCGCCGCCGCCGCCCGCTGCACCCGCGGCAGGCAGGTTCGCCGCGATCCGGGAGGCCATCAGCGTCGCGATCGCCGCCGAGCCGAGAACGGCCCCGACCTGCCGCGTCGTGTTGTAGATGCCCGCGCCGCTCCCGGCGCTCGACATCGGCAGGTTGCGCGTCGCCGTCGTCGCGATCGGCGCCCAGACGAAGCCGTTGGCCACGCCGAGCAGCGCGATCGGCAGCAGCAGCTCCCACACCGCCAGGCCGGGCCGCAGGATCGCGCCGATCCAGAACAGGGCGGCCGAGAAGCAGAGCATCCCGAAGCCCGCGATCCAGCGCGGGTGCACGGTGTCGGTGATCCGCCCGACCCACGGCGCGAGGCCGCCGGAGAGCACGGCCATCGGCACGAACAGCAGCGCCGAACGCGTCGGCGACAGGCCCATGACGCCCTGCGCGTAGAACATCAGCGGGAACGCCATCGCGGTGATCGCGAACCCGACCGTGGTGATCGCGACGTTGGCCAGGCTGAAGTTCCGGTCGCGGAACAGGGCCAGGTTGACGAGCGGCTCGCCGCGGTTGCGCGCCTGCCACCACAGGAACACGCCCATGACGACGACACCCGCGCCGATCAGCGACCACACCGAGATCGGCCCGGCGATCGTGCCCCAGTCGTAGGTCTGGCCCTCCTGGATGCCGAAGACCAGCAGGAACATGCCGACCGCGCTGAGCGCGACGCCGAGCAGGTCGAACCTGTGGACGTGGGTCTCCAGCGCGGGCACCAGCCGCACCGCCAGCACGAACGCGACCACCCCTACCGGGACGTTGATGAAGAAGATCCACTCCCAGCCGAGCCCGTCGACGAGCACGCCGCCGAGAATCGGGCCGACCAGCGTCGCGACGCCTGCGACCGCTCCCCACAGGCTCATCGCGCGGCCCCGCGACTCGGCCGGGAACGTCCGGGTGATGACGGCCATGGTCTGCGGGGTCATCAGCGAGGCGCCGAGACCCTGCACCACCCGCGCCGCGACGAGCCCGCCGATCGAGTGCGTGAGCCCGCACCACAACGAGGCGAGGGTGAAGATCGTCAGCCCGACCAGGTACACCCGGCCGGGGCCGAACCGGTCGCCCAGCCGCCCGGTGATCAGCAGCGGGACCGCGTACGCGAGCAGGTACGCGCTGGTCACCCAGACGACCGCGTCGACGCCCGCGCCCAGGCTCTCCTGGATCGCCGGCGTCGCCACCGACACGATCGTCGAGTCCACCAGGATCATGAAGAACCCGACGACCATCGCCCAGAGGGCCGGCCACGGGCTCGCGGGGAGGTCCGTCCTCCCGGTCACAGCCTGTCCTCCGACGGCCATGTCAGCTCCTTCGTCTCGAGCCGCTCGACCAGCCGGGTCAACCAGCCGATCTCGGCCCGTGCCATCGCGATGAGGTAGTGGTTGTCCAGCAGGTGGGCCTCCTGCACGCGGGTCATCGCCTCCGCGAGCAGGGGTTCGCTCTCGTCGACGTCGGCCTGCAGCGCGTCGATCCGCGCGCGCAGCAGGGCGATCGCCTCGGCGCGGGGCAGGTTGTGCGCCTCCCCCAGCGCGAGCGGGAACCGCGGGTACTCCTTGACCGGGACGCCGAGGTTCTCGGTGATCCAGGCCCGGAGGGCGTCGCGGCCGGCCGGTGTCACCCGGTAGGTCGTGCGCTCGGGACGCCCGCCCTCCCGGTCGGTTCCGACGGCCTCGACCAGCGACGCGTCGGCCAGCCTGGCGACGGTGTGGTAGAGCGAGCCGGGCCGGACCTTCACGACCCGTCCCTCGTGCCGTTCCATCATCAGCCGGTACATCTCGTAGGGGTGCATCGGCTTCTCGCAGAGCAGGGCGAGCACGGACGTCCCCAGCGCCGTCATCGACACGGTCCCCCGACTCCCTTCCCGATCACCCCACGTGGACTATTCCGCGTGGAATATAAGCGCATCCGCCCTCCCTGTCACCCGACCGTGGCACGCGACACCGACAGTTCACGGTCCCCGGGCCGATCCCCCGGGCCGATCCGCTGCTCCTGCCTGACGACGAACGCCCTGCTGCGGAATCGACCGGCCCGGCGCGAGGCACGCGACATACCTCCGGTCGCAACCCCACAGTCGTCCGTGGGCGTCGGCAGCACTGAGGTTGCGCGCGGCCGGGGGCGCGCAACCCCACCACCGTCGCCCGGGACGCGCAGGCAGTCCGGCCGGCGCGAGACGACCGACCGCCCGGGCGGCTCAGGCGGGGCGGGCGGCGGCGATGCGGGCGAAGTCGGTGATGCCGAGGCGTTCGGCCCGGGTCAGGGGGTCGATCCCCGCCGTGGTGAGCGCCTGTTCCGCAGCGGGCGGCGAACCCGCCCACTCGGCCAGCGCGGAGCGCAGGGCCTTGCGACGCTGGGCGAACGCGGCGTCGACGACGGCGAAGACGTCGGCCCGCGGGACGTCGGACGGTGCGGGACGGCAGGTGAACGCGAGCAGGCCGGAGTCGACGTTGGGCACCGGCCAGAACACCGCCCGCGGCACCGGGCCCGCGCGGCGGGCGTCGGCGAACCACGCCAGCTTGGCGCTGGGCACCCCGTAGGTCTTCGAGCCCGGGGGCGCGGCGAGCCGGTCGGCCACCTCGGCCTGCACCATCACCAGCCCGCGCCGGATACCCGGCAGCTCGGCCAGCAGGTGCAGCAGGACCGGGACGCCGACGTTGTAGGGCAGGTTGGCGACGATCGCGGTCGGGACAGGGCCGGCGAGCTCGGCTGCGCGCACGCGCACGGCGTCGGCGGTCGTGACCGTCAACCGGTCGGCGAGGCCGGGCGCGAACTCCGCGACGGTGGCGGGCAGCTGCGCCGCGAGCACGGGGTCGATCTCGACGGCGTGCACGGCCGCGACCGCCGGCAGCAGCGCCAGCGTCAACGACCCGAGGCCGGGCCCCACCTCGACGACGACGTCGTCGGAGCCGAGCTCGGCGGCCTTCACGATGCGGCGCACCGTGTTCGGGTCGTGCACGAAGTTCTGCCCGAGCTTCTTCGTCGGGCGGATGCCGAGGCGCTCGGCAAGGCCGCGGACCTCGGCAGGACCGAGCAGCCGTGCGTCGTTCACCCTCGGATCATGCCCGGCCGCATCGGCCGGGCCGTCACCGCAGTCCCAGCTTGCGCGAGCAGGCGGGCCAGGCGCTGTACCCGCCGCGGGCGTCGCGGACCTTGGTCGCGACGGCGATCTGCTGCTCGCGGGTGGCCTGGTGGGGCAGCGGCGCGTACTGCGTCCCGCCGTAGGCGCGCCAGGTCTGGGCGTCGAACTGCAGGCCGCCGTAGTAGCCGTTGCCGGTGTTGATGGCCCAGTTGCCGCCGGCCTCGCACTTGGCCAGCGCGTCCCACGCCCCGCCGCCGGAGACGGCGGGGGCGGCCGGAGCAGTGTTGCCGGTGCCGACCTTGACGATCTTCGGCTTGGGCGGCACGGTCGAGCCGGCGCTGACCTGCTCGCGACGGATCTCCTTGCCGTTCTGGCTGTACACCCGCACGACCGACGACTGCTCGCCGGCCTTGCCGGGGTCGACGACCTGCTGCGTGCCGCGCGGCATCGACGGGTCCTCGATCGTCTGCACGGGCGGCGGGATCGACCGCGTGACGACGATGTCGCCCACGGTGTTGCGCACGACGCCGATGGTCATGCCGTCGGTCAGCGGGGCATCGATGCCGGGGGTGGCGGCGTCGTCGGCGCCGAGGGTGATGCCGCGCTCGGCGAGCAGCCCCCCGACGGTGCCGGCCATCGTCGTGACCTGGACGGGGGCGCCGGAGCCGTCGGTGATCGTCACGGTCCGCTCGACGTTGAGCACCAGCTGCATGCCGCTCAGCGGGATCTCCGTGCCCGGGGCGACGGACATCTGGATCGGCTTCGCATCCAGGCCCAGGCCCGCGAGCGCCTCGGAGACCATGTCCGAGGTCGTCCACACCTCGCGACGCTGGCCGCCCTCGATGAGGGTCAACGGGCGGCCGCGGTCGACGGTGATCGTGTCGCCGCTCGCGATCGGTGCGTCCGGGGCGGCGGAGACCTTGTCCTGCGGGCCGGTCTGCACGCCCGCCGCGGCCAGCGCGCCCTCGACGTCGCCCGCGAACGTGTGGACGACGCGTTCCTTGCCGTCGACGGTCACCGTGACGGTCTTGTCCATCGCGAGGGCGGTGCCGCTGCCGGCGGTGAGCGTGACGAGCGCGGCCAGTGCCGTGGCCCGGACGACGGTGCGCGAGCGGCCGCCGGTGTCCTCGGCGGTCTCGGCGGGAGCCGCCTCGGTGCGGGTGGGGGGCGCCGGACGCCCTGCGGTGCGCGGGCGGGCGGGCCGGGTGAGGCGCTCGACGTCGGCCGGGTCGGTGAGGCCGGCGGGGAGGTCGCGACGCGTCCGGGCCGGGACGTCGACCGCCGTGTCCGCCGCACCGACGTCGGCGGGAGCGGCCCCGAGAGGATCGACACCGAGAGGATCGACACCGAGAGGATCGACACCGACGGCGGTGTCCTGCTCCTCGTCCAGCTCGGCAGGATGCCCGGCGAGACCCTCGACGGTCGACGGGTCGACGGGACGCGTCCGTGGCGCCCCGGCGAACGGGTCGAGGGTGACCGTGCCGGGCTCCGCCCACGACGACGGGCCGGAGCGCGCGTCGACCCGGCGGAAGCGGTCCGTGCTGGGGTGGTCGGTGCTGGGGTGGTCGGTGCTGGGGTGGTCGTCGACGGGGCGCGAGGGCGCGGGGACCGCGAACCAGTCGGTCGCGTACGCGGGGTGCGCCGACGGGTCGATCGCCTCGTGCGTCGGCGGGTCGAGGTGCACCCGGCGCTCGACGGGCGGCGCCTCGTCGAGCCGCGCGACCGGGAACCAGCCGGTCACGGGTTCGTCCGGGTCGTACCCGCCGACGGGGCCGTCCGGCTCGTCCCGGGGGTCGACGGCCAGGTACGGCTGCTGCCGGTACGCACCGCCGGGGAGCGGAGGGTCGAGGGGGTCCGCCGCGCCGCGAGGGTCGTCGTCCCACGAGTGGTCCTCGTCCCAGGCGCCGAGGTCGTCGACCTCGTCGTCGAGGTAGCCCAGGTGCGGGGCCGCGCGCCGGGGCTCGGCGAACCAGCCACCGGTCGCAGGGGCCCCGGTGGCGCCGAGCCGCGCGAGCAGCGCGTCGGCGCGGGCGCGCGGATCGAAGTCCTCGTCGCGAGGGCCATCCGGACCGGGGAAGAAGCCTGCGGCACCGTCCTCGGGCGCGTACCCCAGGTGGGGGCGCCGCGGCAGGCGAGAGGAGACGTCGACCACTGCCATCCAGACCTCGACGGACCGGGCAGGGGCTGCTGCGGTCACGGTGGCCCGAGGGCGAGTCGGTCAGGGGAGCGCCCCGAGCCACCGTTGCCGCTTGTGCTGGGGAGCGTCACCCCATCCCGGCGATCACGGAACCGTAACGGGCACGGGTGATCGACTCGGCATCGCGACACGCTGTGAGCGCCGAACGGCCTTCTGGCTACGGCGAGCGACGGCCGTCCGCGCCCAGAGCGAGGTCGGGCACGACGGGCGGCAGTTCACCGAGTCGGAAGACCCGTTCGGCGTTGCGCCCGGCGGTGTCCGCGAGTCGCTCGTCGGAGACCCCGCGCACCGCCGCGAGGCCACGGACGGTCCAGGGCAGGCAGTAGGGCTCGTTGGACCTGCCGCGGTGCGGGTGCGGCGTGAGGAACGGCGCGTCGGTCTCGACCAGCAACCGGTCCTCGGGCACCAGCGCCGCGGCCGCGCGCAGGTCGTGGGAGTTCTTGAACGTCACCGGCCCGGCGAACGAGAGCACGTACCCCGCGTCGACGCATTCGCGCGCCATCGCGGCGTCGCCGGAGAAGCAGTGGAAGACCACCGTCTCCGGGGCGCCCTCCTCCCGCAGCACGCGCAGCACGTCGGCGTGCGCGTCGCGGTCGTGGATCATCAGCGGCTTGCCGAGGCGTTTGGCCAGGTCGACGTGCCGCCGGAACCAGGTCTCCTGCGCCGCGGGCGGCGAGTGGTCCCAGTAGAAGTCGAGCCCGGTCTCCCCCACCGCGACGACCCGCGGATCGGCGGCCAGCCGCTCGATCTCGGCGAAGTCGGCCTCGGAGACGGCGGCCGTGCGGGTGGGGTGCAGCGCGACCGCCGCCGCGACCCGGGAGTCCGAGTTCGCCGCGGCCACGGCCCACCGCGCGGCGTCGAGGTCGTCTGCGATCGTCACGACGCGCGTGACCCCCACCGCCTCGGCCCGGTCCAGCGCCGCGGCGACGTCGTCGGTCGTGACGCAGCCGCACGCGTCGAGATGGGTGTGGGCGTCGACCGTCGGCGCCGGCAACGGCTCCGGCGGCTCGGGCCGGGGCCTGCGCCCGTACGGGCCGCTCACGCGGCTCGTGAGTGGCACTGGTCGCCATGGCGACCAGTGCCGCTCACGGGCGCTCGATCGGGGCCCACGACGGCCCGGTCTCGCCCAGCTCGGGGTCGAGCTTGGCGAAGATCGGCGTCGGCTTGGCCAGCGGGCGGCCGGTCTCGATCGGCGTGGACTCCCAGCGTGCCGACTCCGTCGCGTAGTCGCCGGTGAGGACCTTGTAGCCCGGGCCGTCGCCGAGGTCGTCGACGTCGCGGATCTCGGGCTGCGCCGCCCAGACGCCGGTGCCGCCGAGCGCCTCGTGGACCTGCTGCGCGGCGTGCGGCAGGAACGGCGTCAGCAGCGTGTTGGCGTCCTGCACGACCTGCAGCGCGGTGTGCAGGATCGTGTCCCGGCGCTCGGGGTCGTCCTTGCGCTTCCACGGCTCCTGGTCGGACAGGTACCGGTTCGCCGCGGTGACGACGCGCATCGCCTCGCCCGCGGCCTGCTTGAACCGGTTGCGCGCCAGCAGTCCGCCGACGGTGTCGAACCCGGCCCTGGAGACGGCGAGCAGCTCGGCGTCGGCCGCCTCGGGCGCCAGCGGCTTCGGGATCGCGCCGACGTTCTTGTGCGCCATCGAGATCGACCGGTTGACGAGGTTGCCCCACTCGTTGGCCAGCTCGAAGTTGGTGCGCCGGACGAACTCGTCCCAGGTGAAGTCGGTGTCCTGGTTCTCCGGGCCGGCGACGGCGATGAAATAGCGCAGCGCGTCGGGGCCGAACTCGCGCAGGAAGTCGCCGACGTAGATGACGCGGCCGCGGCTCGTCGAGAACTTCGAGCCGCTCATCGTCAGGTACTCCGACGACACGATCTCGCTGGGCAGGTTCAGCGTCCCGAACACGCCGGGCTCGCCGCCGCGGTCGCCCGCACCGTTCTGGCCCAGCAGCAGCGCCGGCCAGATGACGGAGTGGAAGACGATGTTGTCCTTGCCCATGAAGTAGTAGCCCTCGGCCGAGGGGTCGGTCCACCACTGCTTCCAGGCGTCGGGGTCGGGGCTGCGCCGGGCCCACTCCACCGACGCCGACAGGTAGCCGATGACGGCGTCGAACCACACGTAGAGCCGCTTCATCGGCTGGTCGCGCCAGCCGTCGAGCGGAATGGGCACGCCCCAGTCGAGGTCGCGCGTGATGGCGCGCGGCTTGAGGTCCTCGACGAGGTTCGCCGAGAACTTGAGGACGTTGGGGCGCCAGTCGGTCCGCGTCGACAGCCACTGGCCGAGCGACTCGGCGAACGCCGGCAGATCGAGGAAGAAGTGCTCGGTCTCGACGAACTGCGGGACCTCGCCGTTGATCTTCGACCGCGGGTTGATCAGGTCGGCCGGGTCGAGCTGGTTGCCGCAGTTGTCGCACTGGTCGCCACGGGCGCCGTCGTAGCCGCAGATCGGGCAGGTGCCCTCGACGTAGCGGTCGGGCAGCGTCCGGCCCGTCGACGGGCTGATCGCGCCCATCGCCGTCTTCGAGACGACGTAGCCGTTCTTGTGCAGTGCCAGGAAGAGGTTCTGCACGACCTCGTAGTGGTTCGACGTCGTCGTCCGGGTGAAGAGGTCGTAGGACAGCCCGAGCCCCTGCAGGTCGCGGGTGATGACCTCGTTGTACTTGTCGGCGAGCTGGCGCGGGGTGAGCCCCTCGGCGTCGGCCTGCACCTGGATCGGGGTGCCGTGCTCGTCGGTTCCGGAGACCATGAGCACCTGGTCGCCGACCATCCGCCGGTAGCGGGAGAAGACGTCGGAGGGCACACCGAAACCGGAGACGTGGCCGATGTGCCGCGGGCCGTTGGCATAGGGCCACGCAACGGCGGTCAGCACGCGGGAGCTCATGTGGCCAGCGTATTCCCCGTCCCGACGGCGCTCGCGCCGCCGTCGGGTAAGCGGCGACCCGCGCCGGGACCGTCGGCGGGCGGGGTCGGCCCGGTCAGATCCAGCCCCGGCGGGTGGCCTCGATCCCGGCCTGGAACCGGGTCTGCACACCCAGCACCGCGAGCAGCTCGGCGACGCGGCGGCTGTAGGTCCGCGGCGAGAGCCCGATCCGGCGGCAGGCGACGTCGTCGGGTTCCCCCGAGGCCAGGGCCGGTACCAGCGTCGCCAGCCGCCCAGGCAGCTCGGGTCCGGGGTCGGCCTCCTCGCCGGTCCCCCACAGCTGGCGGTGCACCGCGACCAGCGCGGCCACCAACACCGGGTCACGGACCAGGTGGAACCCGTCGGCGAGCACGGAATGGTCGGTGGCCAGGCACGCCACCTGCCGGTCGATGATCGAGATCTTGAACGGGATCGTCTCGACGACCCGCGCCTGCCCGCCCGCGCGGTGCACGATCGCGCCGAGGTCCCGATCGGCGGCCAGCCCGGCCCGCGTGGTCACCTGACGGATCGCCACCCCGCGTTCGGCCGCGGCGGTCAGGGTCTGGGGACCCAGCTCACGGATCCGGTCGGGCACGTCGGCCCGGATGAGGTTCGTCGTGTCGTCGCAGCTCAGGATCTCCCGCGCGGCGTTCGCGCGCAGCGACCGCAGCACCGACCACGTCCGGGTCCGTGCGCCCGTCACCATCCGCGTCGGCGGCACGGTGCCCGCACGTGCCCGGAACGCGGACTCGTCCAGCGCCGCTCGCACCCGATCGCGGATTCCGGCATCGTCCACGGTCCAGGCCCCCTCCCGCCGTAGCGGGATGGTAAGCACCCGAACGGTCGCCCGCCGTCCGTGGCGAGTACTCGCCGCGGGGTCGCGCGGCCCGCCCGGCATCCCGCAGCGTCGGAGCCGTGCACGAGGCGACGACCGAACTGGCCGGACTCGCCGACCTCGTCACGCCGCTGGCGTTGCGGGCGGCGGTGACGCTCGGGCTGCCCGCGGCGATCGGCAGCCGGTCGGTCGCCCTGGGGGCGCTCGCGGACGAGCTGGCGGTCGATCCGCCGGCACTGCGCCGGCTCGTCGGGTTCCTGGCCGCACGGGGGGTGGTGGCCGTGGACCCGGCGGGCACGGTGCGGCTCACGGCGATCGGGGCGCCGCTGGCCGCAGCCGGCTCGGACTGGTCCACCAGGCTCGACTGGACCGGGGCAGGCGGGTACCTCGACCGCCGGTTCGCCGACGGCATGCTCGCCGTGCTGCGCACCGGACGCCGTCCCGGTGACCCGTGGGCCGAGATCGCCGCCGACCCCGCGCTGGCGACGTCGTTCGACCTGCTCATGACCACGCGCGCGGCCGAGTGGGTGCCCGCCGTCGCCGGCCTCGACGTGTGGGCGGGCGCGCGCCGCGTCGTCGACGTCGGCGGGGGCCGCGGCCACCTCCTCGCGGCCCTGCTCACGCGATGGCCGGACCTGCGCGGCGTCCTCGTCGAACGGCCGAGGCCCGCCGCGGCCGCGGCCGACACCCTCGGGCCGGAGCTCGCCCGCCGGGTCGACGTCGTCGTCGGTGACTTCCGCGAGGCGCTCCCGCCCGGCGGCGACCGGTACGTGCTGGCCCACGTGCTGCACGACTGGGACGACGACACGGCCGCCACCGTTCTGCGGCGCGCCGCCGACGCGGCCACCGCGCCGGGTGCGAGGGTGCTCGTCGTCGAACGGCTGCTCGACGGCCCACCCGGACACCGTCGCGAGGTCACCCACCAGGACCTGCGGATGCTCGTGCTGTTCGGCGGCCACGAGCGCACCCACGCCGAGTTCACCGCGCTCGCCGCGACCGCCGGCCTGCGGGTGTGCGCGGCGCTGCCGACGTCGTCCAGCCGCCACGTCCTGGTCCTGCAGTCCTGCTGAGGAGGCTCCGCCATGCCCGCCCACGCTCCCCGTCGACGCCTGCTCGCCGGGCCGCTCCTGGTGTGCGCGCTCGCCGTGCTGGCCGCGCTCGCGCCGACCGCCGGCCCGGCCGTCCGGACGGTCGGCGACTCCACGGCCGACAGCGGTGTCGACCCGCTCCTGGACCTGATCGTGACGCGCATCGAGACCGGGGACGTCGTCGCCCGCGCCAAGTGGGCGTCCCGCGGTCCGGTCGAGGACCCCGCGCGGGAACAGGTCGTCCTCGACGCCGCCCGGGCCGGTGCCACCGGGCGCGGTCTCGACCCCGACGTCGTCGCCGCCGTGTTCGCGGACCAGATCGCCGCCAGCAAGGTCGTGCAGTACGGGCTGTTCTCGGACTGGACCGCCGAGCCGGCGGCCGCCCCCGCCCCCGGCACCGACCTCGCGACCGTCCGGCTCGTCCTCGACCGGATCACCACCGGGCTGCTCGACCAGCTCGCCGCGACCGCCGACCGTCGCGACGGCGCCGCGTGCGGCCGGACCGTGCAGGACGCCGCCCGGCACGCCGCCGTCCGGGCCGGGTTCGACGAGCTGCACCGCGCCGCTCTGGCCCGCGCCGTCCGCTCCCTCTGCACCTGACCCGGGGCGGGTGCCTGTCGCCGGCACGCGGACCCGACATACGGTGTTCGCGTGAACGTCGAGGTGACCCCTTTGCCCGGAATAGGTGTCCGGAAGGACTTCGCCATCCGCGCCGGCCGGCGCATCGGCGTCGTCACCCACCGGGACGGCAAGATCGAGCTCATCGTCTCCAAGTCCGACGATCCCGATGCCGCCCTCGCCTCCCTCCCGCTGACGATGGAGGAGGCCAGCGCACTGGCCAACCTCCTCGGCGCGCCGCAGCTCGTCGCGCAGCTCACCGAGGAGCACCGCGACCTCCCCGGCATCCACACCCGCCAGCTCCCGATCGGTGCCGGCTGCCCGTTCGACGGCCGGACCCTCGGCGACACCGCGTTGCGCACCCGGACCGGCGTCTCCGTCGTCGCGGTGATGCGGGCCGGGCAGGTGCACGCCTCGCCCACCCCGGACTTCACGCTGACCGCGGGAGACCTGCTCGTCACGGTCGGGACGGCCGAGGGGCTGGACAACGCCGTCAAGATCCTCAAGCGGGGCTGATGAACCACACCGCGCTCGAACTCCTCGAACTCGGTGCGATCTTCTTCGGGCTCGGCCTGCTCGGCCGGCTCGCCCACCGCATCGGCCTCTCCCCGATCCCGCTCTACCTGCTCGGCGGTCTCGCGTTCGGCCAGGGGGGGCTCGTCCCGCTGGGCGACATCGGCGAGTTCACCTCGCTGGCCGGTGAGGTCGGCGTCGTCCTGCTGCTCCTGCTGCTCGGCCTGGAGTACTCGGCGTCGGAGCTGATCACCGGGATGCGCCGGTCCTGGACCGCGGGCGTGCTCGACATCGTGCTCAACGCCGCACCCGGCGTGGCCGTCGCGCTGCTGCTCGGCTGGGGCCCCGTCGGCGCGATCGTCATGGGTGGCGTCACCTACATCAGCTCGTCGGGCATCGTCGCCAAGGTCCTGGCCGAGCTCGGCCGCATCGGTAACCGCGAGACGCCGGTCGTGCTGTCGATCCTGGTGTTCGAGGACCTCGTCATGGCCCTCTACCTGCCGATCCTCACCGCGATCCTCGCCGGGGTCAGCTTCCTCGGCGGGCTCACGGCCGTCGGCATCTCGCTGCTGGTGATCACCGTCGTGCTGGTCGTCGCACTGCGCTACGGACGGTTCGTCTCGGCGATCGTCGACAGTCCCGACCGCGAGGTCTTCCTGCTCAAGGTGCTCGGGGCGGCCCTGCTGGTCGCCGGGTTCGCGTCGGCGATGCAGGTCTCCGCGGCGGTCGGGGCGTTCCTGCTCGGCATCGCGATCTCCGGATCGACCGCCGAGAACGCCACGAAGCTCCTCGAACCGCTGCGCGACCTGTTCGCGGCGGTGTTCTTCGTCGTCTTCGGGCTCAACACCGATCCCAGGTCCATCCCGCCGGTGCTCGGGTTCGCGGTGGCGCTCGCCGTCGTGACGACGTTGACGAAGATCGGTACCGGATGGTGGGCCGCGCAGCGGCAGGGGATCGGGAAGCTGGGCCGGGCGCGTGCCGGTGCCGCGCTCGTCGCGCGCGGGGAGTTCTCGATCGTCATCGCCGGGCTCGCCGTGGGGTACGCCGCGGTACCCGCCGACCTGGCCGCGCTCACCACGAGCTACGTCCTGATCATGGCCGTGATGGGCCCGATCGTGACGCGCTACGTGGAGCCCGTGGCCCGCAGGCTCACCCGCATCGGCGGGAGCCGCGGCGTGGACACGACCGTGCCGCCGCCGGGCGCCGCGGAAGCGGCCGTACCGCCACCGGACGCCACCGCTCCCGCGCCGGACGCCGCCGCGGAACCGACTGCTCCGCCGCCGAGCTCGGCGGGGGAGCGCTCGTGACCCGACGCCGGCCCGCGGCTACGTGCGGGCGGCGAGTGCCGCGTTGTAGAGGTCGCGTTTGGACGTGTTCGTCGCCGCCGCGACGGCGGCGACGGCGTCCTTCAGACGCTCCCCGTCGTCCACCCGTGCCTGTACCTCGGGCACGAGCGACTCGACCGACGGCGCCTCGGCGGCGTCGGCCCCCGCGAGCACGACGGTGATCTCCCCGCGCACCTCGCCCGCCGCCCACTCCGCGAGCTCGGCCAACGAGCCCCGGACGACCTCCTCGTAGCGCTTCGTCAGCTCCCGGCACACCGCGGCGGCCCGGTCCGGGCCGAGGACGTCGACGGCCTCGCGCAGGGTGTCGGCGAGCCGGTTCGGTGAGTCGAAGAAGACAACGGCCCGGCGCTCGGCCGCGAGCGTCGCCAGCCAGCGACGGCGCTCACCGGAGCGGCGCGGGGCGAAGCCGTCGAAGCAGAACCGCTCGCAGGGCAGCCCCGACAGCACGAGCGCGGTGGTCACCGCCGACGGCCCGGGCAGGCAGGTGACCGGCAGGTCCTCGGCGGCCGCGGCGGCGACGAGGCGGTAGCCCGGATCGGAGACGGCGGGCATGCCCGCGTCGGTGACGACGAGGACGGTGCGGCCCGCGCGCACGTCGTCGAGCAGCCGCGGCAGCCGGGCGGCCTCCACGGCGTCGTAGTGGCTGACGACCTTTCCCGACACCGTGACGTCGAGCGCGGCCGCCAGCGCGCGCAGCCGGCGGGTGTCCTCGGCGGCGATCACGTCGGCGTCGGCGAGCGCGTCGCGCAGGCGCACCGAGGCGTCCCGGGCGTCGCCCAGCGGGGTCGCGGCGAGGACCAGACGGCCCGCCGGGGAATCGGCGCTCATGCCGAGAGCCTACGATCGGCCCGCGTGGGGGGTCGCGGGGAAGGAGCCGTCCTGACGGCGAGTCCGGAGGTCGTCGGGACACCGCCGCCGTTGCGTACCCCGCCCTCGCCCGATCCCCGGCGCCGGCTCGGCGTCGACGGTCTCGACGACAGGCTGCGCGGCTGGGTCGTCACGATCGTGCTCGGCGTGCTGGGCGGCGTGCTCCGCTTCGCCGGCCTGCGCTACCCCACCGACCAGGGCACGCCCGTCTTCGACGAGAAGCACTACGTCCCGCAGGCGTGGCAGATGCTGCAGAACGGCGGCGTCGAGGACAACCCCGGCTACGAGCTCACGGTTCACCCCCCGCTGGCCAAACAGCTCATCGCGATCGGTGAGTGGATCTTCGGCTACGACAGCCTCGGCTGGCGCGTGGCGGCCGCGGCGGCGGGCACCCTGTGCATCGTCCTGATCATCCGCGCGGGCCGCAGGTTGACGCGGTCGACGCTGCTCGGCGGGGTCGCCGGCCTGCTGCTGATCTGCGACGGGCTCAGCCACGTGCAGTCGCGCATCGGGATGCTCGACGTCTTCTCCGCGCTGTTCGTCCTCGCCGCCTTCACCACGATGCTGCGCGACCGCGACGACGTCCGGGCCCGGACGGCCGTCGTGATGGCCGAGGGCCGCGTCGACGACACGGTGTACGGCCCGCGACTGGGCTTCCGCTGGTGGCGCTTCGGCACCGGGGTGCTGCTCGGGATGGGCTGTGCGGTCAAGTGGTCGGGCATCTACTGGGTCGTCGGGTTCGCGGTGCTGACCGTGCTCTGGGACGTCACGGCGCGACGTGCCGCCGGGGTGCAGCGGCCCTGGGTGGGCACGGTGCGTCGCGACCTGCTGCCCGCGATCTGGGCGCTCGCGCTCGTCCCGTTCCTGACCTACCTCGCGTGCTGGTGGGCGTGGTTCGGCAGCGAGACCGCGATCGACCGGCACGCCGTCGGCATCGACGTCGGCACCGGTGGCCCGTTCTCCTTCGTGCCCGACGCGCTGCGCTCGCTCTGGTACTACAGCGGCAAGGTGCTCGCCTTCCACGAGAGCCTCGACACCCCGCCGGGCAACCCGCACCCGTGGGAGTCCAAGCCGTGGACGTGGCCGATGGGCCTGCGCCCGATGCTCTACTACTACGCGGGCGGGTCCGACGTCACCGGCTGCGGCGAGAGCGAGTGCGTGTCCGCGGTGATGCTGATCGGCACCCCCGCCCTGTGGTGGCCGGCCCCCGTGATCGGGGCGTGGGCGCTGTGGCGGGCGGTCACCCGGTTCGACTGGCGCTACGTCGCCGTCCTCGTCGGCTACGGCGCGGGCTTCCTGCCGTGGTTCCTCAACCTCAACCGGCAGATGTACTTCTTCTACATGGCGCCGGTGGTGCCGTTCCTCGTACTGGGGACGGTGCTGGTCATGGGCGAGGTCCTCGGCCGGGCGCGGGCACAGCGGGAACGACGGCAGACCGGGCTGCTGGTCGTCGCACTGTGGGTGGGGCTGATCGTCGCCAACTTCGCGTGGCTCTGGCCGATCCTCGACGGCGTCGCGATCACGCAGAGCCAGTGGCAGGCCGAGCTATGGCTCCCGTCCTGGCGCTGATCCCGCCCACGCGACTCAGTGCTCCGCGGGGAGGGTGAACAGCCCGTCGCGTTTCAGGGTGCCGACGACCAGCCACGACTCCGCCGACGTCACCCGCTCCAGCCAGGCCGCGGAGGTGAGCAGGTCGTGCAGGGCGTCGACCGTCGGGAGCGCGACCTCGGCGACCAGCTGCCTGTCGCCCGACACGGCGCCCGCATAGCGCACCGACGGCTCCCGGCACAGCGCCGTCGCGACGGCCTCGACGTCGCGCGGGGCGCAGCGCACCGACACGATCGCCCGGACCGCGAACCCCAGCAGCGCCGGGTCGACCACGACGCGCAGCCGCAGCCCGCCCTCCCGGCGCAGCCGCTCCACCCGCCTGCGCACCGCCGAGGCCGACAGGCCCGTCACACCGGCGAGCTCGTCGACGTCGCGGCGGCCGTCGTGGGACAGGGCCGCGAGCAGCAGCGCATCGAGCCGGTTGACGTCCTTCGTCTCGCCGAACGGCGCGTACTCCGGGGGTGGATCGACGTCGACGAGTGCCTCGTGCTCGGCCTCGGTGAGCAGCCCCGGCCGCCACTGCGCCGAGGTGCGGACCGTGCGCAACACCGTCCACACGGTCGATCCCGCGAGGCCGGGCAGCAACGGCAGCTCGTCGAGCACGACGGTGGGCAGCCTCCCGGGCTCGCAGTCGATCTCGGCGAGGCAGCCGAACGGGCCGGCCAGCACGTGGGCGAACCGGGTGTCGCGACGGTTGGCCAGTGCCAGCGCACCGATCCGCTCCTTGCCCGGCTCGCAGCGCAGCGCGACGAGCGCGCCGGGGGGCGGCGGCGGCGCGCCGGTCACGCGGACGACGCCGTCGGCCAGCAGCTCCGACCCGTGCCGCGCGACGACGCCCTCGGGCTCACCCAGCGCGGCGGCGATGCGCTCCCAGGAGGCACGGCCGTCGACCTGCAACGCCCCCACGATGCGACGGTCCAGCGGGGCCAGGGTGCCCGTCACCTACACCCCGCCGTCCATGTCGTGCCCGTTCGCCGAGATCATCCTGCCGGATGACGCAGCGTCGGTGCTGCCGCCCGGCGTCCCCCGTGGGGGGTAGCCCGACGGGGTCAGCAGCCGTCGAGTCGCAACGGTCTGTGTACCGGATCCACTGCGAGAGTAAGGGAGTCGTAACGGGAGCGGTAGCCGCAACCGGGCCCCGCGACGACCTCGACCTGCTGGTCGGCCGCCGGATCGCCATGGAACCGCACCTGCGCGGGCGGCGAGCCCTCGGCCAGGCCCTGCCACACCAACGAGTCCTGCTCCAGCGGACCGGATCCGCGCCGCAGATGCACGGAGTAGACGGTGTCGACGAACGCGTGGCCCTCGACCACGACCAGCCGGTAGTTCCCGGCCGCGACCGTGGTCACGTCGCGCTGCGGGCCGGAGAACCGCAGCCCGACGATCGCCGCCGCGCACCACCCCACGAGTACCAGCGTGCCCAGCACCGCGGTGACGATCCGGTTGGCCCGCCGCCGCGGCACGACGGCCGCCGCCGCGGTGACCAGGGCGATCGTCAGTCCGACGAGAACCGCTGTCGCCGGACCGCCCCAACGCAGGTGGAACGGGTTGACCGCCGCGAAGGCCGCGAGGGCCGCCGTCACCAACGCGCAGATCGCGCAGACCATCGACCGCCGACGGACCGGACCCACCTCCCGGGATGCGCACGGCCGCCCCCGCGACGCCGCGGGCCGACCGTACCGGGTCCGAAGTGCTGCGCGGCAACGGGTCCAGCGCCGACGCGCCGATTCCGATCAGGCCCCGGACGAGGAGCCGGGACCCGGTGAGTGGCGGATCATGGAGAAGGCCGGGTCCAGGATCAGCCGACCACGGCGAGGGTCCCGCGGAGGCGAACCGAGCGGGACCTGCGGCCTCCGCCCGACAGACGCCCGGGACAAGAACAGGACCGGTGCCCCGCGACATTCGACCCGAGCGGGTGTACGCGGACCCCGCGGAGAACACAAGATCGACGCTGAGACGACCACTGTGGAGGGTTGAGCAAAGGCCCGTCGCTCGACGACAACGCCGCGAACCCCCGGCACGAGCGGCGGCAAGCCCGGCCCAAGGCGAACACAGATCCGCACAAGGCCGACCACGGTGAGCCGAAGCCCTGCTCATCGAGCTGCGGGCTCCCCCGGACAGACCCGAGCGAGCGAAACCGGCCCACCGAACAACACAAGTCCGAAACCGACCCGACCACAGCGGGGGTCCGAGGGGCCTGCGAGCTCCGCCCGGACAGACCCGAGCAACAGAAACCGGACCCACCGAAGAACACAAGATCCGAAACCGAGCCGACCACAGCGGGGGTCCGGGGGGCGAAGCCCCGCCGGGCGGGGCCTGGGGGCTGCGCCGCCAGAAAACACGCGGAACGAAGAATGGAAGCGGGGAAACCCGCGAACACGGCAGGGAGAGTGGAGCTGAGGGGAATCGAACCCCTGACCTTCTCGATGCGAACGAGACGCGCTACCAACTGCGCTACAGCCCCGAACCGCCGTCTCCGGCGGACGTGACAAACCCTAGCAGGGCCTCACTGGCCCACCGCACGCCGGTATCCCGGTCCGGCGCGGCGGTCGAGCTCGCCCAGCTCGAGCTCCTCCTCGTCGAGCTCGACGACGCTCGTTCCCGCAGGCAGCGGCGGTGGCGGGGTCGGCTTGAGCCGCGGCAGGGCGGTCTCGGGCTCGGCTTCGTCGTCGGCGTCCGGCGCGACGGTGCGCCGCTTGGCCGGGAGCACGCCGACGGGCTCCCCGACGCCCTTCACCCGGCTCGGGTCGCCGTCGTCGTCCAGTCCCTCGATCCGGTCGTCGCCCCCCTCGTCGTCGAGGCGGTCGTCGGGGTCGCCGTCCCCGCGGTCGGCGTCCGGTCCGGTGGGAGCGCCGTGGTCGGCGTCGACCCATCCGCCGTCGGCGTCGAGGTCGGTCCCGGCGCCGTCGAGGTCGTCGGCGTCCTCGTCCTCGTTCCGGCGCCCGACGGCACGGCCGCGGGCGGCCCACTCGTCGAGGGCGGGGTCGTCGGCCGCGGCCGGACGGCGGGTGCCGGCGGCGCGGGCTGCGCGACGCGCGCGGATCGCCTCCTCGAGGCGGACCTGACGACGCAGGTAGATCAGGTATCCGACGAGGCTCGCCCCGATGAGCGCGGTGAGCCACCACAGCCCCGAGGCGACGAACAGCGCCAGCAGCACCGAGATCAGCAGGCCGCCCAGCAGGCCGAGGACGATGCGCTGCCGGGCCGCGTACTTGGCCCGGGCGACGAGTGCGGCCGCCTCGGGATCGAACCCGCCTCGGCCGGGGCGGTACCGGGCCGGGGGGCGCTCCCAGCCGTCCTCGACGGCCTCGCCGTAGGAGTCCGCCTCGCCGTAGGAGTCCGCCTGGTCGTAGGAGTCCGCCTCGTCGCGAGCGCCGGCGTCGTACGTGTCGGACTCGTCGTCGACGTCGTCCTCGTGGGCACGCGGGGCGTCCTCCGACGCCCGCGCCTGCGGCACCTCGGCCTCGGCGGTCGCGGTCCGCACGTCGTCGGCGTCCCGGGGCTCGTCGACCCCGGTCGCGACGGTCCTCTCGTCGGTCCGATCCATCAGTGCCACCTCCTGGCTACGACGCTCGTGACCCGGTCGCGCGATGACCCGCCCCGACAGGGCCGCAGCCGACGGCCGCGCCACCTCCTGCCTGCGTCGCGCGACGGCGGGGACGAGGATCAGCAGCCATATCGCCACCAGGCTCACGAAGATCATCGAGCTCGGCACGGCCGCTCCTCTCCCCCGATCGGCGCAGTGGGACACGCCCCGCTCCCCCGAGCAAGATCGCGCCCGAGCGTCACGGTAACGAGCGCGATCGTGGGAACCCGGAAGCGACGCGCCGTGGCCACCCAGATCTACGCATGATTCGGCCGGGACGGCAGTGACTCGTGTGGTTTCAGAGGGTCGGGCACGGCGCCCGGCCCGACGACGGCCCGTGAGCGGCTCAGTCCTGCGCGGGCGTGGCCAGCCCACGCTCGACGAGCATCGCCGCCATCCCCGCGTCCGGGACGTCCTCGACGGTGAGCGCGAAGCACAGATGGTCGCGCCACGCCCCGTCGACGTCGAGGTAGCGGCGGAACAGCCCCTCGTGCCGGAACCCGAGCTTGGCCAGCACCCGCAGGCTCGCCGCGTTCTCCGGCCGTACCGTCGCCTCGACGCGGTGCAGCCCCACGGAACCGAAGCAGTGGTCGAGTGCGAGCGCGACCGCGGCGGTCGTGACGCCCTTGCTCCCGACCGTCGAGTCGCACCAGTAGCCGACGTATGCCGACAGCAACGGCTCCCGCACGACGTTGCCGAGCATGACCTGCCCGACCAGCCGCCCGTCGACGGTGATCACGAACGGTAGGGCCGCACCCCGGCGGGCCGCCGAGCGCAGCAGCATCCAGCGCGCGGGCCATTCCGCGGCCGAGTGCCGCTGCGCCCACGTCCCGGGCGCGGTCGGCTCCCACGGGGCGAGATGCTCCTCGTCACGCAGCCGGATGGCCGACCACGTGCCGGCGTCGCGCAGCCGTACCGGCCTCAGCTCGACGGCACCCGCCGCCACCCGGAGGCCGCCGAGCCGCGCCGGCCAACCCGGGTGCCGGCCGTGGCGCTCGGGTCCTGCATGCGCCATCGTCGCCCGTCAGCGCCGCGCCGAGAGGAACGCGACCGAGACCCGCTCGTCGACCGTCAGGTCGGACACGTCCTCGGGGACGACGACGAGGCCGTTCGCGTCGGCGAGCGACGAGAGCAGGTGGGTGCCCGACGTCGCCAGGGGCTGGACGAGATAGTCGCCGGTGTCCTGCTCACGCAGGAGCCGCCCGCGCACGTAGCCACGGCGGCCCTTGCGGGAGCTGATCGGTGAGGTCAGCCGGGCCGACAGCACCCGCCTGTGCGGGTCCTGCAGACCCAGCCCGACCCGGATCAGCGGGCGCACGAACACCTCGAACAGCAGCAGCGCCGTCGACGGGTGCGCCGGGAACAGGAACGTCGGCACCGCGTCGCGGCCGACCACGCCGAACCCCTGCGACGAGCCCGGATGCATCGCGACGCGGGTGGCGTCGATCTCGCCGATGCCGTCGAACGCCGACTTCAGCTCCGCACCCGGCCTGCCCGCAACCGCACCGCAGACGACCAGTACCTCGCTGAACGGCAGCATGTCCTCGAGCGCCGAGCGGACCTCGCGGACATCGGCCCTGACCAGCCGCAGCCGGGACACGGCGGCGCCGGCCTCGCGAGCGGCGGCGGCGATCGCGTGCGTGCAGACGTCGGGCACCTGCCCCGGCCCGGCGCCGCGCGAGACGTCGACGAGCTCGTCGCCGACCGCCAGCACCGAGACCCGCGGCCGGGGGTGGACGAGCACCTTGTCGCGGCCGGCCGCGGCCAGCATCGCCACCTGGGCGGTCCCGATCACCTGGTCGCGCCCCACGGCCACGTCGCCCGGCTGGACGTCCTCGCCGATGCGCCGCACGAACACCGCCGACGGGACGCCCCGGTGCACCGAGATGCGCGCGGTGCCGGCATCGGTGTGATCGGCGGGCAGCACGGCGTCGGCGAGCGTCGGCAACGGCGCGCCGGACACGACGCGCACCGCTTGGCCCGGCTGCAGCCGCAGCGGCTGTCGCGAGCCCGCCGGGATCTCCCCCACGACCGGCAGCGACACCGGTTCGGCCTCCGACGCACCGGACAGGTCCACGCTGCGGACCGCGTAGCCGTCGATGGCCGCCTGGTCGAAACCCGGCAGCGGGCGCGACGCGACGACGGCCTCGGCCGATCGCAACCCGTGCGCGTCACTGATCGCAACGCGCACCGGTGCCGGGCGGACCGCCGCGGCGAGTACCCGCTCGAGCTGCTCGTCGACCGGCCGCACCGTCGCCTAACCCTCCAGCCGCGCAGCGAGCCAGCTGCGCAGGTCGTCGCCGTAGTCGGGATGCTGCAGCGCGAAGTCCACGAACGCCCTGACGTAGCCGCCCGGGTTGCCGAGGTCGTGACGGCCACCGCGGTGGACGACGACGTGCACCGGGTGCCCCTCCTCGATCAGCAGGGCGACGGCGTCGGTGAGCTGCAGCTCGCCGCCCGCGCCCGGCGTGATCCGACCGAGCGCGTCGAAGATCGCCCGGTCGAGCAGGTACCGGCCGGCCGCTGCGTAGGTCGAGGGCGCCTCGTCGGCGGGGGGCTTCTCGACCATCCCGTGCACGCGCTTGACGTCGGCGTCGGCGGTGTCGGCGACGTCGAAGACGCCGTAGGCCGAGATCTCGGGCCCGGGGATGTCGAAGGCGCACAGCACGGTCCCGCCGTGCTGGTCCCGGACCTGCGCCATCCGGGTGAGCACGCCGGTGGGGAGCACGAGGTCGTCGGGGAGCAGGACCGCGACGGCCTCCTCGTCGTCGTCCAGCACGTCGGCCACGCAGCCGACGGCGTGCCCGAGGCCCTTGGGCTCGTGCTGGGTGACGGTGGCGACCTCGAGCAGGTCGGGCGCCCGCCGGACCTTGGCCAGCAGCGCGTCCTTGCCGCGTTCCTTGAGCATCTCCTCCAGCGCGGGTTGCGGCGCGAAGTGCGCGGCGACGGCGTCCTTGCCCGGCGAGGTGACGATGAGCAGGCGCTCGGCCCCGGCCTGGGCGGCCTCCTCCGCGACCAGCTCGATCCCCGGCGTGTCGACGACCGGCAGCAGCTCCTTGGGCACGGTCTTCGTCGTCGGCAGGAACCGGGTCCCCAGACCGGCGGCGGGCACCACGGCGGAGCGGAAGGACCGGCGCGCGCTGGACTCGCTCATGGTCGGCGAGCCTATCGGCGCCGGTAGGTTGGCCGCGTGACGGCCTGCGGCGAGTCCCGGGCGCAGGATGCGGCGAAGGCCGAGCTGCGCCGCTCCCTCGTGACCGCGCGCCGCGCCGTGTCCCCGCAGCGGCGGGCCGAACGCGACCGGAGGCTGGCGGCAGGCGCCGTGGCGGCGGCCGCAGGCCGTGCCGTGGTGTGCGCGTACCTCCCGGTGGGCAGCGAGCCGGGTTCGGCGTCGATGCTCGACGCGTTGCGCGACGCGGGGCACGTGGTCCTCCTTCCTGTCGTCCCGCCGGAACCCGGGAGCCTGGACTGGGCCCGTTACGAGGGCCGGTGCTCGGTGACCGACGGGCCCCTCGGCCTGCAGGAACCCACCGGACCCCGGCTCGGTGTGTCAGGTATCACAAGGGCGGCGGTGATCTTCGTCCCGGCGCTCGCCGTCGACCGTCGCGGTCACCGGCTCGGCCGGGGTGGCGGCTACTACGACCGGACGCTGCCGCTGGCCGCTCCGGACGCGCTGGTCACGGCCGTCGTCGACGACCACGAGCTGCTCGACGTGGTGCCCGCCGAACCGCACGACGTCCGCGTCGGCGCCGTGCTGCGCCCGGCGACCGGCGTGACCCTGCTCCCGGCGTGACCACGCTGCGAGCCGCGGGCCGCGTCGCCGGGTTAGAATTGGCAGTCCCTGTGTGGGAGTGCCAGCTCCGGAGGATCCCTTGCCGACCTACCAGTACGCCTGCACCGCCTGTGACCACCGGTTCGAGGCCGTGCAGTCCTTCTCCGACGACTCGTTGACGGTCTGCCCCGAGTGCGGTGGCCCGCTGCGCAAGGTCTTCTCCTCGGTCGGGATCGTGTTCAAGGGCAGCGGCTTCTACCGCACGGACAGCCGCGGCAGCAGCAACGGCGTCGCAGCGTCGTCGTCGGAGTCCAAGTCCGACTCGTCGTCCTCCACGTCCTCCTCCGACTCGGGCTCGACCCCGCAGACCGTGTCCGGCAAGCCGCCGAAGCACGGGGAGCTGGTCAAGACGTCCGGGTCCAACAGTGCCTCGTCGTCGTCCTCGTCGTCGGGCTCGAGCCCCGCAGCCTGACGAGCTGTCCACAAGCGGCGTAGTTGTCCACAGGCCGGCCGCGCCCGGCTCGACGGCACGTGCTCGCGACCTAACGTCGGGACCGTTCTGGTTCCCGACGGGAGGTCGCCATGCCCGCCCCCTCCGCCTCGCCGCCTCGGCCGTGGCGGGCGCTCGTCGCACGGCTGCCCGCCACCCGGTGGCGTCGAGCCGTGCTGGCCCGCAGGGTGATCGCGGGTGCGCTCGTGGTCACGGCCGTGGTGCTGGCGCTGCGGCCTGCGGCCGATCCCGGCGTTCCCGTGGTCGTCGCGGTGCACGATCTCCCGGCCGGAACGACGCTGGCCGCGGCCGACGTCGCCGTCCGGTCCTGGCCGCAAGGGCTCGTCCCGGGCGGCGTGGCGGCCGCGCCGTCCGATGTCACGGGCCGCGTCCTCGCGGGGCCCGCACGGGCCGGTGAGCCGTTGACCGACCTGCGGCTCGTCGGTCCCGCGCTGGCCGTGGTGGCCACCGGCCGGGCGGACGCCGTCTCCGTCCCGGTCCGGCTCGCCGATCCGGGGGTCGCCGGGCTGCTGACGCCCGGGAGCCTGGTCGATGTCGTGACGCCCGGTGCCACCGCCGACGAGGCCGTCGTCCTCGCCTCCGCGGCGGCCGTCACGGCCGTGCTGCCCGCCGAGAACGGACCGGTGGCGGGCGCCGCCAAAGGGCGACTCGTCCTGGTGGCGCTGCCCCCGGCCCAGGCGACGCGGCTCGCCGCCGCGTCGCTGACCCAGCAGGTCGCCATTACCCTCCGTCCGTCAACCGGATGATCTGAAGGGGGCAGCTCGTGCTGAAAGGTTTCAAGGACTTCATCCTGCGCGGCAACGTGGTCGACCTGGCCGTCGCAGTCGTCATCGGCGCCGCGTTCGGTGTCATCGTCTCGTCGTTCACCGACAAGATCATTCAACCCCTGCTCAACGCCATCACGCCGCCGACGGCGACGGGCCTCGGTATCACGGTGATCGCCGGCAAGCCGAGCACCTACATCGACTTCGCAGCCGTGATCACCGCGGCGATCAACTTCCTGATCGTCGCCGCCGTCGTCTACTTCGCCATCGTGCTGCCGCTCAAGAGCCTCAAGGAGCGCCGCAAGCGTGGCGAGGAGGCGGGCCCGGCCGAGCCGACCGACGTCCAGCTGCTCGCCGAGATCCGCGACCTGCTCGCCGCCCAGAACGGCACGCCGACGGGCAAGCACGCCCCCACCGACCGGAGCTGAGCGGGCCTACGCGACGGCGCGATGGGGCACCGGGATTCCGGTCGTCCACGGAACCACCCGTCCGAACTGCACGAGCTCGCCGTGGAAGGCGGGATCGGCGGTGTCACCGAGCACCAGCTCGACCGGCCACCTCGCCGCCTCGGCGGGGGTCTGGGCCTGGCTCATGTCGGCGAACCACGGTCGGGACGCCGCGGTGTCGATCAGCCCCGGGCAGAGCGCGGCGACCAGCCGGTTCGAGGCGAGATCAGCCGTCCGGCGCCCTCGCGCGACCGCACGCACCGCGGCAACCTGGGCGACCTTCGACGGGATGTTGAGCCAGCGCCCGAAGCCCTCGGTCTCGGCCCGGCCGGCGTGCACGGCCAGCCGCCATTGCTCGACGAGCTCCTCGACCGCGTCGAGCCCGGCGTCGGCGGCGGCCGCGAACCGGGGCCGGACCCGCTCGTCGAGCTTGTCCAGGGTGCCCAGCGCGCTCGCCACGACGATCAGCCGCCCACCGGGCCGCAGGCGCGGACCGAACTCGCGCAGGACCGTGGCCGTCGCGACGTCGTTGGTGTTCACGACGTCGTCGACCACGTCGGCCGGATCGTCCTCGGGGCGCATCCGCGCCGTGGCGTTGGACACGACGATGTCGATCCCGCCGAGCTCGGCAGCCAGGCCGGCGACCACCGAGACGTCCCGCACGTCGAGCACCCTGCCCTCGACCGTGGCGTCACCCCGGGCGACGGAGGCAGCCGCGGCGCGGACGCGTTCGGGGTCCCGCCCGGTGAGCAGGATGCGGTCCCGCGGCCCCATCCGGGCGGCCAGCCCCTCGACGAGTGCGCGGCCGAGGCCCTGGTTGGCGCCCGTCACGAGCGCGATGCGTCCTGTCGTCATACCTCGACGCTAGATCCGCACCAGTGATGCGGGAAGCGAGAATGACGCACACCTGCCATACCATTCACGCATGCCCACGGACTTCTCCCCGACCGGGCTGCGGGTCCTCGTGGAGGTGGCGCAGTCGGGGTCGTTCAGCGCGGCGGCGCGGACGCTGGGCTACTCCCAGTCGGCCGTGTCCCGGCAGGTCGCGGCCCTGGAGTCCGTCGCGGGCAGCGCATTGTTCGAGCGCCGCAGCGACGGGGTCGCGCTGACGCCGCAGGGCAACCGCCTGCTCGTCCGTGCCGTCCGGATCCTCGACGAGCTCGACGCGGCCGCGCGCGAGCTCACGGGATCGCCGGCCACGCCCGAGCCGGTGCGGCTGGGGGCCTTCAGCAGCGCCGTCGCCGGCCTGCTGCCCCGGGCGTTGGCCGCATTGCCCCGCGCACTCCTGGTCACGGTGCGGGAGGGGAGCACGCCGTCGCTGACGCGTGCGCTGCGCGCCGGCACGCTCGATCTCGCCGTGCTCGCCCAGGTCCCGCCGTTCCGCCCGCCGGACGCCGAGTCGCCGGGCCTGGAGGTGACATTGCTCGGCGAGGAGGAGCTGGTCCTCGGTGTCGGCCCACGACACCCGTTCGCGGGACGGCGCGCGGTCGAGGTCGGAGAGCTGGTGGGTCAGGTCTGGGTGGCGTCGCGGTCGGACGCCGCCGAGCCGATGCTCGGAGCCTGGCCCGGCCTGGCCGAGCGGCCGGACGTCCGCTACGTCGTACGGGACTGGCACGCCAAGCTCCGGCTGGTGGCGGCGAACCTTGCGATCACCACCCTCGCCCCGGTGGCGCTGCCCGCGCTGCCACCGGACGTGCGGGTCGTCGCGGTGCGGGGCGAGCCGCAGGAGTCCCGACGGATGATCCTCGCCCGCCGTCCGGGGCCCCTCCACCCCGGCATCACGGCCGTCACGGACGCACTGCTCCACGCGGCACACGCCGACCCGCCGTAGTCCGCGACCGGACCTTGCAGCGGTTGCCCCCGTCGGACGGCCGCAATCAGGCTGCTCTCCTCGGCGCTCCCGACGACAGTGAGGTTGCGCCCCGTCGGACGAGCGCAACCTGGGTGCTCGCCTCGCCGCGCTCGACGACCCTGAGGTTGCGTCCCGTCAGACGGCCGCAACCTGGCTGCTGTCCTCGGCACGCTCGACGACGGTGAGGTTGCGCCGGCCCGGGCCTCCCGCGCGGTGGACTCGACCCAGCAGCCGCCCGACCGTCGAGCAGGGCGCGTCGCGCTCTCCTCGGCCGTCAGCGTTCACGCGGAGCAGCGGGCGAGCAGACATGTGAGCGGGGTGTGCGCATACCGCTGCGATGGACCGGCTCCCCTCGCATTCCCGCGGCCGCGTCCACGGCGTTCGTGCCGGTCAACCCGCCCGATCGCGGATGGGACTCCCCGGCAGGCGCGCTCGTGACGTCAAGCGGGATCCGCGCGAGTCGCGACCCGGATCCGGGTCAGTCGCGGTCGTGGTGCGGCGGCCGGTTGGCGCGCAGCCACTCGTCGCCCTCGTCGTCGCGACGCGGCTCGTCCTCCCCGCGTTCGTCACGGGTCGTCGCGGGCAGAACGTCGCCGAAGATCTCCTCGATCCGGCGGCGCATCTGCTCGGAGAGCTCGGCCATGCCTCCATCGTGCCACCGCGACGCCCCGCGACGCCGCTGCCCTGCGGGAACGGCCTTCCTGATGCCACCATGGACGGACCGGGCCTCGGTCGCGCCCGGCCAGGGATCGGGGGACCACATGGGACTGTTGGACAAGGCTGTCGAGATCGTCGAGGAAGTCATCGAGCGCGCCACGCCGTATGCGAAGGAAGCCGCGGGCAAGGCGGCGCCGCACGTCGAGAGCGCGAAGCGGAAGGCCGGGCCCTACATCGACCAGGCACGGGAGAAGGCGTCGCCCTATCTCGACCAGGCGAGCAGGAAGGCCGGCCCGTACCTGGACCAGGCCAAGCAGAAGGTCGACAAGGCCACCGGCGGCCGTTTCCACGACCAGCTCGACTCGGTGAGCAGCGTCGTCGGGGACGTCATCGACCGCACCGCCGCGGCGGCGCGGCGCGGCCCGGCGGGGGCTGCCGACGCAGCGGACGCGGACACCGCGCCGCCCGGAGCCGCGCCGACCCGGGGCTCTGCAACGACGCCCGACTCTGCATCGACGCCCGGCCCCGCACCAACGCCCGGAACCGCGGCGACGGCCGGCTCGACGACGCCCGGCTCGACGACGACACCCGGAACCGCGGCGAGCGAGCCTGCCGCGCCGACGGGTCCGGTGTCGACGCCGGGCACCGCCGGGAGCACGCAGACGAACACGGGCGCAGACCCGTCGTCGGCGACGAAGTCGTCGGCGGACGACCGTCCCGCCGGCTCGGACCCCACGACCTGATCGGGGGCTCGCCCGGCGGGGATGAGCGGCGGCGCTCGGGTCGCCGCGACATCGTCACCCGGGAGGTCCGATCACTCGCCGCGGGGCTCGGCGCTCGGGCGCCGCTCGGCACGGCGTCACCGAGCCCGAAGACACTCGGGTCCGTTGTGCGAGATCGCTTCCGCCTCGCAAGGAATGGCCCGGATCACGACGGTGATCCACCAGCCGCCACGGGGAGTGTCGGACGGAGCATCAAAGCCGGGCGAGCAGGGCGACGAGCCGACGTGCAGGCCTGGTTGCCGGGCGCCGCTGGTGTCGAATCGGCAGAAGCCGCGTTCGACGACGCTACGCCGCATGCGGCCGGCCTCGTCGAGCCCGGCCGTCCCGTGCAGGCGAGCGGCCGGCCTCCCGACCGCGGGGATCGAGGACTGCGGGCAGCCCCGGAGCCGACCGGCCCTGAGGCCGACGGCCGACCCCGACAGCCGCTGCCCTGGTCGCACCCGGTGACCTCCGGGGTCGCCACCCGCGCCGAAACCCTCGTGAGTGGCGATGGTCGCTAGAGCGACCATCGCCACTCACGGTTTCGAGAGCCAGCCAGTTTGCCGGGCACGGTCTCCGGGTCCTTGCAGCAGCAAAAGCGGATGACTATCCGCTTCCGCTACGTTGAGATCACGGGGACGAGCGTGATCCGTCGACGTTTCACGCGCTGCTACGGAGACGAGGGAGCATGGAAGAACCGAGCGTCATCACATCGACGACCACGGGCCGGGCGGTCCGGTTCGAGTCGTTCGGCGGACCGGAGGCCTTGAGCGTCCGCGAGGTACCCGTGCCGCAGCCCGGTCCGGGACAGATCCGCGTGCGGGTCACCGCGGCCGGCCTGAACCCGATGGACTGGTTCATGACCTCCGACGCGGAGACCGCCGCGCGATTCGGCCTGAGCCTGCCGTGCGGGTTCGGCACCGACTACGCCGGGATCGTGGACCAGGTCGGTGACGGCGTGAGCGAGTTCGCGGTCGGAGACCGGGTGTTCGGTGGCGTCCTGTCCCGCGCGGTCGCCGACTATGTCGTCGTGGACGAGGCGGGGCCCATCGCGGTGGGCGGCGAGGCGCACCGCACCCCGGCCGGCGTCGACGACCACACTGCTGCCACCCTCGCCATCGCGGGCCGCACGGCGGCCGCGGCTCTCGCCGTGGTCCACCCGGGTCCGGGTGACACGGTGCTCATCGGCGGCGCGGGAGGCGGGGTCGGCGTGTTCGCCGTCCAGCTCGCGCGCCTCGCCGGCGCGCGGGTGATCGGGACGGGGTCGGCAACCTCCGCCGATGCCCTGCGCGCCCTCGGGGCGGAGCCGGTCGCCTACGGCGACGGCCTGGTCGAGCGGGTCCGAGCGCTGGCTCCCGCCGGCGTCACCGCGGCCATGGACCTGCACGGGACGGACACGGCGCACGCGGCACGCGAGCTCGGCGTGCCCGACGAGCGCATCACCACCATCGCCACCCGGATCGACGGGATCACGGCGGCGAACGGCGCCAATGCTCCTCGCAGCGCCCTCGACGACATCGCCGGGCAGGTTGCGGCGGGCCGCCTGCGGGTGCCGATCGCCGCACGCTTCCCGGTCGAGCAGATCCGCGCCGCGGTCGAGCTCCAGGCGGGCCGCCACGTGCACGGGAAGGTCGTCATCGACCTCCAGGACGTGTCCGCCGGGTCATGGAAGCCGGGTGCGCAGGGCGGCGAGGTGTAGGGCGGCGAGGTGTAGGGCGGCGAGGTGTAGGGCGCCGAGGTGGCTGCGGGCGCGCGGGTCGACGCGGGTCGCCGAGCCACTGGGCGGGCCCCGCCGGGCCCGAACACGACCGTGTACGCCGACCCGGCTCCGCCCTGCCACGAACCGCCCGGATCACCGAGCCCATCGACGGCGATCCGTCGGACCCCTAGTCGGGATCCAGGTCCGAGAGCTGCGCGATGACGTGGGTGACCAGCGGGGTGAGGGTGGCCATGCCGTCGCGCACCGCGGCTCGCGACGACGCGAGGTTCACGACGAGTGTGCTGCCCGAGACGCCCACCAGCCCGCGCGACAACCCCGCGTCGACGGCGCCGGCGGCGAGCCCGGAGGCACGCAGGGCCTCGGCGATGCCCGGGATCGGACGGTCGAGCACACCGGCGGTGGCGTCGGCCGTGACGTCGCGCGGCGAGACGCCGGTGCCGCCGACGGTCACGACGAGGTCGACGCCGCCGATCACCGCGGTGTTGAGCGCGTTGCGGATGGCGACGGACTCGCCGGGAACGATCACCACCGCGTCGACGACGAAGTTCGCTTCCTCGAGCAGCTCGGTGACGAGCGGACCCGTCGCGTCCTCCCGCTCGCCGTGGCTCGCGCGGTCGTCGACGATCACGACGAGGGCCCGGCCGATCTGGGGTGGCGCCATCTCCATATGGTCACCGTAGCGGGACGCTCCGCGCGCCCCGGATCCGGCGGCGCGCAGGGTCCGGGAGCCGGTACGGGTGTCGGTCATCCGGTCGCCGAACCCAGCGTGACCTGCACCGTCCGGTCGCTCAGCTGCACCGGCAGCACCGCGCCGGGCGCCGCGGAACGGATCTGTGCCTGCAGGTCCAGACCCGTCACGATCTGCTTCTGACCGAACTTCACGACGACGTCGCCCGGCCTGATCCCCGCCGCGTCCGCGGGCCCACCGGGCACGACGCTCTGAATGCGGGCGCCGGTGATCGTCTGGTCGTCGGCCACCCCGACGCCGAGGACGGCGCGGGTGGCGCGGCCCGTCGTCTCCAGCTCCTGCGCGATCCGCTTCGCGGAGTTGACCGGGATGGCGAAGCCGACGCCGATCGAGCCACCCTGTGAGCCCGTCGTCGCGATCGCGGAGTTGATGCCGATGACCCGGCCCTGCATGTCGACGAGCGGGCCGCCGGAGTTGCCGGGGTTGATCGCCGCGTCGGTCTGCAGGGCGCTGAAGACGGTGGGGTCGGACCCCGACAGCGCGTCGCCGCCGACGCCGACGGCCCGGTCGAGTGCGCTGATGATGCCCGTGGTGACAGTGCCGCCGAGCCCGAGCGGCGACCCGAACGCGACGACCGGCTGGCCGACCCGCACGCCGTCGGAGTTGCCGAGCTCGATCGGCGTGAGTCCGGAGACGTTGCTCGCGCGGACGACCGCGACGTCGGAGCTGGGGTCACGGCCGACGATCGTCGCCGGCGCGCTGCGCCCGTCCTGGAAGACGGCGGTGACGGTGCCGCCGTTGGCCGCGTCGGCGACGACGTGGTTGTTGGTGAGGATGAGCCCGTCGGCGCTGAGGATCATGCCGGAGCCCTCGCCCTCCGTCCGTACCCCGGTGACCCGCAGCTGGACGGTGCTCGGGAGGACGCGGTCGGCGACCGCCTCGACCGGACCTGCGGCGGCGGGGTTCGCGTCGACGTCGGGCAGTGGCTGGTCGAGCACGCTTCCCGACGCCGCGGGCGGCTGCCCGCGGTCGGCCAACCGGTAGCCGACCCAGCCGCCGACCCCCCCGCCCAGCAGGGCGGCGACCAGGAGCGCCGCGACGAGCCCCGCGATCAGCCCGCCGCGTCGACGGCCCGGCTCGGGCGGGGTGCGCGTGCTCTGGTCGCCCGCGGTCCACGGCGGCTGCGGCCCGGCATGCCGGGGTCCGGATGACAGGTGCACGGTGTCGTCGGGCCGACCGCCCTGTTGCGCCGCAACGGGTTGCGACGAACTCGACGGCCACGCCCCCGACTGCGCGGTACCGGTCGGCCACGACCCGGGCCGTGCCGGACCTGTCGGCCACGGCCCGGGCTGCGACGCCGGTGGCTGCGCGTTCCATGGTCGCTGCGGCGCCTCGGCACGGCCGGGGGCGGCGTCGGGCGGCTGGGCCGGTGCCGCGACGGGCGACGTCGGGCCGGTCCGCTCCGAGCGGCTCACGCCCGCGTCCGCCGCCGACGACGCCCCGGACGCGTGCGGATCGACGGCCGCCGCGGCTCCGGTGACTCCCGCGGCATCGGATTCGGCGAACAGGTCGACCCCGGCACCGGGCTCACCCACGCCCGGGGGGACCGGGTCCGGCTCGACCGTCGTCGCACCATCCGGCGACGACCCCGCACCTGCCGAACCTGACGCGCTCCCTCGATCAGGGACCCCGGCCGGCGGGACGCCGGACTCCGCGACCCCGGCCGGCGGCCCCACGACCGCTGCCCCCGACGGAGGCGTCACGGGATCGGGATCGGGCCGCGGCACCCCCATGGCGTGCGCGGGCGCGTGCGTGCCGTCGGCAGGGCCGGCCGGGGCCGAAGGGGTCCCCTCGGGCGGCGTCGGGTCCCCGGGCACCTGCGGGCCGGCCGCAGGATCGTCCCGGTGCGGACCGGACGCCCCGGCCCCGTCATTCGCCATGTTGGTGCCCCCGTGTCGCGAACCTGGGGACAGCCTATGAGCCCTCGACGCCCCGCGCGCCGCGACGGGTCGCCCGCCGCCGAGCGCGAGACCGGCACTGCACGGCTCAGTCCGGCGGCCGCCTGCCGGGCAACCGCAGGGCCAGCAACGCGCCACCCTCGGGCGCCCGCCCCGCCCACACCGCTCCCCCGTGCCGTCCGGCCGCCTGCCGGACGATCGCCAGCCCCAACCCGGAGCCGGGCATGGTGCGGGCACCGTCGGCCCGGTAGAAGCGGTCGAACACGTGCGGCAGGTCCTCGTCGGCGATACCGGGTCCGCGATCGGCGACCTCCAGCACGACCGTCCAGTCGTCGATCGGCTTCATCTCGACCCGGACGTGGCCGCCGGGCGGGCTCCACTTCGCGGCGTTGTCGAGCAGGTTGAGCACGGCGCGTTCCAGGGCGGTCGCGTCGCCGACCGTCGTCCACGGCACCAGCGTGACGTCGAACTCGACGTCCCCCGCCCGCCGCCGCGCGCGCTCCAGCGCCCGTTCGACGACGTCGGTCAGCTCGACCGGCTCGGCCATCACGCGCGGAGGGTCGTCGCGGGCGAGCTCCACGAGGTCGCCGACCAGCTGGGACAGCTCGGCGACCTGGGCGCGCACGTCGTCGAGTATCTCGACGCGGTCGGACTCCGGGAGGAGCGGCGCGCCCGGCTGGTCGGCCGCCGCCAGCAGCTCGAGGTTGGTGCGCAACGAGGTCAGGGGTGTCCGCAGCTCGTGCCCGGCGTCGGCGACCAGTCGGCGCTGTTGCTCCTGCGACGCCGCCAGCGCGCCGAGCATCTCGTTGAAGCTGTGGGTGAGGCGGGCGAGCTCGTCGGACCCGCTGACGGGGATGGGGTCGAGCTCGCCGGTCGCGGCGATGCGTTCGGTCGCGTTCGTGAGCCGCTGGACCGGCCGCATGCCCGCACGCCCGACGGCGACGCCGGCCGCCGCGGCCACCCCGACGCCGAGCGCGCCGATGATCGGCAGCGCGATGCCGAGCTTGGTGAGGACCTCCTGGGTCGGGGCGAGACGTTGCCCGATGACCAGCGCGCGACCCTGCCCGGCCTGCACGGCGACGACGCGGTAGGCGCCGTCGGGCGAGTCGGCGGTCCGCACGGAGTAGGGATCCTCGCCGCGCGCGACGGCGATCTCGTCGTCCCCCAACGGCGGCGCCGACGCGGGTCCCTCGGCCGAGAGGGCCTTGGGGATGCCCGCCCCGCCCGTCTGCAGGAGCGCGATCCGGATGTCGGCGGCGCCGAGCACCTCGGGCGGGATGCCCGCGAGCGACGCGGGGTCGGCCAGCTCGCTCTGCGCCGCGGCCGACGCCCGCTGCAGGAGGTTGTCGTCGAGCGTCGCGAGGATGTTGGCGCGCACGATGAGGAACGCCGCGACCGACACCAGGACGACCGCCGCCGCGGCGACGAGCGCCGCGAGGATCCCGATGCGCGCGCGCAGCGAGATGCGTTCGAGCGCAGGCAGCCGGGTGCGCACCGACGCAGTTTTCCTGGTGGCCGGGGCGACGCGGTCGGCGACCCCGGCGCGGCTCACGGCGGCGACTCGCGCAGCACGTAGCCGACCCCGCGGACGGTGTGGATGAGCCGGGGCTCGCCGCCCGCCTCCGTCTTGCGACGCAGGTAGCCGATGTAGACCTCGAGCGCGTTGCCGGTGGTCGGGAAGTCGTAGCCCCAGACCTGCTCGAGGATCTGCGCGCGGGTCAGCACCCGGCGTGGGTGCGCGAGGAGCAGCTCCAGCAGCGAGAACTCGGTGCGGGTCAGGCTGATCGGCCGGTCGCCGCGGCGGACGTCACGGGTGTCGGGGTCCAGCGACAGGTCGGCGAACTCCAGCGGTTTGCTCGCACCCGCGGCGGCCGCCGCGATCTCGTCGGGCGTGCGCCTGCGCAGCAACGCCCGCAGCCGCGCCAGCAGCTCCTCCAGCGCGAACGGCTTCGGCAGGTAGTCGTCGGCGCCGGCGTCGAGCCCGGCCACCCGGTCGGACACCGCGTCGCGGGCGGTGAGGACGAGGATCGGCAGCTCGTCGCCCGCGGCACGCATCCGTCGGCAGACCTCGAGGCCGTCGAGCCGCGGCATCATCACGTCGAGGACCATCGCGTCGGGGCGCGAGGCCTGGAGCGCGTCGAGGGCGGCCTGGCCGTCGCCCGCGAGCTCGACGGTGTAGCCGTTGAACGCGAGCGAGCGCCGCAGTGACTCACGGACGGCCCGGTCGTCGTCCACGACGAGGATTCGCATGAGACCAGTCTGAACCGGACTTCTGAGAGGCGCCTGAGAGGCGTCTGTGCGCTACTCGTCGGAATCGCTGGTGGGGTGGCCGTCCGGGAACCCGGCCAGGTACGCGACGGCCATGTCGTCGTCGGCGTGCCCGAGGTCGCAGGCCCGCAGCAGCCGGTCGCGGGTGGCGGCGGCGACGTCGAGCCGGATACCGACGGCGGTCGCGGCGTCCACGATCAGCCCCGCGTCCTTGGCCGCGTTGGCCGCCGAGAAGCTGGGCGTCCAGTCGTCGTCGAGGATCGCCTTGGCCTTGGCCCGCAGGTAGGGCAGGTCGAGCGGGCCGCCCTCGATGGCGTCGAGGAACGTCTGCGGGTCGACACCCAGCCCTTTCGCCAGTCCCAGCGTCTCGCCGGTGGCGGCCGTGATCGCGAGCACCCAGCTGTTGGCGACGAGCTTGAACCGGCTGGCCGCCGCCTGCGCCCCGTCGTCGCCGAGCCAGACGGTCTGCCTGCCGACGGCGTCGAACACCGGCGTGATCGCCTCGCGGGCCGACGCCGGTCCGGCCGCGAACACCTGCAGCTGGCCGCTCTCCGCGGGCGCACGGGTGCCGAGGACGGGCGCGTCGAGGAACACCAGGCCGTGCTCGCGGGCGAACTCGGCGAGCGTCCCGACGGGCTCGACGCCGACCGTCGTCATCTGCGCCCAGACCTGCCCCTCGGCGAGGCCGGGGGCTGCCCGGTCCATGACCGCCCGGACGTCGTCGGCGTCGCCCAGCATCGTGACGACGACGTCGGCGCCCCGCACCGCGTCGGCCGGTTCGGCAAAGGCCTGCGCGCCCTCGTCCTCCAGCCGCTTCGTCTTCGCTGCGGTGCGGTTCCACACCCGCAGGTCGAGGCCGGCGGCGAGCATGTTGTGGCCCATGCCCGCGCCCATGATCCCGGTGCCGAGCAACGCGACGGTCGTCATGTCCGGCGAGCGTAGGCCCGACCCGTCGAGCTCGCCGCAACGTGGTGGATACGCGAGGATCATCCGGTGTTCGCCGTGCTCACGTTGCTCCTGGTCGTCGTGACGCACGTGTACCTGTACCGGCGCGCCGTGCACGACGTGTTCGACGGCAGGCGGGCCCGGCGCATCGGAGCGACGGTGATCGTGCTGCTCGGCCTCGCCGTCGCGGCCGCGTTCACCACCCAGCGTGCGCTCGACCCCGGCGCCGCGCGGCCGCTGCACACGGCCGGCTACCTGTGGCTCGCCGTCGTCCTCTACGCGACGTGTGTGCTGGTCGTCGGCGAGCTGGTCCGGCTCGGGCTGCGCGCCGCGGGCCGCGCCCCCGACCCGGAACGACGCCGCTTCCTCTCCCGGGTGCTCGCGGGGACGGCGGCCGTCGTCGCGCTCGGGACGGTGACCTACGGGGCCGTCGCCGCCCGCCGGGTCCGCACCGAACGGCGTGAACTGCTGCTCGACCGCCTCGACCCCGCCTTCGACGGGTTCACCATCGCCGCGATCAGCGACGTCCATCTCGGGCCGCTGGTCGGCCGCGCCGATCTCGCGGGGTTCGTCGCGACGATCAACGCCGCCGCGCCCGACGCCGTCGCGATCGTCGGAGACCTCGTCGACGGCGACGTCGCGACGCTCGGCCCCTACGCCGAGCCGTTGCGCGACCTGCAGGCTCCTGCCTACTTCGTCACCGGCAACCACGAGTACTACTCCGGTGCGGCGCAATGGGTGGAGCACCTGCCGACGCTCGGCGTCCGGGTGCTGCGCAACGAACGCGTCACCGTCCGCCGCGGCGGCGCCGTCCTGCACATCGCGGGCTGCGACGACCGCACGGCCGCCCGCTTCGACGTCCCGGGGCACGGGTTCGACCTCGACGCCGCGCTCGCCGGCCGCGGCCCCGACGAGCCCGTCGTGCTGCTGACCCACCAGCCCGTCATGGTCGACCAGGCCGCGCGCGCCGACGTCGACCTGCAGATCTCCGGGCACACCCACGGCGGCCAGCTCTGGCCGCTGACGACCGTCGCGTTGATCGACCAGCCCGTTCTCGCCGGGCTCACCCGCGTCGGACGCACCTGGCTCTACGTGACGCGCGGCGTCGGGTTCTGGGGCCCGCCCGTGCGCGTGGGGTCGCCGCCGGAGATCACCGTGCTGACGCTGCGGGCGCGGGGCGGCGGAACCGTCGGGCCCGGGTGATACCCCTGTCCCCGTGCCCTCCCTGACACAGCCTGCCGATCTCGACGTCGTCCGCGACTCCTACGACCGGGTGGCGGACAACTACGTGGACATGATCGCGACGACGAGCCTCGGCGACATCCGCCACCAGCCGTGGCTGCGCGCCGCGATGGACGTCTTCGCCGACGCGGTCCGAGGTCTGGGTCCGGTGCTCGACGTCGGGTGCGGACCGGGCACGATCACCGCCTACCTGGCCGAACGCGGCCTCGACGTCTCAGGGGTCGATCTGTCCCCCCGCATGATCGAGCACGCGCGCCGGTTGCACCCGGAGTGCACGTTCGGCGTCGGCTCGGCCACCGACCTCGACCTCGCCGAGGCGTCGTGGGGCGGCCTGTTGGGCTGGTGGTCGCTGTTCAACCTCCCCCGCGACGTCCTCCCCCAGGTCCTGTCGGCCTTCGCGAGAGCGCTCGTGCCCGGCGGTCAGCTGATCGTCGCGACGCACGTCGGCGACGGCGACGTCCAGCGCACCGAGGCCTACGGCGGCGTCGCGGTGCGCTGGACGACCCACCTCTGGCAGCCCGACCAGCTGCTCGCCCTGATCGAGCAGACGGGCCTGACGCCGAAAGCCGAGCTCCGGCTCCCCGCCGAGGGGGAGATCGGTCCGGGGGTCGTCCTGGTCGCCGAAGCCTGACGAGCATCCGAAGGTCCCCTCGGGGTGGTGGAGCCGGCGAGCCCGGGCACCCGGATGGCAGCCATGGACCCGCCACTCGTTGGTGTGAACGCGAGTGCTCCCACCGGCGGCAACGCCCTATCGTTCCGCCAAGCGTGCCGGGGGCGCGTTCACAAGCCGAGCGGAGTCGGGCGATGAGCGCAGCGCTTCGAGTGGCCGTCGTGACCGCGTCGGTGATCCTGGCGGCGGCCGGGCTGGAGGCGCCCACCGCGTCCGCCGCAACCCTTCCGGTGCCCCTGCCCGTGACGTCCGCGGCGCAGACGTCCGCGCCGTGCGATCTCGCGTCGTCCACGAGCTGCACCTACACCGGATCGGGCGAGCTGCCCACGGTGACCGTCCCGCCGGGCATCTCCCGGCTCACCGCGATCGTCACCGGGTCCCAGGGCGGAACACCGCGCGGGCACGACCCGGACGGCGGCGAGGGCGGTGGCGCCGGCCAGGTCATCGCCCAGCTCGATGTCCACCACGGACAGCAGCTGCAGCTCTGGATCGGCCGGCGCGACCCGCAGGCCGGCTACACGCACGGCGGCGGGGGCG
>NZ_BPRG01000106.1:0-3426 GCF_036984265.1 Pseudonocardia sp. D17 | reverse complement strand
GTGCGGTAGGAGTCGCCGGTGAGGGTGAGGACCTCGGCGTGGTGGACGAGGCGGTCGATCATGGCTGCGGCGACGACGTCGTCGGAGAAGGTCTCGCCCCAGCGATCTGGGGCTGGCACTTGTTCGTGTAGCCGGATCTGTGCTCGTGCCTGCACCGATGCGCCCTGGATGGGCCCTGTGGATCTTCCAGGTGGGAGATCGCTATGTTAGGCGCTGCCTTAATCATTCAGGTGCGAAGAGGGTGTGCGGGTGACGCGGCGGCTGACAGTGATCGCGGGTGCTGCGTCGGTAGCGGCGCCGGCGACGACGGATCCGTGGGAGTTCCAGGGCGAGTGCGTCGAGGCGTTCGTGGCGTCGTGGCGGGCGCGTGGGTTCAGCCCGGTGACGATCGAGAACGACTTCGGGTTGCTGGAGCGGACGCTGACGGCGTTGGGCCGCCCGGCGTGGGAGGTGACGCCTGAGGACGTCGATCGGGTCGTGGGCGATCTGGCCATTGCGGGTCGGAAGGCGTCGACCCGCCGTGACTATGTGCAGATCTTCAAGGGCTTCCACCGGTTCCTGCAGGTGCGCAAGGCCGCCGAGATCCAGGCCTGGTTCGGTGTCTCGCTGGTCTGCCCGGTGGATGAGTTCAACGCATCCCGCCATGTCGGGGACGACTCGCCGGACTCGATGCCGCCGCCGACCCCGGAACGGGTCGGGCAGTTCTTCGAGTTCCTGAAGGGCCGGATCGCGACCGCCCGCAAGTATGCGCCGGCCGCGCGGGACTACGCGTTGTTCCGGACGCTCTATCACGCTGGCTTGCGCTCGGAGGAGGCCTCGCTGCTCGATGTGGCGGATGTGCACTTCAACCGCGGGCCGTTCGGGAAGCTGCATGTCCGGTTCGGCAAGGCAGCGAGGACATCAGGTCCGCGGCCGCGGTGGGTCCCGATGCTCGATGGCCTGGACCTGGTGCTGCGGTGGTTCCTCAACGACGTGCGCGGCAAGTTCCCCGACTCACCGGTGCTGTTCGCCGACGAGTCCGGCGGCAGCCTGCATCGGGGGACGATCCGCAACCGGCTGCGCCGGTTGATGGAGCTGGAAGGCCGCGCGGCCGGGGAGTGGTTCAGCCCGCATGCGCTGCGGCGAGCGTGCGCAACCCACAACTATGAGCGCGGCGTGGACCTGGTCGCGATTCAGCAGCTGCTCGGGCATTGGACGGTCAGCTCGACGATGCGGTATGTCCGCCCCTCGGCGACGTTCATCGAGGATGCATATCGACGCGCGGTGTCCACCACGCTGTCCGAGCTCGGCGGGCCCGACGAGCCTGTCGAGCGCGCCGGTGAGGATGAACGGCGATGAGGATTCGGTGGCGGCTGCGGATGGCCGCGGCGCAGCGCGAGGTCTGGACCGGGACGCAACTGCGTCGGCTGCTCGGGGAGCGGGCTGGCGTGGAGATGTCCGCGGCGTCGGTGTCGGCGTTGTTCACCAAGGAACCCAGCCAGATCAAGCTCTCGACGCTGATCGCGCTGTGCACTGCTCTGCAGTGCACTCCCGACGACCTGTTCGAGATCGACACCACTCCGGTCGAGCGACCGGTCGCGCCGACTCGTCCGACAGCCCTCGACGGTCCTCGAGCATCCGGGACCGGTGGTCGATCCCTGCCGCCGATGTGACCGGACCACGAGAACGACTGCGGGGACGACGGCGAGCCCGACACGATCGACCAGGTTGGCGAGGTCGTGGGTAAGAAGCAGCGTGACTGCGCCGACTGCGGCGCGCCCGTCGGGCTGCTGGATCAGCCACGATGCTGTCGTTGTTCCCGGCGGGTTCGTGAGAATGCAGCTAAGGAGCCCTGTCCGGCCTGCGGGAACCAGCGTGTCCTGCAGGCAGACACTGGCCGGTGCGTGTTGTGCTCACGCCGCTGCCGACGCTGCGACAGGCCGCGCCGTTCGGCCACCGAGACGTTGTGCAAGACCTGCCGGCGCACCGATCAGCGGGCGGCCGCGATGCAGATCTGCCCGCGCTGCGCCAGGCTCGGCCACTTGCGCGCGGCGACGGGATGGTGTGGCCACTGCTCACGCCCGCAGCCAGGGCCCCAGCCGCCGCGCCCCTGCGCTGGCTGCGGTCGGGTGCGCCGCCATGCCGGTCTCGGGCTGTGCTCGGCGTGTTGGCAGCGACACCCCGCTCGGCCGTTCATCCGCGCCGAGGCGTTGGCCGAGCGGCTGGCGAGCCCGCCCGACTGGCTCGAGTCGTTCACCGCTCACGTTGCCTCGCGCTACTGCCCCAGCCGGGCCTGCATGCTGATCACCGAGCTGGGGCGACTGCTGGCCGATGAGCACTCCAATCTGCCGGCGGCGGTGCTGGACCGAGCCCGCCGCCCAGGACGCTCCATGGGCCCGCTCGCGCGGGTGCTCGAGGATTTCTTCACCGACCACCAGCTCGCCCTGGCCACCGACCATCCCGAACAGCTCGCCGCCGGGCGGCGGCGGCGCCGTGTCGACCGGGTCCCTGCACCGTTGCGGCCGGCGGTGGCCGGGTTCTGCGAGAAGATGCTGCATGCGCGTGAACGCGCGCGTCGCGCCGGAACCCGAGCGCGCAGTGACCACACCGTCGAGACGGCGCTGACCATCGTGGGCGACCTCGCTCAGTTCCTGATCGAGCAGCGTGGCAAGCACGGGTGGGAGTTGGTCGACATCGGCGACATCGAGGCGTTCCTGGCCGGCATGCCGGCCTCGCGCAAGCGGCGGCTGGTCGTGCTGCGCCAGTTCTTCCGCTTCGCCCGCGCGCGCCGGCTGATCCTCGTCGATCCCGCCCGAGATCTGTCGGCCTCCGAGCCCAGCGCTTTCCGCGGGTCGACCCTGACCCTCGCCGAGCAACGATCGCTGTTTCGGCGGTGGACCACCGACCTCAGCGCGGATTCTGCCGCCGGCGACGGGGTGCATCCGCATGAGGCACTGGTCGGGATGCTCGCGCTGTTGCATGGCGCGTCCAGCCAGGAAATGCGCCTGATGCTGATCGATGACGTCGATGAACACGCCCGAGCAGTGCGGCTGGGCCGGCGGCCGCACCCGGTCCCGCTCGACCCGGCCAGCTGGTCGGTGCTGCAGCGCTGCCTTGCCCACCGCGCGCAGCAGCGAACCGACAATCCGCACGTCATCGTCACCAAGGGCACCAAAGCCGGGCGCCGTGCGGCGTCGACGGCCTATCTCAGCCACGTCCTCGACCCCTGCGGCGCCGCGCCCCGCATGATCCGCAGCACCCGGCTGGTCGACCTGGTCAACGTCATGGACCCCAAGCTCGTCGCGGCCGCGTTCGGGATGGACCCGCAGTCCCCACTGATCTATCTGGCCGACCACGTCGACGCCGGCCGGCTGCCGAACCCGTGATGTTTCGGCGCGACCTGACACAGGTTCGGTCGAACATGTGCGCTTTCCCGAAGGGCAGGTT
>NZ_BPRG01000105.1:0-1155 GCF_036984265.1 Pseudonocardia sp. D17 | reverse complement strand
GGTAGCGGGCGTTGAGCGACTCGATGGCGTTGGTGGAGCAGATGACCTTGCGGATCTCCACGTCATAGTCCAGGAACGGCACGAACTCCGACCAGGCCGAGCGCCAGAGCGCGATGATCGCCGGGTACTGCCCGCCCCAGGTGTCGGTGAACTCGGCGAAGCGTGCCTCGGCGGCCGCCTCGGTCGGGGCGGTGTAGACCGGGCGGAGGTCCTTGGCCATCTGCTCCCAGTAGCGGCGGCTGGCGTAGCGGAAGGTGTTGCGGATCAGGTGCAGCACACAGGTCTGCACCACCGTGGCCGGCCAGGCGGTGGTGATCGCCTCGGGCAGCCCTTTGAGGCCGTCGCAGACGGCGATGCACACGTCGGCGACGCCGCGGTTCTTGACCTCGGTGAGCACCTGGAGCCAGAACTTCGCGCCCTCCCCACCGGCGCTGCCTTCGCCGGCCCAGATGCCGAGGATGTCGCGGTGCCCGTCCACGGTCACGCCGATGACGACGTAGAACGGCCGGTTGGTGACCTGCCCGTCGCGGACCTTGACGTACAGGGCGTCGATGAAGATCACCGGGTAGACGGCGTCGAGGGGCCGGTTCTGCCACTCACCCATCTCTTCGAGGACCTTGTCGGTGATCTTCGAGATGGTGTCCTTGGAGACCTTCGCGCCGTAGACCTCGGCGAAGTGCGCGGCCACCTCGCCGGTGGTCAGTCCGCGGGCGGTCAGCGACAGCACGATCTCGTCGATCCCATCCAGGCGGCGCTGCCGCTTGCGCACGATCACCGGGTCGAAGCTGGCGTCGCGGTCGCGCGGCACCTCGATCTCGACCGGCCCGATCTCAGTGAGCACGGTCTTCGTGCGGGTGCCGTTGCGGGAGTTCCCGCAGTCACGCCCGGCCCGGTCGTGGCGGTCATAGCCCAGGTGCTCGCTCATCTCCGCCTCGAGGGCGGTCTCGAGCACCGTCTTGGTCAACCCGGTGAGCAGCCCGCTCGGGCCGACGAGCTCCACGCCCTCGGCCCGGGCTGCCTCCACGAGTTGTTGGGCGAGTTGCTCCTGATCGATCCGATCTGGCACAGGCTCGATCGTGTCCGTCATCGCTGGTCCTTCCCCCGGGACACGCCCGGAGCTACAGACCAGTTACACCGAAGATCAGACACTCCCCC
>NZ_BPRG01000104.1:0-203 GCF_036984265.1 Pseudonocardia sp. D17 | reverse complement strand
CGCCGAGCTCGGCATCGCCCACCGCCCCACCAAGCCCGCTGCCCGTGGACCAACGGCAAAGCCGAACGCTTCAACCGCACCCTCGCCGTCGAATGGGCCTACGCCGCGGTCTACAACTCCTCCGCCGAGCGTGTCGCCTCGCTACCGGCCTGGCTACACGGCTACAACCATCACCGGCCCCACACCGCGCTCGGCGGCCACCC
>NZ_BPRG01000103.1:0-24438 GCF_036984265.1 Pseudonocardia sp. D17 | reverse complement strand
TGCGGCGGCAGAGGGCGGCGGCGCGGGCGAGGACGGTCTTGGCCTCGGTGAAGCGGTCCATGTGCTGCAGCAGCGCACCGCGGTACGCGAGCGCCACCGCGGTGGTGGGGTCGCCGGGGGAGGAGCCCAGCACCTGTTCGTAGGCGGTGCCGGCGCCGGCGTAGTCGCCGTCCCAGTGCCGGACGCGGCCGAGGAGCAGGGTGGCGCTGGGTAGGGCGCCGGGGGCGGCGGCGGCGGACTCGGCGAGCTCGGTGGCCTGTTCGGCGAGGTCGACGGCGGCCATCGCGTCGCGGGCGTAGAGCGCCGTCCAACCCAGCTGTTCGAGGATGCGCGCCTCGAGCTCGGAGTCGCCGATGTCGCGGGCCAGCGCGAGGGCCTCCTCGAGGTCCGCGCGGGCCTGGTCGTAGCGGCCGAGCTCGCCGCGGGCGCGCCCGTGCCGCATCAGCGCCTCGGCGAGCCGCTCCGGGTCGCCGACCGTCCGCGCCGCCTCCACGGCCTGCGCGATCAGCTGCTCGGCGTCGGTGTGGGCGAACCCGAGGTGGGCGACGTGTGCGGCTGCCAGCCACGCGTTGGCCGCGCCCGCCCAGTCGCGGGCCTCGGCCAGGTGTCGCGCCGCGGCCTCGGGACGGGCCCGCAGCATCCGCGCCGCGCGCCGGTGCCGGGAGATCCGCACCGGCTCGGGCATCGACGCGTAGGCGACCTGGCGCACGATGTCGTTGCTGAACCGGAAGCTCTCGCCCTGGGTGACGATCAGCCCGGCCCGCAACGCCCGTCCGGCCCGCCGCGCGCAGTCCTCGACGTCGAGCCCGCTGAGCTCCGCCACGTCGTCGAGGGAGAACGTCAGGCCCAGTACGGCACCCTGGGCGAGCAGCACCGCCACCGGCTCGCCGGCGTGCTCGATCCGCTCGGCCACCGAGTCGTGCAAGGACGGGGGCACCTGCACCCCGCCCCGCGGCGACGGCGGCTGGCGCAGCAGCTCGGTGAGGAACAGCGGCGAGCCGCCGGTCCACTCGTACAGCTGGTCGGCGTCGTGCCCGGAACCGGACCGCTCGACGAGGGTGGCGACGTCGGCCCGGGTGAGCGGGCCGAGGTCGATGCGGCGGGCGACGTCGCGCAGCATGTCGGTGACCGGCTGGTCCTCCGACGTGCGCTCGGTGAGCAGGACCATCGCCCGGCTGCCCTCCCAGTGCCCGGCGAGCAGGTGCAGCGCCTCGACCGTCGAGCTGCCGGCGTGCTGCATGTCCTCGATGACGAGCAGCACGGGCTGGCGGGCGGAGAGCCGCACCAGGAAGCCGGTGAGCGCGTCGAGGCTGCGGCGGTGCTCGAGCTCGGGAGCGGCGCGGATGTAGGGCGTCTCGCCGACGAGGGCGGTCAGCTCGGGCAGCAGCTCGGTGAGCGTGCCCAGCCTGCCGCCCGCGAGCTCGCGGACGTCGGCGGGTGTCATCCGGTGCACGACGGTCCGCAGCGCCTCGACGAGCGGCTGCAGGTACAGCGAGCGTTCGGCCTCGAAGCAGTCGACCCGCAGGACGAGCCCGCCGGTCCGGCGCGGCTCGGCAGCGAATGCCGTGACCAGCGCACTCTTGCCGATCCCCGCCTCGCCGGCGACGACGGTGAGCGCGGGCCGCCCGGCCGCGGCGCCCTCCCACAGCTCGCGCAGCACGGCCAGCTCGGCGTCGCGTCCGACCACGGGCTCCACCCGGTCGGGCACCCCGACGACGGGTTGACGCGTGGGGTGGTCGACGGCGTTGGGGCTCTCCGAGCGCAGCACCGACAGGAACAGCGCCTGCGTCGCGGGCGAGGGGTCGCTGCCGAGGTGCTCGGACATCGCCACCCGCAACGTCCGGTACGCGACGAGCGCCGCGCTCGACCGGCCCGCCCGCTGGTGGCCGAGCATGACGGTGCGGCAGGCCTCCTCGTCGAACGGGTCGTCGCGCAGCGCGGTGGAGGCGACCTCGACCGCGGCGTCGTACGCACCCAGCTCGACCGCGGCCGCGCTCCAGCAGATCCGGGCCCGGCGCAGCAGCCGGGTGACCGAGCGGCGCAGCCCGTCGACCCACGGACCGTCGTGCTCGCCCGCGAGCGGGACGTCGGCGTCGAGGAGCTTGGCGGCGTGCTCGGCGCTGGTGGAGGCGAGCGCGCTGCGCCCGTGCGAGAGTTCGTACTCCGCGGTCTCGACGAGCTCGACGGCCTCGTGCAGGTCGACGGCGACGTCGTCGGCGACGAGCCGGTAGCCGGCCGCCGAGCCGTCGATCCGTTCGCGGCCGATGGCCCTGCGGAGCCTGCTCACGAGCGCGGCGACGTTGCGGTCGGCGCGTTCGGGGGGTTCGTCGTTGTCCCACAGCGCGTCGACCAGCGTGCCCACGGAGACGAACTCCCCGCGACGCTCGGCGAGGACCGCGAGCGCGCGCCGCGCCTTGCCCGTCGGGACCGGCGCCGAGAGCTCTCCTTCGACCGTGAAGGGGCCCAGCAGGCGAATCCGCAAGGCCGTCGTCACCGGTAGGACTCTACCCGGATCCGGTACTCCGATCGGCGGCCGGGACGAGTCCGTAACGCCGTCTCAACAGCACGTTTCCTAAATGACACGATCGAACACGATCGTGGACGACAGGGTCTCGCGGGCCGCGCGGCAGGCCCGTGCGCACGACGGCCGCACCCCTGCCGGGTGCGGCCGTCGTGTCGTCGCGCGGGGCGGGGCGGGGCGGTCAGTGCCCGTGCCCGTGGCCGTGTCCGTGGCCGTGCTCGTCCCCGTCGTCGTGCCGGTGGTCGTAGCCGGCGGGACGGGCGGCGAGCTCCTCGGCGCGCTGGACGATCTCGTCGGTGAAGACGGTGCCGTCGCCGGCGAGGACGTCCTCGAGGGCGCCCAGCCACTGGGTGTAGTAGGAGTAGCACTCGCCCTCGGGGTGGTGGTTCTCCCAGGCGGCGATACGCGCGATGAGGGCGGCCTGGAACTGGGACCAGGCGAACAGGCCGGCGTCGTGCAGCGAGACGGCCATGCCGAAGGCGCGGGACTCCCACGGTTCGGCGAAGACGAGCTCGCCGTTGGCCCGCGGCGGTGCGGACTGCGCGTCGGCGTCGAGGTCGATCAGGCTCGGTGTTGCGGACATCGGATGCTGCTCCGGGCGAGGGTGACGGCTACTTGGTGACGTGGGCGACGCCGACCATGGCGTCGCGGGTGACGAGGGCGGTGAGCTGCTCCTCGGTGTAGTCCTCGGTGCCGGCGGGGCGCTGGGGCAGGACGAGCCAGCGGACCTCGGCGGAGGAGTCGCGGACGATGATCTCGACGTCGTCGCCGAGTTCGCAGCCCATCTCGGCGAGGACCTTGCGGGGCTCGCGGACGACGCGGGCGCGGTAGGCGGGGTCCTTGTACCAGGCGGGAGGCAGGCCGAGGACAGGCCACGGGTAGCAGGAGCAGAGGGTGCAGACGACGACGTTGTGGACGGTGTCGGTGTTCTCGACGACCACGATGTGTTCGCCCTGGGGGCCGGCGAAGCCGAGCTCCTTGATGGCGGCGGTGCCCTCGGCGAGCAGACGGGCCTTGTACTCGGGGTCGGTCCAGGCCTTGGCGACGACCTTGGCTCCGTTGAGGGGGCCGACGGCGGTCTCGTAGGTGGCGATGAACTTGTCCATCACGGCGGGGTCGACGAGGCCGCGTTCGGTGAGGAGTTGTTCGAGTGCCTCGGTGCGCAGGGCGGGGCTGATGCGGTTGCCGGAGCCGTCGAGGTGCTCGTCGGGGTTCAGGGCGGTGCTCACGCGGCGGTCTCCTTGTCCTGCAGGTAGCTGTCGAAGATCTCGATGGTCAGTTCGAAGGGCTCGGCGTCGGCGCCGTAGAGCTCGGTCGAGGTGAACCGCACCGAGTACACGTGCTGGGCGTTCTCCCCCAGGAACCGGGCGTGGGTCTCGGGGAAGACGTGCGCGGGCTGCACGGCCTCGACGACGCCACGGTGGCCCCGGACGTAGGCGGGCAGCTTGTTGGCGTCGCTCTCGACCTCGGACGCCACGGTGACGGTGTCGCCGACCGCGAAGCGGGGCGCCTCGTCGATCTGGCGCAGCGAGCCGGCGGCGGTCGGCGCGTAGTCGGGCTTGTTCGGCTCGGGGACCGGCGGCTCCTCGACGTCCTCGCCGGCGTTGTTGCGGGCGCGCGCGTCGACCGCACCGGGCGCGAGGATCCCGGACTCGACGAGCATCAGCTCGGAGGCGTTGAGCCAGCGGCCGTAGTAGGTGTCGTCGAAGTAGGACTTCGGGTCCAGCCGGCCCAGCGCGTAGCGGAACGCGTCGAGGTTCTGCCCGGACACGCGGCCCATGGTGAGCAGCGTGAGCGCGAACGCCCGGCCCTCCCAGGGCTCGTGGAACACCGCGTCCTTGTCCTGCGGGGTGGGCGGGTCGACCTTCCCCCAGCCGGTGGCACCGCCGATGTCGGCAACGCTCTCCATCAACACCACACCTCTCTCACGCACACCCGGTCGCCCGGTGTCGATCACCGCTTGTGGTCCGCGCGGCCCGCTCGGGAGCCGGTGCAGTCCGCGTCACATAGTAGACCTGCGCACACTATTGGATACGGCGGCAGGTGGCCATGCCGCGACGCGAACGGGTCCCGAACGGGTCCCGAACGGGTCCCGGTGCGGGTCCGGTCAGGGTGCGGAGGCGGCGATGACGGAGGTGAGCGCGGCGTGCAGCGACTCGAGTTCCGACAGCGGCATACCCAGCCGCGCGATGATCGCCGGCGGTACCTTCTCGGCCTGCTGCCGCAGTGCCGCCCCGGCCTCGGTGAGCGAGACCGCCAGCACGCGCTCGTCCTCGGCCGACCGCCTGCGCACCACGAGCCCGGCTGCCTCCAGGCGCTTGAGCAGCGGCGAGAGCGTCCCGGGATCGAGTGCCAGCAGTCCGGCGAGCTCCTTGACCGACAGCGGCGCGCGCTCCCACAGCGCCAGCATGACCAGGTACTGCGGGTGGGTGAGGCCCATCGGCTCCAGCACGGGCCGGTAGAGCGCGATGACGTTGCGCGCGGCCACCGCCAGTGCGAAACAGACCTGCCGGTCGAGCCTGAGTAGATCGGTGGGCTCCCCGGCGGCGGCGCCGGCGGGGTCGGCGGTCTGGACCGGGGCGATGCCCGCGTCGCCTCGGTCACTCCGGTATGCGGTGGACATGGTCGTGAGTGTACCGTTGATTGGTACACAAATCATTGGGGTGGAAAATGAGTGGGAAGCCGCGCCGGCCGGGACCCTTCCGCTGGCTCCTCTACACCTTCGGTGCCGGCCTGCCGCCGGAGTACCGGGACTGGGTGCTGCACGACGTCACGGCGCGCACGTGGCAGCTGCGCCACCTGGGCCGCACCGCGATCCAGATCGCACCGGTCGCGGTGCTGCTCTTCGTCCTCATCCCCGGCCAGGCCTGGGTCCGCGCGCTCGCCGTGCTCGCCGGGCTGATCCTCGGGTTCTTCTACTCCGTGGCCTACATGTACGAGACGGCCGAGCACCGCGCGGTGAAGGCGGGCTGGCCGCTGGGCACCGCGGCAGGCGTGCGCAACGAGGACCGTGCCGAGGAGCTCGCGGCCGATCGCGAGCGCTACAACCAGCGATGGCGCACCGAGACCCCACCGCCGAACGAGCTCCCGCCCGGCTGACGGCCCCGCATCGGCCTGCTGCCGCCGGCCGCGCGCTCAGTCGCGCAGCAGCCGCGCCCGGCGCATCGCGACGGCGGTGAGCCGGGTGTCCCCGGGCGCGAGCAGGGTGACGAGGCGGTCGTGCACCTCGAGGTCGTCGCGCCCGAGCGGGTGCCCGGCGAAGGTGTGGAGCAGGTCGACGTCGTCGGTGTCGAGCACCGCCCGCCGTAGCCCGGCCTCCAGCTCGTCGCGCAGCTCGCGGATCTCGGGGGAGTCCGAGCGCGGCAGCAGCGGGCCGCCGCACGCCGAGAGCGCCGCCTCGACCCGCCCTGCCTGCAACGCCGCCCGGACCGAGCCGAAGTCGGTCTCGACGGTCGCGTCGAGCCGGTAGGGCCGGGTGCGCAGCACGTCGGCACCGATGAGCGCACGCAGCCGGTGGATCTCCCCGCGCACCGTCGTGGGGTTCCCGTCCTCGCCGTAGAGCAGCTGTGCCAGCCGCTCGCCGGAGACGCCGTCGGGGTGCAGGGCGAGCATCGCCAGCACCTCGGCGGGCCGCAACGTCAACGGGACGGGCCTGCCGTTGAGCAGCAGCCGCGGCGCCCCGTCGCCCATGAAGCGCATCGACAGCGCGGTCCGCGGTGCGCTGCGGGTCGTCCGCGTCGCGGCCCGCAGCAGGTAGCCCTCCGCGAGCGGCTCGACGAGCATCTCCCGGCCGTCGGCGAGCACGACCCGGTCGGCGCCCTCGGCGATGGCGACGCGTTCGGGCCATCGCCCGTACGGCTCGCCCGCGATGATCCGACCCGTCGGCGTCACGAGGGCACCCGCGGCGCCGCGCAGGCTGGCCAGGTGCGGCATGTTGCGCATCCGCAGCCGCTCGTCGGCGATCGCGACGCGCACCCGCAGCTGGTTCTCCGCGAGCGTCGCCGTCGTCGACACGAGCTGGACGAGCGCGGGGTGCGCGGTGTGCAGCGGGCCGCTGATGTCGACCGCGCCCAGGATCGCGCCCGTGTCCGGGTCGTGCACCGGGGCGGCGACGCAGGTCCAGGCGTGGAACGCGCGGACCAGGTGCTCGGCGGAGTGGATCTGGACCGGCGCGTCGACGGCGAGCGTGGTGCCCATCGCGTTCGTGCCGATCGTCTCCTCCGACACCTGCGTGCCGGGGTAGAGGCCGACGCGGTCGGCGTCGGAGAGCAGGCTGGACGCCCCATCGCGCCAGAGGATGTGGCCCTCGGCATCGGTCACCAGCATGACGTGCATGGCCTCGTCGGCGATGCTCACGAGCGTGCTGCGCAGCAGCGGCATGACCGTGTTCAGCGGGTGGTCGGCCCGCAGCGTCGGCAGGTCGTCGGAGCTGTAGACCAGCGGCGGCGCGACACTCTCCGGGTCGACGCGGGCGGCGAGGCTGCGCTGCCAGGACTCCGAGATGATCGGGCGGGGTCCCGGGCCCTCGTCGCGGCCGCGCAGCGACGGGCCACCCGCACCGATGACCTCGTCGAACACCTTGGACAGGGCGCGGGCGCGCGCCAACGGGTCCGCGGACACCTTGCGGTCGGGCGACGGACTGCTCACGTGCCCCCTTCCCCCCATCGACGAGGGGCGGTACGCGTGCGCAGGGCCCCGTCCGCATCATCGCCCACGCCGCCGAGGGCAGGCAAGGCAAGGGGTGACCTCCCCTACTGGTCAGTGCAACGAACGCGCAACGTGGCGCTCGCTACGGTGCCGGCACCGGCCCGGAGCAGCACGTGGGCCGGTGACCGACAGCACGAGGAGGCACCGCCGATGACCGTCGACGCCGTACTCACCCGGACCGCGAACGGCCGCGACACCGACCCCGCCGCCGGGCTGGCGCAGCGCACCGCCCGCATCCTCGTGGTCGACGGCGAGGGGATCGTTCGGTTCGGGCTGCGGCAGCTGTTCGCCGCCGAACCGGACCTGGCCGTGGTCGGCGAGGCCGCCACCGCGCGCGACGCCCTGCTGATCGCCGACCGGTGCCGGCCCGACCTCGTCATCATCGACGTCGAGCTGGGCAGCGGCGCCGGCGCGGGCGGGGCGGAGCGCGTCGGGGTCGAGGTGGCGCGCACGCTGCTGCAGCGCCGCCGTGGGGTCCGCGTGCTGGTGCTCACCAATTGCCGCGACCGCGACGTGATGCTCAGGACCGTCCGCAGCGGGGTCCACGGCTACCTGCGCAAGGGCGTCGAGACCTCCGAGATCGTCCGCTCGGTGCGGGCGCTGCTGCGCGGGGAGAGCGTCTTCGACTCGCGGACGACGTCGGTCGTCGTCGACGTGCTGCGCGACGAGGACGGCGGCGCCCGCCCCCGCGGCCAGATGCTCACCGAGCGCGAGAACCAGGTGCTCAAGCTGCTCGCCGTCGGCATGAGCAACCGCGAGATCGCCGTCCGGCTGCTCATCTCCGAGGCCACCGTGAAGTTCCACGTCCGCAACCTGCGCGAGAAGCTCGACGTCCGCCGCCGCACGGAGATCGTCTACACGGCGACCCGCCAAGGGATGGTGTGAGCAAGCCCGCGTCCCGTCGCGACCGGCCGGGTGGGAGGCTCGTCCCGGACGGTGCTCCGGTGCCGCCGCGTTGTCGGCGGTTCCCGGGTGTGTCACCGTGATCCGCACGATCGTGAGGTGACGCGGGTCCGGCGGCCGCCGGACCGGGGGACGCGAGGGAGCAGGCTACGAGGCCATGGCCACCACACAGCGGCGACGTACGGCCCGGACCACCGCGCCCACCTCGTCGGCCGACGAGGCCGTGACCCCCGACCCGGCCGCCGACGCCACGGGCGCCGTGGTCGCCGAGCCCGCAGCTCCTGCGGCTCCCGCGGCTGCGTGGGAGAACATCGTCGGCGCGATCGGGCCCAAGGTCCGTGAGGTCCGCCAGCTGCTCGGGCTGTCGTTGCAGCAGCTCGCAGGCCGCTCGGAGGTCTCGGCCGCCGCGATCCACAAGGTCGAGCGCGGCGACATGGTCCCGACCATCACGACCTTGCTCAAGCTCGCCGCCGCGCTCGGCCGCCCGATCGGCTTCTTCGTCGACGACGCCGAATGGGCCGGTCCGGTCGCCGTTCACGTTCGCGCGGCCGAGCGCCCCGTCGCCCCCGCCGACTGGGCGCCCTCGGCCACCGGCGTCGACGCCCGGGCGATCGCGCTGCCCACCGACCGGTTGCGCGCCGGCGCGGTCGTCGCGCGCGTCGAGCCCGGTGGCACCAGCGGCGAGCCGCGCTCGGTGCGGTCGGGCGAGGAGCTCGTCCTGGTCCTCGAGGGCACGCTGACCGTCGAGGTCTCCAACGAGATCTATCGGCTCGAACAGGGCGACTCGCTGCAGTTCCCGGCCGACCGGCCGCACAGCTGGCACAACCCCGGCCGTCGCGCGGCGAGCGTCGCGTGGTGGTACCTGCACGGCTGATGCGCTATGTGATCGTGGGTGCCGGCGCGATCGGCGGCACCGTCGGAGGTCTCCTGCACCAGGCGGGCAACGACGTCGTGCTCGTCGCCCGCGGCGCGCACCTCGACGCGCTGCGTCGCGACGGCCTCACACTGGACCGGCCGTCCGGGACGACGACGCTGCGGGTGCCGGTGGCGGGCACGCTCGCCGAGGCGGGGCTGCGCGACGGCGACGATCCCGACCTGCTCGTCGTCGCGACGAAGCTGCAGGACGCCGAACCCGTCCTCGACCAGGCCAGGGAGCTCGCGCCCGGCGTCGGCGTGCTGTGCGCGCAGAACGGCGTGGCGGGCGAGCGGATGGCCCGGGCGCGCTTCGAGACCGTCGTCGCGATGGTCGTGATCCTGATGGCCGACCATCTGGAGCCCGGCGTCGTCGCCGCGTACATGGAGCCGCACCCGGGCGTGCTCGACGTCGGTGGCTACCCGGAGGGCGACCCCGCCGCCGCCACGCTCGCCGGACGCGTCGCGGCCGATCTCGTCGCCGCCGGGTTCAGCGCGCAGGCGCGAGCCGACATCATGCGCTGGAAGTACCGCAAGCTGCTGTCGAACCTGGGCAACGCCGCCGAGGCCGCCTGCGGCTCCGACGACCCCGCGCTCGCGGACCTGTCCGGTGCGGCCCGCGTCGAGGGCGTGCGTGCACTGGCCGTCGCGGGGATCGACGTCGCCACGGACGAGGAGGACCGGGCCCGGCGCAACGGACGCGTCGCCGCGGGCACGATCGCGGGCCGCACCCGGGGCGGCGGCTCGTCGTGGCAGAGCCTGCGCCGCGGGACGGGCAGCATCGAGGCGTCCTACCTCAACGGGGAGATCATCGCCCTCGGCGAGCGCCACGGTGTCGCGACGCCGGTGAACTCGCTGCTGCTGCGCGTCGCGGAGGAGATGGCCGCGGCGCGCGAACAGCCCGGTGGCCGTTCGGCTGCCGACCTGCTCGCCGCCGCCCGCACGTGACCGCGGGCGGCGAGGACCGAGGCCCCGCGCGATCGTCACGGGGCCACGACCGTCCCCTGGTGGTACAGCGCCCGCCAGCCGCCTGAGGTCCGCTCCCACACCGTCGCCCGCCGGGTGACCCGCTCGCCCTGGGTGAGGGTGTAGGTCACCAGGTAGGTGCCCGGGCCGAGGGCGCGGCACGCGAAACCGTCGGCCGACCAGGGGTCGGGCTCGTCGCGGGCGTAGCGCTCGAGCAGTACCCCGATCACGAACTCCCGGTCGTAGGTCCGGCCCGACGCGCCGACCTCCCAGTAGTCCGGTGCGGTCATCGCCTCGAGGTCGGCGCGCCCCGTGCCCCACTCGGGCCGGTGGAACAGCGGCTCGCGCGCGAAGAGCTCGCTGCGGACGACGTCGTTCTCCTCGGGGTCGTTCCCCTCGGGCATCGTCGTAGGTCCCTCCCTCGCGACGGCCACGGCGGCCGTGCCGCACACACCGTCGCACGCCGCCGGGTCTGTCGGCGTGCCTCGTCCGGCGCGGCCGGGGGTGGGTCCGGGTCGCGTCGAATGTCCGGACGGTCCCGTCGGCGGCGACACGGCGCCGGTCCTCACGGAGGGTGACGCGGTGCGGCGAGCGCCTCCGGCCCGATGATCTCGGTCGCGTGCGGCCCACGTCACGACGACGCAGGTCACCGCCGCAGGCCCGCACGAGTTCCCGGGCTCGGCCACACGATCGGGTGATCGTCGGCGTGGACTCCCGCTGCAGCGACGTCGGTGGGTCGGGAGGACGTTCGCACAGGTCAGGGTGATGACCGGACATTTGGCCCGGGGTGGGACCCGCCGTGATGCACGCGCGGGGCACGAGGGCGCGCACGGGTGGGTTTGACCTCCGGACCGCGCCGCGACGATCCTTCCGGCATGCACGTTCCGGCCCTTCCCGCCGCCTACCGGCGGCACGTCGACCTCCGTCGGCAGGCCAGCGCGCTGTGTCCGGTGGACGCCTGACCCTGCGCGGGTCCCGCCCCGGCCGCTGTCCGCGGCCGCCGTGATGTCGTCATGTCGACGCCGCGGCATACGCCGCCGCACGGCAGGGCCCCCACCGCGCGGTGTCCACCGCCGTCCGGCCTTTCCCCGGCCCGCCCCGACGACGCGGGCGTGCACACGGGCCGGAGTCCCTGCCGTCCGTACGTACCGCCGACGACACCTCCCTCCGGCGCACCCCGGGTGCGCCGGGTCGTCGCATGCGGACGGTCCGCTCCCCGCACGACCATCGAAAGGCACGACCGTGTCACTCCACAGGACAGCACGCATCGCGATCGGTGGGCTCGCGCTCGCCGTCGCGGCCACGATCGGAGCGTCCGTACCCGCGTTCGCGGCGGACGTCGTCCCGGCCCCGGGTGGGCTCCCCGGCGGCATCCCGGGTACCGGAACCGTCGACCCCGACGGCCCGGCGCCCGCGCCGACCGCGCCGGAGATCGCCCCGTCGGCCGAGACCCATCCCTCGGGCGACGTGCTCAACCGGTTCAGCGACGTCGCCCCGGCGGGGCTGCCGCTGAGCGGGCTCGCGCAGTCCGTCGTCGGCGCCACCAAGATCATTCCGGGGCGTTGACGATGGTCACCTCACTGCGGGCCGTCCCGCTGCGCCGCAAGCTGCTGCTCGGCGGCCTGGTGCTCGCCGTCGTGGCCGGCGTCGTCGCGATCCCTGCGACGTCCGACACCGCCTACGCCGACATCCAGGCCGTCCGGTCGTCGATCATCGGTTCCGACGGCAAGGACTACTGGGTCGAGAACCACGTCGACACCGCGGCCGTCGACGCGTCCCGGGAGGCGCTCGCCGACCAGGGCAAGCGGCCCGAGTACCTGATCGTCTGGGCCGGTGACGAGAACGTCGCCGACACCGCGGTGCCCGACGTCAAGAACCTGCCCGGTTCGCTGGCCAACACCACCGAGAAGGTGCGCAACGCGCTGCCGGGCCCCGACTTCATGGCCGTCGTCGACGCCACCGAGGGGTCACCGACCTACGGCAAGGTCGTCAACACCGCGACGGTGGGCCCGCTCGTCGAGAACGAGCCGCACCACATGCAGTACTCGTGGCGCAAGGGCGACAAGATCTACGCGGGCGGCTTGTTCAGCGCCGCGACGTACGTCTTCGACGTGGCGAAGCTGCCCGCGCTGAGCCTGTCGGGCATCAGCCTCCCGTCGCAGACCCTGTGCGGCTCGGTCCCCGACGCCTACTGGGTGCTCGACGACGGCACCGCCTACGGCACGTACATGGGCGGCCCGGTCGTCCCCGGTCCGTGCACCTACAGCCACGGCGAGGTCCGCACCGGCAACGGGTTCGCGGGCACGCCCGGTGAGGTCGTGCGCTTCGCCCCCGACGGGAAGAACCTCGTCGAGGCACCCGCCGCGACCACCACGGCCGAGGACCCGAAGCAGTGCCTGGACATGCCCGCGCTGTCCGTGCCGAGCTGCGCGAACCCGCACGGGATCCAGGTCCGCGAGGACCTGGACGCGATGGTGACCAGCGACTACGCCGAGCCCCGGACGATCATCCTGGACCCGGTCAAGGCGCCGTCGCCGTACCTGCGCAGGCCGACCGTCCGCACCTGGGACATCAGCGACCTCAACCACCCGAAGGTGAAGTCGGTGTCCTACCTGCCGGAGGGCCCCCGGTCCACCGACACCGACCCGCTGCACAACGAGAACCGCGCGGTCATGGAGACCACGGTCACCAACCTGCCCGGCCACAAGGGTGCCTTCGCGATGACGATGCAGGGCGGGGCGATCTTCTACACCGCCGACATCACGGCGACGAACCCGGTGTGGAGGGAGGTCTTCGACAACACCGCCGCGATGCGGCTCATCGACCCGGCGGTGACCAACGGCGGTCCGAGCGACAACGGTGGCTGGCTGCAGACCAGCCCCGACGACACGAAGCTCTACCACGCCGTGATCGGGCGCAAGCCCGGCGCGCTGGGCAAGGACGACCCCGGCACCGCGGGCGGCGTGTTCAGCCTCGACATCTCGAAGTTGGTCGAGGCCGGTGACGACTTCGACTGCTCGATCGAGACGACGGCCGAGATCGCCGACGGCGGCGCGGGCGCCGACTGCCCGACCGTCGCGGGCCACGTCGCGATCAACCCGGGGTCGAAGGCCGCGGGCCCGCACTGGGGCGCGCTGGACAACCTCGCCATCGGTGACGACGGCTACTACCACGTCACCGACCGGCCGGCCCGGCTCGCGACGGCGGACTACTTCGTCGCGCGCACCGGCCTCGACGGTGACCACCGGGTCTGCATCATCGACCAGGACGAGGACGGCTCGCTGAGCCTCGACACGACCTTCCGCGACGAGATCTCCGGCCGGCCCTGCATCAACTTCAACCGCACGACGTGGCCGCACGGCGCCTTCGGGAACGCCAAGCCGCATTCGATGCTGTTCGTCACCGCCGATGACGACATCAAGTAGGACCCGCGTCCGGCCCGTCCGGCGGCGGCACCTCTCGGGGTGGCGCCGCCGGGCGGCGGCCCTCGCCGCGCCGCCGGTGCTGCTCGTCGTCGCCGCCGGACCGGCCCACGCGGACCCCTCCGACGCGCTGCGCGTCGCGGCCCAGCTCGGACCGGGACACGGCGCGGGTGCGGTCGCGCTGCGGTTGCTGCTCCTGGTGGGGATGGTCCTCGCCGCCGGCTCCGGCCTCGCGGCGGTAGGGGTGCGGGGCGCGCTGCCACGGGCGCTGCCCGTGCTGGCGTGGACGGCCGCGATCGTGGTCGCGGCCGGTGCCGAGGCCGCGTACCTGACGGGCGAGAGCACGATGACCGGCACCCTGGTGCAGGCGCTGGTGGCGCTCGCGGTCCCCGTGCTGCTGACGACGCGGCTCGTCGCCGTGGCCGTCGTGCTGCTCACGGCCCTGCTCGCGCTCGGGCTCGGCTCGGCCCACAGCGGGTTCGCGGCGGTGCTCGACGCGACGTACGCCGTCGCGGCCGTCGTTCTGGTCGGGGCGTCGCTGTGGGGGCTGCTCACCGGCCGCGCCGCGGGCCCCGTGGCGGCGCGCGGCCACGCCCTCGCGTCGGACGGTCCTCGCCGCCGCACAGGTTCGGTCACCCCCTCCGCCGCACCGGTGGGGGCCGACGCGTCCGCCGGTGCCTGCTCCGGTGCCGCGCGCCCGCCCGCCGCTGTCGCCCGGAGCGGGTCCGGCGCAGTGGACCGGCCGGCCGCCGCGTTCGCCCGCCGCGGCTCCGGTGCCGCGGACCAGCCGGCGGCGGGTGTCGGCGGCGCGGCCCACGGCGCCGGCGGTGGTCGTGCGGGCGGTGCGCCTGCGGGTGACGGCCCCGCGGGCGACCGTCGGGCGGGCGCGGGGGGAACCGTGGCCATCGGGCACGAACCGGTCGCCGGGGCCCGTGCGCGAGCCGTGGCGGCACGCCGGGACGGGGTCGCGGGGCCGCGACGTGGCATCGCGGCCGCAGCCCGGCCGTCGGCGGCGCCCGGCGTGCGGTCACGGGCGTCAGCACCCCGCGGTGGCGCGACGGTGCTCGATGCGCCGCCGGCACGTCGGTCACCAGGGGTGGCCGCGGACACGCCCGCCCCCCTCGACGTCGCCGTCCCCGGAGATGTCGCTCGGCGTGCGCCCGTCCGCGAACCTGCAGCCGGGTCTGCCGCCGCGGTCGACGCGCCGCGGACCAGGCACGCGGCCCGTCGCGAGCTCGCAGGCGCGTCCCCGGCGCAGCGTCGCCGCAGCACCGGCAGGCGCGCTGCCGTGGCCGGGCCCGACGACGGTGGCCGGACCGCGCCACTCGTGCGGCGGGTCGCGATCGCGGCGGGCGTCGTCGCGACGGTGGCGGCGCTGGTGCAGCTCGTCCTGACCGGCCCGGCCACGACGGCCGACCTCGTCGCGACGCCGTACGGGCTCGCCTCCCTGGGCGCGACGGTGCTCCCCGCCGCCGCGACCGGACTCTGGGTGCTCGTCGGGCTGCGCCCGGGCCGGGACCGGGCGGTCGAGCTGCAGCGCTTCGCCGTCGTCACGGCGGTCCTCGGGGTGGTGGCCACGGCCGCGCTCGCCGGACTGCCGACGCCCGCACCCGCCGCGACACCGGGCACGCCCCTGCTGCGGGCGGTCGCCCTCGGGGCCACCCCGCTCGCCGTGCTCGTCGCCCCGATGCGGCCGGGACCCAACCTCGTGCAGGTCAGCGGCACCGGCTACCCGGACGCCGGTACCGGTCCGGGTGTCGCGGCGCCCGCGGAACCGGTCGGCCACCAGCACGCCGATCTCTCCGGTCCCGCCGGGCTCACCGTCGACGCGGGTGGCGGGCCCGTGGCTTTCACGAGCCGTCCTGGCGCGCCGGGGGGCTGGGCCGTCGTCGACATCCCCGCCGGTACGCGTGAGCTGGCGCTGCGCTCGGGTCCGCTCGACGTGGTCGTCCCCGTGGACGTCGGCGACGCCGGGGTCGCCGCGCCCACGTCGGCGCTCGGCGGTCCCGACGGGCCCGAGTGCGCGAGCGCCCTGCTCGGCGGGTTCGTCGCCCGCCGGACCGGGGCCACCGACGTCCCGATGCCCGCGTGTCCCTCCGACGCGCTCGCTCCCGGCGACGCGACCTCCTTGAGCGCCATGACCAACTTCGTCGGCGAGCACGGCGTCGGGGCCCTTCGGCTGGTCTCCGACGACTCGCCGCGCTCGCGCGCCGCCGCGGCGGTCGTGCGCGACGAGGCGGCCCGCCACCACCTCCGGCTCGTCGACGCCCCGGGAACCGACGTCGCCCTGGTCGTCGTCAGCGGCTGGGAGCAGGCAGTGTCCGCCCTGCAGGAGGCGACGCGGCTCGCCGGCGAGGCACCGACGTACCTCGGCGGCACGTTCCTGGCGCCGTGGCTGCTCACCCCGTCGGTGGTGACGAAGGCGCAGTCGTCGGTGCTGGCGCTCGAGTTCACCCCGCAGGACGCGGGCCCGCAGCAGTACGCCGCGACGCTGGCGGCCACGTTCCCGGGGGCGGCCCCGTCGGCATCGGGCTACCTGGCCTGGGTCGACGCGACGCGTTCCACCCTCGACGCGCGGCCCCGGCTCTACGGCGCCGCCCCCGTCGACGTGCCGATGTCGGGTGACGACGACATGGCCGGCATGCACGGCGTCAACCCCGCCGCCTGGTTCCCCGGCGGCACCGTCGTCCCGGTCACCGGCCCGCTGGCCGGTACCTGACCCCGGAGAGGACCCATGGCTGTCATCGAAGAAGGCGGTGCCGTCGGACGGGCGCTGCGGTTCGTCCCGGAGGCCGAGCGCGTCGCGTTCACCCCGAGCGCGCCGCAGGCCCCGCCCGCGAACCGGACCGTCGTCGTGGTGGGCCTGGTGCTCGCCGTCGCGCTCGTCGGGGTCGTCGCCGAGGTGGCCGGGCCGATCATGGCCGGCACGTCGGCGCTCGGCCTCGCGCTGGGCTTCACGTTGTTCCACTCCCGCTTCGGGTTCACCTCCGGCTGGCGCCAGCTGGCCGCGGTGGGACAGGGCGCGGCCGTGCGCGCGCACATGCTGATGCTCGCCGTGGCCTGTGTGCTGTTCTCGATCCTGCTCGCGGGCGGGTTCTCGCTGGCCGGGACGCCGAAGCCGGCACTGGCCGGGGTCGGCGTCCCGCTGCTGGTCGGTGCGTTCCTGTTCGGCGCTGGTATGCAGGTCGGCGGCTCGTGCGCGTCGGGGACGCTGTTCGCCGTCGGCAGCGGGCAGACGTCGGTCGTCCTGACCCTGTTCGGGTTCGTCGTCGGCTCGGTGCTCGCGGCGGCGACGTTCACGTTCTGGACGGTGACGATCCCTGCCGGGCCGTCGATCTCGCTGGCGCGGACGTTCGGCTACCCGGGCGCGCTCGCGTTGTCGCTGGCCGTGATGGCGGTGGTCGTAGCGGTGACCTACGTGGTGGCCAGGCGCCGCACACCGCCACCCGTCCAGCGGCCGGCGTCGGCGCGCGGCATCGCCCGCGTGCTGCGCGGATCGTGGCCGTTCTGGGTCGGCGCGGTCGCGCTGGCCGTCCTCAACGCCGGCGTGCTGTTCGTCTCCGGCGGCGCGTGGGGCGTGACGTCGGCGTTCGGTCTGTGGGGCGGCAAGGTCCTCTCGGGGCTGGGTGTCGACGTCGCGAGCTGGGCGTACTGGCAGGTGCCCGCGAACTCGAAGGCCCTGCACAACTCGGTCTTCGCCGACCGAATCTCGGTGCTCGACTTCGGCGTCATGATCGGCGCGCTCGTCGCGTCCGCGCTCGGCGGCGCGTTCGTGCTGCACCGGCGCGTGCCGTGGAGGCCGGCGCTCGGCTCGGTACTGGGCGGCGTCGCGATGGGCTACGGCGCCCGGCTCGCGGGCGGCTGCAACATCGGTGCCTACTTCTCCGGAATCGCGTCGTTCAGCCTGCACGGCTGGATCTGGGGCGCGGCTGCGCTGCTCGGGACGTTCGCGGGGCTGCGGCTGCGCCCGTTGTTCGGCCTCACCAACCCCAAGCCCGGCGACTCGATCTGCTGACCGTCGGGGACACCCACAGGAAGGAACCATCATGATCGTCCGCAGGATCGCGGCCGTGACGGTCGGTGCGGGGGCGCTGGCGTTCGCCGGTGCCGGTCTCGCCCAGGCCGAGGAGGCCGGTGCCGCCGGCGTCCCGGCGGCCGCCGAGCCGTCCGGGGGCGGAGCAGTGCCGGTGCAGGTGCTCCAGCCGTTGCCGCCGTTGCCCGTTCCCGACCCCACCCTCGGCCTGGGCACCGTGCTGCCGCCGGTGTTCGACCTCCTCGGTGGGCTCGGCTGATCCCGAGCCCACCGCAGAGGGACGCGGGTGCCGCCGCGCGACGGCGTGGCGGCGTGGCGGCACCCGCGCGTCGGCCGCCGGGCCGCCCGTCGGGTGCACCCGGCCGTACCGATGAGTCCGGGGCGGTCGCGTCGTCACATCGCTGTGGCGACCGTCGTGTTCGATGCGGGCGGCCCCGACGACGCCGTGAGCGCCCGGGTCCGTGCTCTCCTCGGCGCGGGCGCCGACGTGGAGTGCGACCTCGCGGCCCTCGCCGCGCCAGACGCCCGCGCGCTCGACGGCCTGCTGCGGCTGGTGCTCGCCGCCCGCGGCCACCGGGGCAGGCTGCGGTTCGTCGGCGTCCCGCAACGGCTGACCGACCTGCTGGTCGCCTGCGGTCTCGACGACGTCGTCGACGTGGAGCCGCGGCCACCGCCGGCGGCGGCCCGGCGGTGGCGACCCGGCTGCGTCAGCCGAAGAAGACGGCGGCCTCGGCGTAGAGCGCGGGATCGACGAGCTTGAGCTGCGCGGTGGCCTCCTGCAGCGGCACGGTCACGATGTCGGTGCCGCGCAGCGCCGTCATCTGGCCCCACTTCTCCGCCGCGACCGCGTCGATCGCGTGCAGGCCGAAGCGGGTGGCGAGCCAGCGGTCGCGCGACGTCGGGGTGCCGCCGCGCTGGACGTGGCCCAGCACCGTCGTGCGGGCCTCCTTGCCGGTGCGCGACTCGATCTCGCGGCCCAGCCAGTCGCCGATGCCGCCGAGCCGGACGTGACCGAACGCGTCCTTCTCGCCGCTGAGCAGCACCTCGTCGCCGTCCTTGGGCATCGCGCCCTCGGACACGACGATGATCGGCGCGTACTCGAGCCGGAAGCGGCTCTCGACCCAGTCGCACACCTGGTCGATGTCGAAGCGCACCTCGGGGATGAGGATCGCGTTGGCCCCGCCCGCCATCCCCGAGTGCAGCGCGATCCAGCCGGCGTGCCGGCCCATGACCTCGACGATCAGCGTCCGGTGGTGCGACTCGGCCGTCGTGTGCAGCCGGTCGATGGCCTCGGTCGCGATCGTCACGGCCGTGTCGAAGCCGAACGTGTAGTCGGTGCCGGCCAGGTCGTTGTCGATCGTCTTCGGCACCCCGACGACGTTGACGCCCATCTCGTGCAGCTTCGTCGCGACGCCGAGGGTGTCCTCGCCACCGATCGCGATGAGCGCGTCGACGCCCAGGTTCTGCAGGTTGTGCTTGATCCGGGCGACGCCGTCCTCCAGCGCGAACGGGTTGGTCCGCGACGAGCCGAGGATCGTGCCGCCGCGCGGGAGCAGCCCGCGCACCGCGGGGATGTCGAGCGGCTTGGTCAGTGCCTCCAGAGGGCCGCGCCAGCCGTCGCGGAAGCCGAGGAAGCTGTAGCCGTACTCGGGCACGCCGCGCCGGACGATGGCCCGGATGACCGCGTTGAGACCCGGGCAGTCGCCGCCGCCGGTCAGGACGCCCACGCGCATTCTGGTCGCTTCCTCTCCATCGATGCAGAAGGTTCGCGAGCAGAACGCTATCCGGTCGGGTCACCGGCCGCGCGGCCCCGGGTGGCGGGCACGCCTGGCCCCGCCCGGACGGGTGTCGCGGGCGGGCCCGGCGGGTCTCGGCCGGCGCCGGTCAGACCTCGCCGATCACCGTGTCGACGAGCCCGTAGTCGCGCGCCTCCTCCGCGGTGAACCAGTGGTCGCGGTCGGCGTCGGCGATGATCGTCTCGACGTCGCGGCCGCTGTGCCGCGCGGTCAGCCGCGCGATCTCGCGCTTCATCCCGGCGTAGGCGCCCGCCCGGATCGCGATGTCGGTGTGGGTGCCGCCGAGCGAGGCCGACGGCTGGTGCATCAGGATTCTGGTGTGCGCCAAGGCGTGCCGCTTCCCGGGCGCGCCCGCGGTGAGCAGGAACTGGCCCATCGACGCGGCGAAGCCCACGGCGTAGGTCGCGACGTCGGGCGCGATGACCTGCATCGTGTCGTAGATGGCCATCCCCGCGGTCACCGATCCGCCGGGCGAGTTGATGTAGAAGGTGATGTCGGCCTCCGGATCCGCGGCGGCGAGCAGCAGCAGCTGCCCGGTGATCCGGTTGGCGATCTCGTCGTCGACCTCCTTGCCCAGGAAGACGATCCGCTCTTCGAGCAGCCGGTCGAAGACGGGGTCGCCGCCCATCCCGACGCCGACGTGCTGCAGCACCGCGCCCGCGGTCGGCGGGGCCAGGGGCTGCGTCGGGCGGGTGGGCGGAACCGGTCTCGGCGGCACGGGCAGCGGGAGCGGTGCCGGGCGCGGCGGCTCCGTGGCGGTCTCGGTCTCGGTCCCGGTCGGGGTGTCGGTACGCGGCACGGTGCTGTCCCCTCGTGAGTGGCGATGGTCGCGTGAGCGACTATCGGCGCTCACGGGGGCTCTTCGGGGGTGTGTTCGCCCTGGGCCGCACGGCGTTCGCTCGTGGCGGACGGCGGACGCCGAGGTTTCCGGCGCCGCCCTCCCGGGTACCGGGGCGCGTGGCCGAACCCCTGGACGACGCGCATGCCCGCCCCGACGGCGCCTCCGACGAGCTGGTCGCGGCCGTCGGGAAGCTGTCCGAGGCCTTCGAGCGCATCGAACGCGCCCGCGGCGCGCTCTACGAGGCGCACCAGCTCATCGGCGGTGCCGACGGGATGCTCGACGACGTCATCGAGGGCCTGCGCACGACCGGGCACGCCGACTGGGCCGAGCGGATCGAGACCGAGCTCGTGGGCCGCAACGTCCTGCCCGGCCGGTGGACGTTCCAGGTCGTCGAGGAGTTCGACGACGGGTACTTCCGCACCTGGCAGGACATCGAGCGCGGGGTGCGGGACGCGACCATGAAGGGTCGCCGGCACGTGTTCGAGGCGGAGATGAAGCGCCACCGGATCACCCCCGGCGGACCCGCCCAGGACCCGACGCCCTGAGTGGCGGCCCCGACGGTCAGCCGCACACCGCCGGATCGGGTGCCCCCGCGCCCGGCGAGCGCTCGAACGAGATGTGCACGTGGTCGAAGTGGTTCTCGGTCGTGCTCCCGCGGTTGGCCATGCGCACCCACCCGGAGCCGTAGTTGATGCGCTGCTCCCAGATCACGTAGCTGATCCCGAGCGCCTCGCGGTTGCGCAGCGCGCACTCGGCGATCCGGTCGCCCCTGGAACCGGTCACCATCAGGTCGAGCGCGAGGCCGAGCGGATGGTCGGAGACGCGCCCGCGACCCGCCACACCGATGAGGTCGGGCTGGTCGTACAGGCAGGACAGGAACCGCGCGGCCGCCGACACCCACGGCCGGACCCGGCCCAGGTCCGACAGGTCCACCGCGCACTCGACGCGCGCCCGGGCCTCTGCCGCCTTCCGTGCGACGTCGGCCAGCCCGGCCGCCTTGATCAGGGACTCGGCGTCGGCGGACCCGGGGCCGGGCTCGCCGGGGACCGTCGCGGCGACCGGGGTGAACGAGCGTGACCGCGCCGCGGCCGCGACGGGGCCGGCCGGGGTCGCGTCGCCCGCGGCCAGACGCAGCGCCGTGCCCGTGTCGGCGACCTCCGGTGGGCCGGTCCCGGTCAGCGCCGTGAGGGGAACCGTGACGGCCAGGGTGCCGCCGGCGAGGGCCGCCGCGGTGATCGCCTGCCGCCGGGTCGCCGCGGGGGGCGGGGTCGGCCGCGCGCCGCCCGGCGACGAGGTCCGGGTGGGCGCCGAGGCCACGGACGTGCGGGCGCGCGCGGGAGCCGTCGCCGTGCGGCGGACCGCGACCGGGGTCCCGGCCGGGGCCGGGTCGAGGTCACGTCGCGCGCGCCGGCCTGCGGGGGAGCGGTGCCGGGACACGGACCTGCCTTCCGACCACGCGCGCCGGCCGGACGCCCGGCCTGGGGAGCCGGGTGGACCGGTGTCCTCGTCCGTCGGGGAGCCGACCGCCGTGATCCGGCCGAAATGTAGCGGATCGGTCACAGCAGGTCACAACCGGCACCCCGACGGGCGTGGCCTCGGTCAGCAGGCGACGGGCGTCCCGCCGGGCGCCGACTTCGCAAAGGAGACGTGGACGTGGTCCATGTGGTTGGCCGTCGCGCTGCCGCGGTCCTCCATGCCCTTCCAGCCGCTGCCGTAGTTGATCCGCTGCTGCCAGATGACGTAGGTGATGCCCAGCGCGTCCTTGTTGCGCAGCGCGCACGCGGCGAGCCGGTCGCCGACCGACTTCGACACCATGAAGTCGACGGCGAGCCCGCCGGGGTGGTCGGAGGCGTTGCCGCGGCCGCCGACACCCAGCATCGTCGGCTTGCCGAACAGGCAGCCGAGGAACTCCGCGGCGTTCGCGACCCACGGCTTGACCCCGCCGAGGCCCGACGTGCTCAGCCCGCAGCCCGCGCGGGCGGCGGCGGCCTGCGTCTCGGCGGCCTTGCGGTCGGCCGCGGCCTTCGCCTCGGCGGCGGCCTCGGCGTCGGCGGCGGCCTTCGCCTTCGCGGCGGCCTCGGCGGCCTTGCGCTCGGCGTCGGCGCGCTGGGTGGCGGCGACGGCGTCGGCGTGCTGCTGCGCCTGCTGCACCGCGGTGACGACGGCGGTCGTGTCGAACGCGGGCAGCGGTTCCTGCGCGGTGGTGCCGGTCGTCGTGCCGGTCGTCGTCGTGCCGGTCGTCGTGGTCCCGGCGGGTGTGGTGCCGGGGGCGCCGTCGTCGAGCTGCAGTGCGGCCGCGCTGTCCTCGGGGGACTGCGGGAGCGTCGCGACGGCGCCCGCGAGGGTGAGCGCGCTGCCGGCGGCCACCACGACGGCGGCCACCTTTCGCACCCGCGGCGGGATGCGCCGCAGGCCTGTGGGGCGCAGCCCGTCGGCGCCGAGGCCTGCGACGCCCGGCCCGGAGTCGCGGTCGGCCCAGGCCGTGTCGTCCGCGGGGTCGCCGTCGTCGTCCCGATCGGGGCGGTCGTCGAACGCGGTGAACAACGACGTCGGTGCGTCGTCGTCCCGGTCCTGCGCATCGATGGCGTCGGGGGTCTCGCGCGCGGTCGAGATGCCGAACGGCGGCGTGTGCACACCGGGGGTCCAGAATTCGGGCGCCCAGATGTCGACCGCGGTGTCGGCGGCGACATCGTCGGAATCGCGCGGCGCCGGGATCAGGGCGGCGCCGGACCGGGTCACCGGTCGGTCGGCCACCGCGACCGGGCCGCCGGACGCGGTGACGCGGGCGAGCGTCTCGGGGGTGAGGGCATGACGAGGGCGGGTCGCACCGCCGGAGCGTTGTCGGGCGGCCGCCAGCGCGGCCTCCAGCTCCGGTCGTGCGGGCCGGCCCTCGGGGGAGCGATGCCGTGCCACGACGAACCTTCCTGATCACGTCGACGGCGGGCGTCCGGCTCGGGGGTGCCGGCGGAGTGGGGAGTCTCCGTGCCCTGCGTGACCGTTTCGTGATCCGGGCCGACGTTAGGTCGGGTTCGGCGCGACCGCGTCCGGCGACCGGACGCAAAAGCCGAGTCGCCGCAGACGCGCGACGAGCGGCTGCGTTGCCGTGAGGCGGATCACTTTCCACGTGACGGCGAGTCGCGGCGGTCACATCGGGGCTCGCTCGTCGCGACGTCCCGGTGCCGCTGTCGGCCGACGGTCGGGCGGCCGGGACCGACGGCGCGCGCGTAGGGTCGCGGCCGCCAGTACGGCCGACCGGTGGAGGAGTGCAGTGCCCGACAGCGCCCCGGTTCCCGACGCCGCGGTTCCCGCCGCCGCGGGGGCCCGTGCCTCGGCTCCCGGTGTCTCGGTTCCCGGCGCATCGGGCCCTGGCGCATCGGGCACTGGCGCATCGGGCACTGGGGCGCCGGTTCCCGGTGTCTCGGTTCCCGGTGTCTCCGTTCCCGGGCCGACCGTGCCCGGCGGGCGAGAGGCGCCCGGCGACCCGCGGGGGGCGCTGCGCGCCGACTGCGCCGCGTGTGCCGGGCTGTGCTGCGTCGCACCGGCGTTCGCGCGGTCGTCGGACTTCCCCGTCGACAAACCGGCCAGGACGGCCTGCACCAACCTGCGCGACGACTTCCGGTGCGGGATCCACGACCGCCTGCGCGACACCGGCTACGTCGGCTGCACGGTGTTCGACTGTTTCGGCGCGGGCCAGCAGGTCGTGCAGGTGACCTTCGGCGGGCGCGACTGGCGCACCGAACCGGAGCTCGCCCGGCCGATGTTCGCCGCCTTCGACGCGATGCGGCTCCTGCACGAGCTGCGGTGGTACCTCGCCGAGACGCTGGCGACGCCCGCCGCGGCCGACCTGCACGGGCGTGCCCGCGAGCTCCTCGCCGACACCGAACGGATCGCAGGCCTGCCCGCCGACGCGCTCGCGGCCGTCGACGTCGCGGCCCGGCGCGGGCAGGTGAACGAGGTGCTGGTGCAGGTCGGGGAACGGGTCCGGGCCGCGTCGCCGGGGCCGCGGCCGGACCGGCGCGGCGCCGACCTCGTCGGGGCCCGGCTGCGCGGGGCCGACCTGCGCGGGGCGAACCTGCGCGGCGCCCTGCTGCTCGGGGCCGACCTGCGGGGTGTCGACCTGCGCGGCGCCGAGATGATCGGCGCGGACCTGCGCGGAGCCGACGTCTCCGGCGCGGATCTCGCGCAGGCGCTGTTCCTCACCCGGTTCCAGGTGCACGCCGCGGTCGGCGACGCCGCGACGCGCCTGCCCGCGGTGCTCGACCGCCCGGCGCACTGGACGGCTCCCCGCGGTCGCGACGGCGGCCGCCGGGCCGCGCGCCACCGGCGCTGAGTGCGGG
>NZ_BPRG01000102.1:0-1476 GCF_036984265.1 Pseudonocardia sp. D17 | reverse complement strand
GCGCGAGAACCGCGAGCTACGGCGGGCGAACGCGATCCTAAAGAGCGCGTCGGCTTTTTTCGCGTCAGTACCAGACTGATCATGGCTCGGCGGGGCTGGCTCGTTTCTTCGCTGCCCGATCGTGTGGCTGTTCCGCGATGTGCCGTCCCGCCGGGCTGGCGACGGTTGTCGTGGGCGTGGCCTGATAGGAGCCTGCTCGCTCTGCCCCACTGAGGCGTGCCCTCTCGCGTCCACCGGCGCCAACTCCAGTGGATGACGAGCCGAGGGAGACGAACATGACGGTGGTCGGGATCGACGCGCACAAGAACTGGCACACGCTGGTCGCGGTCGACGATGTGGGCAAGCGGATCGGGGAGCTGACTGTCCCAGCAAGGGCCGGCGGGCACCGCCAGATCGTGGCCTGGCTGGAGCAGTTCGACGGTGTTCGTGTCGCCGTCGAAGACTGCCGCCACCTGACCCGCCGCCTGGAGGCCGATCTGCTCGACGCCGGTCACCGGGTGGTGCGGGTGCACGCCCGGATGATGGCCGGGATGCGGCGCAGCGCCCGCGAGCCGGGCAAGTCTGATCCGATTGACGCCGAGGCTGTCGCCCGGGTCGCGCTGCGCGAGGACAACCTGCCCACCGCGGAGCTGCCCGGCCCGATGCGGGAGATCAAACTGCTGTCCGATCATCGGCGCACCCTGGTCGCGCGCCGCACCGCTATGCAGTCCAAGGTCCGCTGGTTCCTCCACGAAATCGACCCTGACCTGCACGTCCCTTCCCGCGCGCTGCGCCGATACTCCTTGCTGGAGGAACTCCTGGCTCACCTGGAGGGCCGCGACGGCGCTCTGGTCGAGGTTGCCCGCGATCTCCTGGAAGACATCGCCGCCGTGACTCGGCGGATCAACACTCTCGAGCGGCGTCTGGACACGCTCGTTCGCACCGCCCACCCCACGCTGGTCGAGATCCCCGGGATGGGCGTCCTCGGGGCCGCGATGATCCTCGGCGAGACCGCCGGCGCCCGGCGCTTCCGCTCCAAGCACGCCTACGCACGGTTCAACGGCACCGCCCCGATCCCAGTCTGGTCGGGCAACAAGGTCAAGGTGCGCCTGTCGCGCGGTGGCAACCGCACGATCAACACTGCCCTACACATGGTTGCGGTCACCCAGCTGCGCCTGGGCGGTGAGGGCGCTGCCTACGTCGACAAGCTCACCGCTGCCGGCAAGACCCGTACTGAAGCGCTGAGGCTCCTGCGCCGGCGGATCTCCGACCGCGTCTTCGCCGCCCTGCGCACTGATGAGCAACGAGCCGACCACCCCGCCGCCAAAACACCGGCGCCCCACCGAAAGGCTCCGTCCCAGCCCGCCGACGTGCTCCAGCCGGCGGCCTGACCCGCAGGGTTGACATAGGAGCATCGCGGAGCTCGACCGCCCACAGCGCTGATCGTCGACTACATCGACGCCCACAAGGACACCTACGGGGTCGAGCCGATTTGCA
>NZ_BPRG01000101.1:34273-68159 GCF_036984265.1 Pseudonocardia sp. D17 | reverse complement strand
CGTTTCCTACCACAGAGGCCCTCATGACCCCCGCACAGAAGAGGGTGGACCAGTGACCGACGTCCACGACGACCTGTCCGACGCGCTGCCCGAGGTCGACCCGGACCTGCTCGAGCTGGCCGGCTCGGTGTTCGCCGACGCCGACGCCACCGGCACCGGGCTCGACACGGCCCTCTGGGACAACCTGGAGCAGACCGGGCTCGCCCGGCTCGCCGTCGCCGAGGACGCGGGCGGCAGCGGCGGCACGCTGCTCGACCTCGCCGCCGTGCTCGTGGAGGCCGGGGCCTACGCGGCCCGGGTGCCACTGGCCGAGACCGATCTGGCGTGCCGCGCCGCGGCCGGGGCCGGGCTGGACGTCCCGGCCGGACCGTTGACCTTCGCCCTCGACCGCGCCGGCGCGCTGGCCGTCGCCGGGGACACGGTGTCCGGGACGCTCGCCCGGGTGCCGTGGGCGCGGTCGGCGGGGGCGGTCGTCGTGCTCACCGGCGGGTCCGTCGTGGTGCTCGACCCGGCCGCGGCGACGGTCGTCGAGGGCACCAACGTCGCCGAGGAGCCGCGCGACACGCTCACCTGGGACGGTGCGCGAGCGGCCGTCGCCGCCGCGCCCGAGGGCGCCGCCGGGCAGTTCGCGCTGCGTGCCGCGCTGTGGCGGGCGACGTTGCTGGCCGGCGCCGCGCGGGGGGCGTTGGGCCGCTCGGTCGGCTACGCGGGCGAGCGGGAGCAGTTCGGCCGTCCGATCGGCCGGTTCCAGGCGATCCAGCAGCAGCTCGCGCTCGCCGCGGCCGAGGTCGCCGCGGGCGGGGCGGCAGCCGAGTCCGCCGCGCGCGTCGTCGTCCGCGACGGGATAGCCGCGCCGACCGCCGAGCTGGCCGTCGCCTCGGCGAAGGTCCGCACCGGTGAGGCCGCGACGGCCGTCGCGCGGATCGCGCACCAGGTCCACGGCGCCATCGGCTTCACCCGCGAGCACGACCTGCGGCTCACGACGACCCGGCTGTGGGCCTGGCGCGAGGAGGACGGCACCGACGGCCAGTGGGCGGCCCGCATCGGCGAGCTCGTGCTGGCCGCCGGGCCCGACGGGTTGTGGCCGCTGGTGACCGCCTGACCGTGGGAGCGGTCAGCGCTGCCGGTCGGCAGGCAGCTTCCGGAAGTCCCAGCTGGTGATCTTCTCCGGACGCAGCCGCAGCCAGGCGTGCCGGCCGTCGTGGTGGATCACCCCGCCGTGGTAGCGGTCGGCCATGAGCTGCTCGGGGCCGTCGAGCTCCGGGCACGGCTCACCGGTCCGGGGCACCTCGCCGACGACCTCGACGCGCCCGCGCAGCTCGACCCCGCGCAGCTCGTTGTAGTCGTGCCCCGCGTCGACGACGGCCGCGATCCGCGGGTCGGCCATCAGGTCGGTCCAGCGCTGGCTGCGCGACAACGACGTCAGCCACAGCGCGCCGTCGTGCCAGGCGTACCAGAGCGGGGTGGCGTGCGGGCCGTTCGTGCCGTTGGTGGCGACGCGGCAGGTCCGCTGCTCGGCGAGGAACGCGTCGATCTCGTCGGGAGTCATGGCGATGGCGCGGGCGCGGCGTTGTTGCTTCACGATCACCGACGCTAGCCGGTCCCGGGCCTCGCGACGGGCGCAGGAAGACTGGCCCCGTGCACCCCGCGCTGGACGCCTTCCTCGCCGACCGGGACCGGCCCACGCCGTACCTCGTGCTCGACCCGGCCGTCGTCGCCCGACGCCACGCCGACGTCGTCGCCGCGTTCCCCGGTGCGGAGGTGCTCTACGCGGTCAAGGCGTGCCCGCACCCCGCGGTGCTGCGCACCCTCGTCGCGGCCGGTGCCGGGTTCGACGCCGCGAGCCCGGCCGAGGTCGACCTGTGCCTGGCGGCCGGGGCCGATCCCGCGCGAATCGGCCTGGGCAACCCGGTGCGCGGGGCCGCGGCCACGGCGGCCGCCCACCGGGCCGGGGTGCGCCGGTTCGTCACCGACAGCGTCGAGGACCTCGACGAGCTCGCCGCGCACGCGCCGGGTGCAGCCGTGCTGGTGCGGCTGCTCGTCGACGACTCGGGCTCGGCGACCCCCTTCTTCGGCAAGTTCGGCGCAACCCCGCAGGTGGCGACGGACCTGTTGCGCGCCTGCGCCTCCCGCGGCCTCGTCGCCGCAGGGGTGACGTTCCACGCCGGTTCGCAGCAGACCCGGCCGACGACCTACGCCGCCGGTGTCGCCGCCGCGCTGGCCGTCGCCCGGGACGCGGGGCTGCAGCATCCGGTGCTCGACGTCGGCGGCGGGCTGCCCGTCGCCTACCGGGCCGACGTGCCGTCGTTCACCGAGTTCGCCGCCGCGATCGGCGGTGTGGACGGCATCGACGCGGCGCAGCTCGTGCTGGAACCCGGCCGGGCGCTCGTCGCGGAGGCCGGGGTGCTGCGCACCAGCGTGCTGCGCGTGTCGCGGCGCCCGGGCGTCGACCACCGGCGCTGGGTGTACCTCGACGCCGGGCGCTACCAGGGGCTCGCCGAGACCGAGAACGAGGCGATCGGCTACCCGCTGCGGGTCCCCGGCCGGGACGGTCCCTGCGGGCCGGTGGTGCTCGCGGGCCCCACCTGCGACGGCGACGACGTCCTCTACCGCCGGACGCCGTACGCGCTGCCGCTGTCGCTGCGGGCGGGCGACCACGTCGACCTCCTGCACGCCGGTGCCTACACCGCCTCCTACGCGTCGGTCGGCTTCAACGGGTTCGGTCCGCTGCCGGTGCACATCGCCCCGGCCCACCCCTCCTGACCCGCCGCAGCCCCTGTGCCGGGCCCGAGGCCCGCCCCGGCCGCAACCTCACTGTCGTCACTGTCGTCGCCGGGCCGCGGGACGACAGCAGGGTTGCGCTCGACGTGGTGACCGCAGTCTCACCGCTGTGCGGGAGCCTCGGGGAGGGCGGCCCGGGGCTCATCTACTGTCCGGGGACGTGACCGGTCCGCCCGCACCCGTCGGCCTGCACGTCCTCGCCGACCTCGACCGTATCGACCCCGCGGTCCTCGACGACGCCGACGGGCTGCGCACCGCGCTCGCCGACGCGCTCACCGCGGCCGGGGCGACGGTCCGGCAGGTCGTCGCCGAGGCGTTCGAGCCGCACGGGGTCACGGTCGTGGCGCTGCTGTCGGAGTCGCACGCGTCGGTGCACACCTGGCCCGAGCACGGCCGCGCGCTGGTCGACGTGTTCACCTGCGGCGACGCCGCCGATCCGGAACGCGCCGTCGCGCTGCTGGCGACGGCGCTCGGCGGGACCGTGCGCGAGTCGCGCACCGAGGCCCGCGGCGGCACCCCGCCGGTGCGCGAGCCGATCGCACCGGGCCTGACGCGGGTCTGGGACGTCGAACGCCCCGTCCACCGCGAGACGACCCCCTACCAGCGGATCCTGATCGCCGGGACGGCCCACGGCGTCACCCTCTTCTGCGACGACGAGCGGCAGAGCGCCGAGTCGACCCAGCTCGTCTACCACGAGGCCCTGTTCGTCCCGGCCGCCCTGCTGGCCCGTTCCCGGGCGCGGGTCCTCGTGATCGGGTCGAGCGAGGGCGTCGTCAGCGAGCTGGCCCTGGCCTGCGGGGCCGGCCACGTCGACCACGTCGATCTGGACGCGGCGGCCGTCCGCGCCTGCGCCACGCACCTGCCCTACGGATACGACGAGAAGGCGCTCGCCGCCGCCGAGGCGCACGACGGCCCGGTCCACGTGCACTACGCCGACGGTCTGCAGTGGGTGCGCGGCGAGGGCCCACGCTACGACGTGATCGTCGTCGACCTGCCCGACGAGCGGCCCGACGAGCCCGACAACCAGCTCAACCGGCTCTACGGACGCGACTTCCTCGCCGACTGCCGCGACCGGCTCGCCCCCGGCGGCGTCGTCGTCTCGCAGGCGGGCAACCCCGCGCTCTGGCGGGACGCGACGCTGCGCGCCGCCTGGGCCCGGTTCCACGAGGTGTTCGGCGACGTCGTCTACGTCGGCAGCGACGAGCACGAGTGGTCGTTCCTGCTCGGGCGGGCAGCCGGGGACGATGCCGTCGAAAGGATGCGCGCGGCGCTGCCCGGCCTGCCGTACCGACCGCTCAGCGTCGACGACGAGTTCCTGCGCTCCCGCACGGTGCCGCCGCGGCGGCTGCGGACCCGCTGAGCGCCACGAGCGGGGGAGGCCCAGGCGAGCGGCCTTCCGCGGGACCGCGCCGTGCGCCATGCTCGGTCCGCCCGGCCCGACTCGGGGCCCGCTCCCGGAGGTAGGTCGGACGTGCCCCGTCGCCACGTGTGGAGAGCTGTCGTCTCGTTCGCCGCCGCCGCGGGGATCGCGGCCGCCGGGTCGCTGCTGGCGGCGGCGCCCGCGCTCGCCGCCGAACCCGCGACCGCGGGCCGGTACGTGGCGCTGGGCGACTCCTACACGGCGGGCCCGCTCGTCCCGATCCAGACCGGGCGGCCTGCGGGGTGCCTGCGTTCGACGAACAACTACCCGGCGCTGGTGGCCCGCGCGCTGGCCGTCGGCACGGTGTCCGACGTCAGCTGCAGCGGCGCGACCACCGCGAACCTCGGCGGGCCGCAGCCGACCGGGCTGGGCACCAACGCGCCGCAGCTCGACGCACTGGGCCCCGACGTGTCGCTCGTGACGCTGGGCATCGGCGGCAACGACATCGGGTTCGTGTCGATCATCACCGCCTGCGCGACGCGCTCACCGCTGCACCCCACGGGCGCCGCGTGCCGCGACCACTTCACCGCGGCCGACGGCACCGACGAGCTGGCTGCCCGGATCGACGCGACGGCACCGAAGATCGCGGCGGCGTTGGCGGACATCGAGGAGCGGGCGCCCGATGCGCACGTGCTCGTCGTCGGCTACCCGGCGCTGCTGCCCGACACCGGGCCCGGCTGCTTCCCGGTCGTCCCGTTCAGCCCGGGCGACGTCGCGTACCTGCGCGGCGTGGAGAAGGAGCTCAACGCGATGCTCGCCGCGCAGGCCGCGGCGGCGGGCGCGGACTACGTCGACACCTACACCCCGGGCATCGGGCACGACATGTGCGCGCCGCAGGGCACGCGCTGGATCGAGGGCCTGGTCCCCACCTCACCGGCCGCGCCCGTGCACCCCAACGCCGCCGGCATGCGCGGCATGGCCGACGCGGTGCTCGGCGCGCTGTCCCCGCAGGCCCAGTCGGCGGCGTAGTCCCCGGCGGCACCGGCCCGGGTGTGGCCGCCGGTCACTTCTCCGCGTACGAGCCCACGACCCGGCCCGGGACGGGGATCCGGACCGGGGTGTCGCCGAAGAGCCGGCGGGTCGCGGTGTCGGCGGCGTCCTGCACGAGCCGTGCGGCGAGCCCGGCGCCGTCGGCCGGGCCGTGCAGGAGCACCTCGTCGTGCTGGAAGAAGACCAGCCGGGCCGGGTCACCGGCCGCGTGCAGTGCTGCGCGCAGCTCCGCGAGCAGGACGAGCGCCCACTCCGCGGCCGTGGCCTGCACGACGAAGTTGCGGGTGAACCGGCCCCGCGCCCGGGCCCGGGCGGGCTGTTCGTCGCCCGGCGCCGCCGGCGGGCACGTGCGGCCCAGCCACGACCGGACGATCCGACCCTCTTCGCCCGCCCGCGCGGCCGCCTCGACGACCTCGACGGCGGCGGGGAACCGGCGGCGCAGCAGGGCCAGGTGGGCGCCGGCGTCGCCGGAGGTCTGCCCGTAGATCGCCGACAGCACGGCGAGCTTGGCCTTGGCCCGGCCGTCCGGTCCGGCGCCGCCGAACAGCTCGTGCGCGAGGCCCGCGTACAGGTCGGAGTCCTGGTCGCGGCCACCGGCGCGGGCGAGCGCGGCGTCGCCTGCCATGGCGGCGAGGATGCGTGGTTCCAGCTGCGCGGCGTCGGCCACGACCAGCCGGTTGCCGGGATCGGCGCGGACAGCGGCGCGCACGGCCTTCGGGATCTGCAGCGCCCCGCCGCCGCGGGTGGCCCAGCGTCCGGACACGACGCCGCCGACGACGTACTCGGGACGGAACCGGCCGTCGTGCACCCAGGTCCGCAGCCACGCCCAGCCGTGCGCCGAGTGCAGCCGGGCCAGCTCCTTGTAGGCCAGCAGCGGCGCGACGGCCGGGTGGTCGACCTGTTTCAGCACCCAGGACCGGGTGCTGGGCAGCTCGACGCCCACGCGGCCGAACGCGCGCAGCACCTCTGCGGGGGAGTCGGGGTTGACCGGCCGGCCGAAGGCGGTCGCGATGTCGTCGGCGAGCGCGGCGAGTCGTCGCGGGCGCGCGGACCCGGCCGGGCGCGGGCCCAGCGCCGCGGTCAGCAGCGCGTCGTGCACCGCGGCGTCCCAGGGCAGCCCCTCGGCGCGCATCTCCTCGGCGACGATGCCGCCGGCCGACTCGGCGGCCGCGAGCAGCGTGAGCCGCGCGTCGGCCGCGAGAGTGCGGCGCTGCGCGGCGTGCACCGCGACCAGTGCGGCGAGTGTCTCCGGGCCGGTCGGGGCGGCGCTGCGGAACAGACCGGGCGGCTCGTCGTCGGCCTCCGGGGCGGGGTCCGGCTCCTCGGGCAGCCCGGCGAGTCGGGCGCTCGCGGCCGCGAGTCCGTGCGGGGCGCCGAACCGGGCGGCGGCGGCCACCAGCAGCCGCTCCACGAGTTCGACGTCGTGGGCACGAGCGACCCGCACACCCGCCGCGAGCAGTGCGCGGTAGGTCCGGGCGGTACGCCACACCCAGCGTGGCGCGCCCTCGTCGAGTGCGGCCACCTCGGCCGGGGTGACGGGAGCGGGCGGGTGCAGCGGCGCGTCCGTGTCGTCGAGGCGCTGGATGTGCAGCGGGCCGTCGGGATCGGCGTGGACCGCGATGCGGAGTGCCGGCCGGTCGGCGACCCGGTCGGCACGGACGGCCCGGTCGGCCCGGTCGGCGGTAGGAGACGACGGTTCGATGGGCCGACGGTAGCCGCGGGCACCGACATCGCGACATCGTGGCCGTCGGACACCTGTCTAGGTGGCCGCCCGCGGTCCGACGGCGCGGTGCCGCGCCCGTGCCGGCAGCCCGGCCAGCAGGCCCCGCTGCGGGACGCCGTAGACGTCGACGCCCTGCGTCCCGAGCTCGGCGAGCACGTCCGCGGCGGCCAGCACCCCGGTGACGGCCGCGCGTTCCATCAACCCGCACACCAGCGGCGCCTCGACGAAGTCACCGGCGACCCGGACCCCGCGCGCGTCCGTGCGCACCCCGGGACGGGTGCCCGCGGACCCGGGCGGGAAGGCGGGCGCGGTCGCGTCGACCCGGTCGACGCGGTGCACCTGTGCGGTCCCGGCGGTCTCCGGCCACAGCGCCGCGAGCTCACCCAGCATCCGCTCCACCGCCGCGTCGGGCTCGGTGCAGGCGTAGGAGTGCAGCTCCAGCACGCAGCCGCCCGTCTCGCGGGCCCACTGCGCCGACGGTTCCTCCAGCCGCGAGTACACCGTCACCGAGTCCAGCGTCGGCTCCCCGCTGACGGCGTTGAACACCGCGCGGCCCGGGTCGACGTCGGCGGCGAGCCACACCCTGCTCACGACGAACGGCGGCGCCGTCGTCAGGCCCGCGGTCTGCGCGGCGAGCCGCGGCGCGACGCCGGTGAGCTCGGGTGAGGCGCCCACGACGGCGCGCAGCCCGCCCGGGTCGAGAGCCAGTACGACGTGGCGCGTCGTGCGGGTCGCGCCGTCGTCGAGGGTCAGCGCCCAGCCGGGGCCGTCGGGCCGAAGCGACCGCAGCGCGCAGCCGGTGCGGATCGTCGCGCCCCGGGCCCGCAGGTACTCCGCGAGGGGCGCCCAGATCGCGTGCAGGTGGTCGGTCCGCGGTGCGTCGAACCCGATGCCCGCGGGGTTTCCGAGGAAGTAGAAGTGGAACATCGCGACGAGCTCGGCGGCCGAGAGTCCGTCCGGGTCGCAGAAGAAGGACCGCGCGAACGCCTCGAACAGCATCTCCCGTGCCCGGTCGGACACCCGCAGCCCGGCGAGGAAGTCCCCGGCGCTCATGGTGTCGAGCACCTCGGGCGTGCGGGCGCGGTCGAAGGTCAGCAGCTCGGTGCCCAGCGCGACGTCGGCGCCGAGCAGGTCGGCCACGGTCAGGCTCGACGAGCGCGCGAACAACGCCAGCAGGTTCAACGGCGGCGCGGCCGGCAGCCGGCCGAGGTCCTCGGGAGGGAACCGTCGCGAGATCACCGGGTAGCCCTTGACCGGGCGCAGGAACCCGAGCCCGGGATCGATGCGCCGCAACACGTCCCGCCACGTGTAGTAGTGCCGGAAGAACGCGTGGAAGCCGTGCTCGACGACCTGCTCGGTGCCGTCGGGCAGCGTGTGCGGCCACGCGCCCAGCCGTCCGCCCAACGTCGCGGCCGCCTCGACGAGCGTCACCGCGACACCGCGCTCGGCGAGGATCGTCGCGGCGCTGACCCCCGCGACGCCGGCTCCGACGACGACGGCCTCGCTGCCGGGCGGGGCCTGCCGTGGCAGGGTGGGGTCGGCGGCCACGAGCAGTCGCGGCCGCATTCGCAGGGGAGCGGCGCGACCGCCGGGGGAGCCCACGCGTGCAGCGTAGAGCGACCCCGTCGGCCGTGCCCGGAGGCGCCGGTCGTGGGCCGGCCGAGGAGGTACGTCGATGACGGTGCAGGTCGGGCGGTACGGCGTCTGGCGACGCGCGAGCGACCTCGACGGGATGCTCGCGAAGCGGATCGAGGATCTCGGGTACGGCGCCATCTGGATCGGCGGCTCCCCACCGGCGGACCTCGCGATCGTCGACGAGCTGCTCGCCGCGACCGACCGCATCGCGATCGCGACGGGCATCGTGAACATGTGGAACAGCCCGGCCGACGAGGTCGCGCGCTCCTACCACCGGATCGCGAGCGCGCATCCCGACCGCTTCCTGCTCGGCGTGGGTATCGGGCACCCCGAGGCCACCGCGCAGTACGCGAAGCCCTTCGACACGATCGTCGGCTATCTCGACGCGCTCGACGCCGCGGACGTCCCGGTCGAGGCCCGCGTGCTCGCCGCGCTCGGGCCGAAGGTGCTGCGGGTCGCGGCCGAGCGCACCGCGGGCGCCCACCCGTACCTGACGACGCCCGAGCACACCCGCGAGGCGCGCGAGATCCTCGGTGCGGGCGTGCTGCTCGCGCCCGAGCACAAGGTCGTCATCGACACCGATCCCGAGCGGGCCCGCGAACTGGGGCGCCCCGCGGTCCGCAAGCCCTACCTGCGGCTGGTCAACTACCGCCGCAACCTGATGCGGCTGGGCTTCGACGAGCAGCAGCTGGACTCGGCGGCCGACGAGGTGGTCGACGCGGTCGTCGCGCACGGGGACGCGGCAGCGGTGGCGGCCCGGCTGCGTGAGCACATCGACGCCGGGGCCGATCACGTGTGCGCCCAGCTGCTCGTCCCGGCCGGCGCCGACCCGGTGCCCGGGCTGACGGAGCTGGCGAGGGCTCTCGGGCTCTGAGCCCGCCGCGTCAGGACCGGTCGGACGGGTACATCTGCGGGCTGGTGATGCCGCAGTGCGGGCAGCGCTCCAGCGCGACCCGCTCGTCGTCGACGCCGTCCGGTTCGCCTGCCGGCGCCGGCGTCCGCCCGGTCCTGACGAACAGGAACGCCACCAGCGCGGCCAGCACCAGCAGGGCGGCGCCGATCACGACGGTGACCCGGTACCCGGCCTCGAAGGCCACGGGATCGGTGTAGGCGTCGCCGGTGATGCCCGCCACGCCCGGGACCACCGCGACCGCGAGCAGGCCGGCCGCGCGCGCGACCGCGTTGTTCACCCCGGACGCGGCGCCCGCGTGCCGGTCGGACGCCGCGTCCAGCACCGTCGCGGTCAGCGGTGCCACCGTCAGCGACAGCCCGGCGCCGAAGACGACGACCGCGGGCGCGACGTCGGTGAGCCACGACGCGCTGGGCCCGATGCGCCCCATGAGCAGCAGCCCGCATGCCGACACCAGCGGGCCGACCGTCATCGGGATGCGCGCCCCGATCCGCTGCGCCAGCGCGCCGGCCCGCGCCGAGAACAGCAGCATCAGCACCGTGACGGGCAGCAGCGACGTCCCCGCCTGCAGCGGGCTGAACCCGCTCACGATCTGCAGGTTGAGCACCAGCATCACGAACACCGTGCCCAGCGCGGCGTAGATCAGCAGCGTCGCGACGTTGGCGGCGGTGAACACACGGTCGGCGAACAGCTCGGGCGGCACCAGCGGATGCCCGGACCGGCGCTCGACGAGGACGAACGCGCCGAGCGCGGCGACGCCGACCACCAGCCCCACGACCAGCGCCGGGGAGGTCCCGGAGCCGAGGCCGGTGAGCGACCACGTGAGGGCGCCGAGCCCGACCGCACCCAGCACCGTGCCGGCGACGTCGAGGTGCGGGGCGGCGGACGGGTCGCGGGTCTCGGGCACGTGCCGGACGGCCACGACGACCACCAGCACGGCGAGCGGCAGGTTGAGCAGGAACACCAGCCGCCAGTCGATGCCGACGAGCCAGCCGCCGAGGAAGGGCCCGACGGCGCCGGCGATGCCGCCCAGCCCGGACCACGCGCCGATCGCCGCCCCACGGTCGCGGCCGTGGAACGACGCGGAGAGGATCGCCAGGCTGCCCGGGGTGAGCAGCGCGCCGCCGACGCCCTGCAACGCCCGGGCCGCGATGAGGGTCTCGATGTTCGGCGCGAGACCGCAGGCCAGCGACGCCAGCGCGAACCAGACGACGCCGATCAGGAAGACCCGCTTGCGCCCGAACCGGTCACCGAGCGAACCGCCGAGCAGGATCAGCGAGGCCAGGGTCAGCGTGTAGGCGTTGACCGTCCACTGCAGACCGGTGAACCCGGCGCCGAAGTCGCGCCCGATCCGCTCGAGCGCGACGTTGACGACGGTGCCGTCGAGCATCGCCATGCCGGAGCCGAGCACCGTGGTGAGCAGTACCCAGCGCCCGGCGGGCGTACGGAGGCGCAGACCCTCGGGCGCGGGGACGGTCATGACGCTCCTGTCGGGACGGAGCCGGCGGACGCGGTCAGCGTAGGCCCGCCGGAAGGTTGCCTGCGGGCTCGTCGCCGGCCGGGCGATCTTGTGCGCCTGGTATCACGCTCCGTGACCGAAATGGGCCGAGGACGGCGTTCCCGATCCCGACTCACCGGGTGAACGCGGTCATGTGGAACAGTCCGTGACGAGACCGTCACCGTGTGGCAGGACGGTCGTTGCACCGAGCACGGGTCTGACGGAGGTCGGCGATGGGCGAGCACAGGTGGCGCGGGTCGTCGCGGCCCACCGGAACCGGACCCGCCGGACCCGTGTCGACGGCCCGGCCCACCCGTGCACGGCGCGCGATCGTCGCCGCGGCCCTCACGGTGGCGGCCGGACTCGGGGGAGCGGGTGCCGCCCTCGCGGCGCCGTCGGACCCGCCCGCGCCGGCGCCGCCGACCGCCTCACCATCCGCGCCGGCCGACGGCCGCGCTCTCCGCGCCGACCTGCCGCTCGTCGGGACCGCCCCGCACTCGGCGACGCGCGCTCCTGCCTCGACCCGGACCGCCGACCCGGCCCCGACGACCGCCACCCGGTCGACCACCACCCCGACGACCACCACCCGGTCGACCACCGCCCCGACCGGCCCCACCCCGACGACCACGACCCGCACCACGGCCGCGCCGGCCCCGGCGCGGCCGGAGGGCGTCGCCGGGACGCCCTGCACCGCCACGGCCCGCGCGTGCGTCGACCTCGCGTCGCGGACCGCGTGGCTGCTCGACGGCGACCAGGTCGTCCGCGGCCCGGTGGCGGTCCAGCACGGCGGCCACGAGTACCCGACGCCGGTCGGGACGTTCACGGTGCAGTGGAAGGCCGAGCAGTACACCAGCCGCGAGTTCGGCTCGCCGATGCCGTACTCGGTGTTCTTCGCGCCGGGCGGCGTCGCGTTCCACGAGGGCCGCCAGGACACCCCGTCGGCGGGCTGCGTGAAGCTCGTCCACGACGACGCCGTCGCCTGGTTCTCCTACCTTCAGGTGGGCGACGAGGTGCAGATCCACTGACTGCGGCGCCCGCTGCGGCACGCAACCCGGCGGCGCCCGCGCGGCCCGCACGCATCGTCGCGAAGATCCGGGCTCGCCCTCTCCGCTTTCGCTTCTACGCAGGGTAGAATCGCAGACGTGCCGAGTCTGGGTGAGTTGGAACGGGCCGTGATGGAGGTCCTCTGGGCCGCGTCCGGGCCCCAGACCGCGCGCGAGGTGCAGGAAGCCCTCGCCGAGCGGGACCTGGCGACGACGACGGTGCTGACGGTGCTCGGTAGGCTCGAACGCAAACAGCTGGTGACGCGCACCCGCGACGGGCGCGCGCATCACTACCAGCCGGTGGCGAGCCGGGAGGACCATGTGGCCGAGCTGATGCGCGACGCGCTGGACGCGGCGCCCGACCGGGGCGCGGCGCTGGCCCGTTTCCTGGGCTCCATCCCGCCCGACGAACGCGCCGCCCTGCGCGACCTGCTCGGCTGACGCCGCGCCGTCAGCCGACGTCCAGGCGTCATCGATGGAGCTGACCGCCCTCGGGCTCGTCGTGCTCGGGGTGCTGCTCGCCGAACCCGTGAGCCGCTCGCTCGCGTCGGCGCGTTGGCCGGCGCGCGACCCCGTGGGCGCGTTGCTGGTGTGGCAGGCGGTGGGGCTCGCGGGCGGGTTGTCGCTGCTGGGCGCGGGCCTGGTCTACGCGCTGGCGCCGCTCGGACAGAACCTGATCCCGGCGGTCGGCGGGCTGGTGCGGTCGATCGGCGGGGGCACGCTGCTGGTGGATCTCGGCGCGCCGCACCTCATCGCGCTCGTCGTGACGGTCCTGCTCGGCGCGCGCCTGCTCCTCGTCCTCATCAGCGTCACGGTCCGGACGCTGCGGGCGCGACGGCGCCACCGTGACCTGCTCGACGTCCTCGCGACGCCGTGGCCGGCCGCCCCCGGCACGCGGGTGCTCGACCACCCGATCCCCGTCGCCTACTGCCTGCCGGGGCGCAGCTCGCGGCTCGTCGTCTCGGCGGGTGTACTGGAACGGCTCGCGCCCGACGGGGTCCGCGCCGTGCTCGCCCACGAGCGGGCACACCTGACCGAGCGGCACGATCTCGTCGTGCTGCCGTTCGTGGCGTGGGGGGCGACGGCCCCGTTCGTGCGCGGCATGGTCTGCGCCCAGCTCGCGGTGGCGGCGCTGATCGAGATGCGCGCCGACGACGTCGCCGCCGGGTGCTCGGCCCAACGGGAGCTCGCCGGCGCGCTGCGCACCGTCGGCGGGTCGGCGCCGTCGGCCGCGTTGAGCTCGTTCACCTCGGCGGTCGACGCGCGGATCGCGCGGATCGCCGCACCGCCCGCCCCGCTGTCGCCGCTGGTGCGGGTCGGGATCCGGCTCGGCGCGGTCGCGCTCGTCGCGGTCCCGACGGTCCTGCTGCTCCAGTTCTGACCGCCTTCACCCCGGACCGCCGGACACACGGGACCGCCGTCCCCGGAACCCCGCCGAACCGGCCCAGCAGTCATCGTGAGTGGCGATGGCCGCCGTGGCGACCATCGCCACTCACGGACGAGCCCGACCTGCCAGCCCCGCCGGCTGCGAAGGCCGGCGTCGAGAGCCGGGACTCAGCCCATCGACTTCGCGCCGTCGATCGTCTCGCGGATGATGTCGGCGTGCCCCGCGTGCTGCGCGGTCTCGGCGACGATGTGCATCAGCACCCGCCGGACCGACCAGCGCGCGCCCGGCTCGAACCAGGGCGCCTCGGGCAGCGGGTGCGACACGCCGAGGTCGGCCAGCGACGTCACGACCTCGGTGGTGCGGGCGGCGACCCGCTCGTACTCGGCGAGCACGCCCTCCACGGTCTCACCCGGCAGCAGCCGGAACGAGTTGGCGTGGCCCTCGTAGTCGGGCTCCCCGTCCTGCCGGGCCGGGCCGTCGAGGATGAAGTCGACCCAGCTGCTCTCGGTCGCCGCGACGTGCTTGACGAGCCCGACCAGACAGAGCTCCGACACCGTCGGGGTGGCCGTCACCTGCTCCTCGTCGAGCCCACGCAGCGTGTTGACCAGGAAGAAGCGGTGCTTGGCGAGAGTCTCGAGATAGTCCGCCCGTTCGTCGGTGCCGCTCTGCGAGCTGGTGGCCTCGGAGCTGGTGGTCGTGGCGTTCATCGGGGTTCCTCCGGAATGTCCGTCGGGCGTTCTCTCCTGGTGTCGAACCCGACGTTACGGAGGCTTGTGGCCAGATCCTGACCGCAACGAGAACGATCTTCGAGAGATCTCGCGCGCCGCCGCCGGAAGCGTGCGCGGCGTAGCGTGGAACGGTGCCCGTCACACCACCTTCCGATCTTCCCGACACCCTCGCCGCGCTGCGGGCCTCCGGCCACGTGCAGCGCGGCGTCAAGGCCGAGATCCGCGAGAACCTCCTCGCCGCGCTGCGCGAGGGCCGTGACCCCTGGCCCGGCATCGTCGGCTTCGAGTCGACCGTCCTCCCGCAGCTCGAACGCGCCCTGCTCGCCGGGCACGACGTCGTGCTGCTCGGCGAACGCGGCCAGGGCAAGACCCGCCTGCTTCGCTCGCTGACCGGTCTGCTCGACGAGTGGACCCCCGTCATCGCCGGCTCCGAGCTGGGCGAGCACCCCTACGAGCCCATCGCCCCGGAGTCGGTGCGTCGCGCCGCCGAGCTGGGCGACGCGCTTCCCGTCGCATGGCGACACCGCTCGGAGCGCTACACCGAGAAGCTCGCGACGCCCGACACCGCCGTCGCCGACCTGATCGGCGACGTCGACCCCGTCAAGGTCGCCGAGGGCCGCTCCCTCGGCGACCCGGAGACCATCCACTTCGGGCTGGTCCCGCGCGCGCACCGGGGCGTCGTCGCGATCAACGAGCTGCCCGACCTCGCCGAGCGCATCCAGGTCGCGCTGCTCAACGTCATGGAGGAGCGCGACATCCAGGTCCGCGGCTACACGCTGCGGCTGCCGCTCGACGTCCTGCTGGTCGCGTCCGCGAACCCGGAGGACTACACCAACCGCGGGCGGATCATCACCCCGCTCAAGGACCGTTTCGGCGCCGAGGTCCGCACGCACTACCCGCTCGAGGTGGCCGACGAGGTCGCGCTCGTGGAGCAGGAGGCCGAGCTGGTCGCCGACGTGCCACGCCACCTGATCGAGGTCGTCGCCCGGTTCACCCGGCACCTGCGCGAGGCCTCCGCGGTCGACCAGGCCTCCGGCGTCTCGGCCCGGTTTGCGGTCGCCGCCGCCGAGACCGTCGCGGCCGCGGCGCTGCGCCGTGCGGCGATCACGGGGGAGTCCCGCGCAGTCGCCCGGCCGGTCGACCTCGACTCGGTCCCGGCGGTGCTGCGCGGCAAGCTGGAGTTCGCGTCCGGCGAGGAGGGGCGCGAGGAGGAGATCCTCGAGCACCTGCTGCGCCGCGCCACCGCCGACACCGCACGGTTCGCGCTGCGCGGCGTGGACCTGTCCGAGCTGACCGACGCCGTCGGCACCCGCCCGGTCCGCACCGGCGAACGTGTCCCGGCCGCCGAGGTCGTGGCGGCGTTGCCGCAGGTCCCGGCGCTCACCGAGGTCGCGACCCGGCTCGGGGCGTCCGGCACCGAGGACCCGGGACCGATGGCCTCGGCCGCGGAGCTGGCGCTGGAGTACCTGTTCCTGACGCGCAAGCTCGCCAAGGACGAGTCCGACGACGGAGACACGGTCAGCTATGGCTGATGGGCCGGGCGGGAAGAGGCACCGTCGGCGGCGGCGCTACGCCTACGGGCCCTACGCCGGCGGGCCCGACCCGCTGGCGCCGCCGTTCGACATCCGGTCTGCCATGGACCAGATCGGCCGCGACGTCATGGAGGGCAGCTCGCCGCGGCAGGCCCTGCAGGAGCTGCTGCGACGGGGCATGGAGGGCCGCCGCGGTCTCGACGACCTGTCCCGCCAGGTGTGGCAGCGCCGGCGCGACCTGCAGCGCGACAACCGGCTCGACGGCACCCTGCAGCAGGTCCGTGAGCTGCTGGAACGGGCGATGAACGCCGAGCGCGACACCCTGTCCCGTGACGAGGACACCCCGACGTCCGAGGACGCGCGCTTCCGCGAGATGCAGCTCGACGCGCTGCCCACCGACACCGGCGGGGCGGTGCGGGAGCTCTCGGGGTACGACTGGCGCTCGTCGGAGGCCCGCGAGGCCTACGAGGAAATCCGCGACCTGCTCGGGCGCGAGATGCTCGACCAGCGCTTCGAGGGCATGAAGGAGGCGATGCAGAACGCGAGGCCGGAGGACGTCGAGCGCATCCGCGAGATGCTCGACGACCTCAACTCGCTGCTGCAGAACCACGCGGAGGGTCGGGACACCACACAGCAGTTCGCCGAGTTCATGCAGCGGCACGGCGAGTTCTTTCCCGAGAACCCGCAGAACACCGACGAGCTCGCCGACCTGCTCGCCGCCCGGGCCGCGGCGGCACAGCGGATGCTCAACTCGATGTCGGCCGAGCAGCGCGCCGAGCTGATGGAGCTGTCGCAGCAGGCGTTCGGCGACCCGCGGCTGGCCCAGGCGCTCGCGCAGCTCGACGCCAACCTGCAGGGCCTGCGGCCCGGCGAGGACTGGCAGGGCTCCGGACGGTTCCGTGGCGACAACCCGCTGGGCATGGGGGAGGCCACCCGGGCGCTGGAGGAGCTCGGCCGGCTCGACTCGCTCGCCGAGCAGCTCGCCCAGAGCTACCCCGGTGCCCGGATGGAGGACATCGACCTCGACGCCGTCGGCGAGCTGCTCGGCGACGAGGCCCGGGTGGACGCGCGGACACTGGCCGAGCTGGAGCGCGAGCTGCAGCGCCAGGGCCTGTTCGAGCGGGCGCCCGACGGGTCGCTGCACCTCTCGCCCAAGGCGTTGCGCCGGCTCGGGGAGTCCGCGCTGCGCGACGTCGTCGACAAGATGGGGGCGCGCCGCGGGGAACGCGAGACCCGCCGCTCCGGCGCCGCGGGCGAGGCGACCGGGGCGACCCGGGCGTGGGCGTTCGGCGACACCGAGGCCTGGTCGGTGCCCCGCACCCTGCTCAACGCCCAGCTGCGGCAGGCGGGCGGGGACACCCGCACCCTCGACGTGAGCGACGTGGAGGTCGTCGAGACCGAGCAGCGGACCCGGGCCGCGGTGGCGCTGCTCGTCGACACCTCGTGGTCGATGGTGGCCGAGGGCCGGTGGGTGCCGATGAAGCGCACCGCGCTGGCGCTGCACCAGCTGATCTCGACGCGCTTCCGCGGCGACGACCTCGCGCTGGTCACGTTCGGGCGGCACGCGCAGACCGTCGAGCTGGGCGAACTCGTCGGGCTCGACGGCGTGTACGCGCAGGGCACCAACCTGCACCACGCGCTGCTGCTCGCGGGCCGGCACCTGCGCCGCCACCCCGACGCGATGCCCGTCGTGCTCGTGGTGACCGACGGCGAGCCGACGGCCCACCTCGAACCCGACGGTGGGGCCTACTTCGACTACCCGCCGAGCCCGTACACGTTGCGCGCCACCGTGTCCGAGATCGACCGGCTCACCGGGCTCGGGGCCGCGTTCACGTTCTTCGTGCTCGGCGACGACCCGCGGCTCGCCGCCTTCATGGACGACGTCGCGCGGCGCTGCGGCGGCCGTGTCGTCGCGCCGACGCTCGACGGGCTCGGCGCCGAGGTCGTGTCGGACTACCTACGGACCCGGCGGCGCTGACCCCGCCCGTGCCCGGCGGCGCTGCGGACCCGCGCGCCGTCGGGTACAGGTGGGGTCGTGGCTGTCTCCCCGACGGGTGTGTCCGTGGCCGCCGCCCGCCGGGCGCGGCTGGCCGTCGCGCTGACGTTCGCGGCCAACGGGTCGCTGTTCGGGTCGTGGGCACCGCGCGTCCCGGAGGTCAAGGCGCTGCTCGGGCTGTCCGACGGCGTCCTCGGGCTCGCGCTGCTCGCTCCCGGCGCCGGCTCGCTGATCACGCTGCCACTGGCCGGCGGGATCGCGGCGCGCTGGGGCAGCGGCCGGACGACGCGGTGGGCGCTGCCGCTGTTCTTCGCGTCGTCGCTGCTGATCGCGTGGGCCGCTCGTCCGGGTGGCAACGCCGCCGAACTGTTCGGTGCGCTGTTCGTCTTCGGCGCGGCGATGGGCGCGCTCGACGTGCTGATGAACGCCCAGGGCGTCACGGTCGAGCAGGCGTACGGCCGCTCGGTGCTGTCGTCGTTCCACGCGGTGTTCAGCCTGGGTGCGCTCGGCGGGACCGTGATCGGGAGCCTCGCCGCGGGCTGGCACATTCCGCTGGTGGCGCAGTTCGGGGTGCTCGGCGCGGCCTGGCTGGTCGTGGTGCTGCCCGTCGCGCGCGGGTTCCTGCCCGACCCCCCGGTCCCGGAGGACGCCGCGCCGACGCCGGTGTTCGCGCTGCCGCGCGGCCCGTTGGTCCCGCTGGCGATCGCGGCGTTCGCCGTGCTGCTCGCGGAGGGCTCGACGGCCGACTGGTCGGCGGTGCTGCTGCGCGACTCCCTCGGCGCCGGGCCGGCCGCCGCGGGCGCGGCCTTCGCCGCGTTCTCGGCGACGATGACCCTGGGCCGGCTCGTCGGCGACCGGGTGCTCACCCGGCTCGGGCGGCGGCGGGCGGTGCGGTTGTTCGCCGGGTTCGGCGCGACGGGCCTGGCCGCGGGGCTGCTCGTCGCGGAGCTCACGGCGGGTTCGTCGGTCGCCGTCGTCGCGGCGGTCGCGGGGTTCCTGCTGCTCGGCGCGGGCATCTCGATCACCTTCCCCGCGCTGCTCGCCGAGGCGGGCGTCACGGGCCCGCGAGCCGCGCCGGCGCTGGCGGCGGTGTCCTCGGGCGGGTACCTGGGGTTCCTGGTCGGGCCGACGGTGATCGGCGGGCTCGCGGAGCTGACGTCGCTCGGGGTGGCGATCTGGTTCGTCGCGCTGGTCGCGGCGGCGCCGGTGGTGCTGGTGCGCCGGCGGCGCGTCGCGCCAGGATCGACGTCGTGACCGACGACCCGGGTTCCGACCGCAGCGCCTGCTGCGACGGCTGTGGCACCCCGTACGACCCGGCCGACCCGTCGGCGGCGCTGGCCTGGGCGCGCCAGTGCGACACCGACGGGACGGTCACCCGGCTCTGCCCGATGTGTGTCCGGGCCCACGCCCGCGACATCGAGACCCGCCTGCCGGCGCAGTGGTGGACGCCGTGATCCCACGGGCCGCGGTGTTCCCCGGCGTGATCGAGCCGCTCCGTTCCCGGCGGCCCACCGCGTAAGTTGTCCTCATGCAACCCTGGGCTCCGGTCGACGTCCCCCGGCTCGAGGGCAGCGGCCCGCCGCTGCGCCTGCACGACACCTCCACCGGTCGGGTCCGGCCCACCGCTCCCGGGCCAGAGGCCACGATGTACGTCTGCGGCATCACCCCCTACGACGCCACCCATCTCGGCCATGCGGCCACCTATCTGGCCTTCGACCTGGTCAACCGCTACTGGCGCGATCTCGGCCACGACGTGCACTACGTCCAGAACGTCACCGACATCGACGACCCGCTGCTCGAGCGCGCCGCCCGCGACCAGGACGACTGGGTCGTCCTCGGGATGCGCGAGACGGCGCTGTTCCGCGAGGACATGGAGGCGCTGCGGGTCGTGCCGCCGCGGCAGTACATCGGCGCGGTCGAGGCCATGGGCGAGATTGCGGAGTTCGTCGGCAAGCTGCTGGCCGGCGGCAGCGCCTACCGCATCGACGACCCCGAGTTCCCGGACGTCTACTTCGACAGCACGGCGAGCGGGCACTTCGGCTACGAGTCGAACTACGACGAGCAGACGATGATCGCCCTGTCGCGCGAGCGGGGCGGCGACCCCGACCGGCCGGGCAAGCGGCACCCCGCCGACGCACTGCTGTGGCGGATGGCCCGCGAGGGCGAGCCGTCGTGGGAGTCCGACCTCGGTGCGGGACGTCCCGGCTGGCACGTCGAGTGCGCGGCGATCGCGCTCAACCGCCTCGGTGACCAGATCGACCTCAACGGCGGCGGCTCCGACCTGATCTTCCCGCACCACGAGTTCGGCGCCGCGCACGCCGAGGCGCACACCGGCGTGCACCCGTTCGCCCGGCACTACGTGCACACCGGGATGATCGGCCTCGACGGCGAGAAGATGTCGAAGTCGCGCGGCAATCTGGTGTTCGTCTCCAAGCTCCGTGCCGACGACGTCGACCCGAACGCGGTGCGGCTCGCCCTGCTGTCGGGGCACTACCGCACCGACCGTGCCTGGACCGACGACCTGCTGGAGGCGGCGCAGCAGCGGCTCGCCCGCTGGCGCGAGGCGGTGACGCTCGACGCCGGACCCGACGCGACCGAGACCGTCGCGAACCTGCGCGCGCACCTGGCCGACGACCTCGACACCCCGCGCGCGCTCGCGGCCGTCGACGCGTGGGCCGGGGCCGCGCTGGAGCGCCGCGGCACCGACGCCGCCGCCCCGGCCACGATCCGCACGGCGGTCGACGCGCTGCTGGGCGTGAAGCTCTGAGGGGACCCCATGGCGCGCAACGTCCTCGGCGGTGAGCTGCAGACCTGCGGCACCGACCCGATGACCGGCTTCTACCGCACCGGCTGCTGCGACACCGGCGCGGAGGACGTGGGCGTGCACACGGTGTGCGCCCGCGTCACCGCCGAGTTCCTCGCGTTCAGCGCGCGGGCCGGCAACGACCTCTCGACGCCGCGGCCCGAGTGGGGCTTCGCCGGGCTGCGGCCGGGGGACCGGTGGTGCCTGTGCGCCGACCGCTGGGCCGAGGCCCACCGCGCAGGGGTGGCGCCGCCCGTCGTGCTGGAGGCGACGCACGCGCGCACCCTCGAATGGGTCGACCTCGCCGACCTGCAGGCGCACGCCGCGACCTGACCGGGCTCAGGCGGTCGTCGGTGCCGTCCCGGTGGGGCCGGTGCCCGTGCCGGGGCCGTCGCCGCCCCGGTCGGCGCGTGGCAGCGTGGGCGGGCCCACGAGCAGCAGCAACGCCGCCGGCACGAGGAACGCGACCGCCGCCTCGGCGTGGTAGATCGGCGTGACGACGACCGGTCCCAGCGCGGCGAAGGCGAACCGGAACGACTGCACCACCGACGTCGCGCCACCCTGGTTCGACCGCGACGAGCCCAGCGCCAGCGCGTTCACCCCGACCAGCACGAGCTGCGTCGCGACGCCGCCGAACGCCCACAGCAGCGCGACCAGCCACACGGCGGGGGAGAGCCCCACCCCGGCGACGACGAGCGCGCCGAGCACGACCCCGGACAGCACGCAGCGCCGCGGTCCGACCTTGTCGACGGCCGAGCCGATGACCCGCGCCGTGAGGATCCCCGCGACCCCGAGCGCGGTGAGCAGCAGCCCGCGGCCCGCCGCGCCGAGCCCGAACGCGTCCTCCAGACGGAGGGCGACGAGGAAGTTCAACCCCGCCACGCACCCCCAGCCGAGGCCGCCGACGAGACCGATGCGCAGCACGTACGGCCGCCATGCACTGCGCAGCCGCGGCCGGGCCCGCGTCGCCGGCCGGGCCGTGGGTGGCAGGCCGACGGCGGCCAGCAGCGCCGCCGCGACCGCGACACCGACGAAGGCCAACCGCCAGTCGAACTCGGCGGCGAGTCCACCCAGCAGCGGCGCCGACGTCTGGCCCGCCGCCTGCAGCGACCCGAACCAGCCCAGCGCCCTGCCGAGCGCCCCCGGTTTCACCGAGCCCGCGACGACGGCCAGCAGCAGCGGCGTCGTGAACGCGTTCGCCGCGCCCTGCAGCACGCGCATCGCCAGGAACAGCGGCAGCCACGTCGCGAACACCGCCACCAGCGACGCCACGACGTAGACGAGGTAGGCGGTGAGCACGGCGCGCCGCCGTCCCCACCGCTCGCCGAGCGTGCCCGAGACCAGCATCAGGGCCGCGAACGGCACCAGGTAGGCGGTGACCGAGATCGACGCCGCGCTGGCGGAGATCCCGAAGTCCGCGCCCAGCTCGGGCAGCATCGACACGGTGATGCCGCCGCCGAAGGGGCCGAGGAACGCGCCCCCGAAGACCGCGGCCCGGGCGAGCCGCGCCCGCGGTCCCCGGGGCGGTCCCCCCGGCGTCGGCTGCGGGTGGGACCGTGAGTCGCAGGACGCGCCGGTCAGGAGCCCGAGCTCCCAGAACCGCGACGGCGCAGGTAGCGCTCGAAGTCGGCGGCGATCGCGTCGCCGCTGGCCTCCTCCAGGTCCGAGGCGGCGGCCTGCTCCTCCTCGGAGGCCTGCTCCTCGAGCTGGCGGACGTACTCGCGGACCTCGTCGTCGGCGTCGGCCATCTCCGAGACCGTCCGCTCCCACTCCTCGGCCTGCTCGGGGAGCCCGCCGAGCGGGACCTCGACGTCGAGGACCTCCTCGACGCGGTGCAGCAGCGCCACCGCGGCCTTGGGGACCCGCGCCTGCGAGACGTAATGGGGCACCGAGGCCCAGAACGACACCGCCGGCACCCCGGCCTCGACGCACGCCTGGTGGAAGACCCCGACGATGCCGGTGGGTCCCTCGTAGGACGACGGCTCGACCCGCAGCTCGCCCGCCGACCCGCGGTCGAAGGAGAACCCGCTGATCGGGGTCGGCCGGGTGTGCGGTGTCTCGGTCTGCATCGCGCCGAGCGTGATGACCTTCGTCACTCCGAGGGCCTCGACGTAGCCGAGCAGCTCGGCGCAGAACGAGCGCCAGCGCAGGTTCGGCTCGATGCCGTTGAGGAGGACCACGTGGCGGTCCGTCCCGGGCAGCGTCGCGACCGAGAGCCGCGTCGTCTGCCACTCGACACGTCTGCTCACGCCGTCGGAGAGCCGTACGAGGGGGCGTGTGACCTGGAAGTCGTAATAGTCCTCGGGGTCGATCGAGTCCAACGGCGTGGCATCCCAGCTCAGCTCGAGGTGTTCCAGCGCCGTGCTGGCCGCCTCGCCGGCGTCGTTCCAGCCCTCGAACGCCGCGATCATCACCGGCTCGTTGAGCTCGGGGAGATCGGGCCGTGGGTCTCGGCCCGGCACGCGATCGGTCATCGGGCCAGCCTACGGCGGACGGGCGCGCGGCGACGGCCCCGGTCGCCCGGCGGCTAACCTTGTCGCCGTGCCCGAACTGAACCCCGATGGTCACGACACGTCGTTCCTCGACACGCTCGCTCGGCGTGTCGTCGTCGCCGACGGCGCGATGGGCACCATGTTGCAGGCCGCGGACCTGACGCTCGACGACTTCGCCGGTCTCGACGGCTGCAACGAGATCCTCAACGACACCCGGCCCGACGTCGTCCGCCGCATCCACACCGGCTACCTGGAGGCAGGGGCCGACGCCGTCGAGACCAACACCTTCGGCGCGAACCTGCCCAACCTCGCCGAGTACGACATCGCCGAGCGCATCCGCGAGCTGGCGGAGAAGGGCGCGCGGCTGGCCCGCGAGGCCGCCGACGAGCTGTCGACGCCCGACCGGCCGCGCTACGTGCTGGGCTCGGTCGGGCCGGGCACCAAGCTGCCCACCCTCGGCCACGAGAGCTTCGCCCGGCTGCGCGACGCCTACACCGAGTGCGGCATCGGCCTGCTCGCGGGCGGCGCCGACGCGTTCGTCATCGAGACCTGCCAGGACCTGCTGCAGGTCAAGGCGGCCGTGCTCGGTGTGCGGCGCGCGATGGCGGCCGAGGGCCGCCGGATCCCGATCATCACCCAGGTCACCGTCGAGACCACGGGGACGATGCTGCTGGGCAGTGAGATCGGCGCGGCGCTGACCGCGATCGAGCCGCTGGGCGTCGACCTCATCGGGCTCAACTGCGCCACCGGCCCCGCCGAGATGAGCGAGCACCTGCGGACGCTGTCCAAGCACGCTCGCATCCCGCTGTCGGTCATGCCCAACGCCGGGCTGCCGCAGCTCGGGCCGAACGGCGCGGTCTACCCGCTCTCGCCCGACGAGCTGGCCGAGGCGCTCTCGACGTTCGTGCGCGACTACGGGCTGCGGCTCGTCGGCGGCTGCTGCGGCACCACCCCCGACCACGTGCGTGCGGTGTCCGAGGCCGTCGCCGCGGTGACGCCCGCGGTGCGCGACCCCCGCCCCGAGCCGGGCGTGAGCTCGCTGTACGCCTCGGTGCCGTTCCGCCAGGACACGTCGGTGCTCATGGTGGGGGAGCGGACCAACGCCAACGGCTCCAAGGCCTTCCGCGAGGCGATGATCGAGGAGCGGTGGGAGGACTGCGTCGCGATCGCCCGCGAGCAGACCCGCGACGGCGCGCACATGCTCGACCTCAACGTCGACTACGTGGGTCGCGACGGTGTCGCCGACATGGCCGAGCTCGCCGGCAGGCTCGCGACCGCGTCGACCCTGCCGATCATGATCGACTCGACCGAGACCGAGGTCGTGCAGGCCGGGCTGGAGCACCTCGGCGGCCGCTGCATCGTCAACTCGGTCAACTACGAGGACGGCGACGGCCCCGGGTCGCGGTTCCAGCGCACGATGGCCGTCGTCCGCGAGCACGGTGCCGCCGTCGTCGCGCTCTGCATCGACGAGGAGGGGCAGGCCCGGACCGCGGAGTGGAAGGTCCGGGTGGCCGACCGGCTCATCCGGGACCTCACCGCCAACCACGGCATGCGCGTGGAGGACATCGTCGTCGACGCGCTGACGTTCCCGATCACGACGGGCCAGGAGGAGGTCCGCCGCGACGCCCTGGAGACGATCGAGGCGATCCGGGAGCTCAAGCGGCAGTACCCGACCGTGCAGACCACGCTCGGCATCTCCAACGTCTCGTTCGGGCTCAACGCCGCCGCCCGCCAGGTGCTGAACTCGGTGTTCCTGCACGAGTGCGTCACGGCCGGGCTCGACACGGCCATCGTGCACGCGTCGAAGATCCTGCCGATGTCGAAGATCCCCGACGAGCAGCGCTCGGTGGCACTCGACCTCGTCTACGACCGGCGCCGCGAGGGTTACGACCCGCTGGCGCGGTTCATGGAGCTGTTCGAGGGGGTCACGGCGTCGTCGGCGAAGGCGGGCCGCGCCGAGGAGCTCGCGGCGCTGCCGCTGTTCGAACGGCTGGAGCGGCGCATCGTCGACGGTGAGCGGGTCGGCCTGGAGGCCGACCTCGACGCCGCGCTCGAGGAGCGCCCGGCGCTGGAGATCATCAACGACGTCCTGCTGTCCGGCATGAAGACCGTCGGCGAGCTGTTCGGGTCGGGCCAGATGCAGCTGCCGTTCGTGCTGCAGAGCGCCGAGGTCATGAAGACCGCCGTCGCCCACCTCGAGCCGCACATGGAGAAGACCGACGCGGCGGGCAAGGGCACGATCGTGCTGGCCACGGTCAAGGGCGACGTGCACGACATCGGCAAGAACCTGGTCGACATCATCCTGAGCAACAACGGCTACACCGTGGTCAACCTGGGCATCAAGCAGCCCATCTCGACGATCCTGTCCGCCGCGCAGGAGCACGGAGCCCACGCCGTGGGCATGTCCGGGCTGCTGGTCAAGTCGACGGTGATCATGAAGGAGAACCTCGAGGAGATGAACTCCCGAGGGGTGGCCGAGCAGCTGCCGGTGCTGCTCGGCGGCGCCGCGCTGACCCGCTCCTACGTCGAGAACGACCTGGCCGAGCTCTACCGGGGCCGGGTCTCCTACGCCCGCGACGCGTTCGAGGGGCTGCGGCTCATGGACGCGACGATGGCCAGGGCCCGCGGGGACGCACCCGCCGTCGACCCGGCCGAGGAGCAGAAGATCGCCGAGCGCAAGGCCCGGCACGAGCGGTCCAAGCGGATCGCGGCGAAGCGCCGGGCCGCCGAGGCCGAGGCCGCGGGACCGCTGCCGGAGCGTTCGGACGTCGCCCTCGACAACCCGCTGCCGACGCCGCCGTTCTGGGGCACGCGCGTCGTCAAGGGCATCGCGGTCGCCGAGTACTCCGGGATGATCGACGAGCGCGCCCTGTTCCTGGGCCAGTGGGGGCTGCGCGGCGCCAAGGGCGGGTCGGGCCCCTCCTACGAGGAGCTCGTCGAGACCGAGGGCAGGCCGCGGCTGCGGTACTGGCTGGAGCGGCTCGCCACCGAGGGTGTGCTCGCCAACGCCGCCGTCGTCTACGGCTACTTCCCGGCCGTCGCGGTGCGCGACGAGCTCGTCGTGCTCACCGAGCCGCGAGCCGACGCGCCCGAGCGCCACCGCTTCGCCTTCCCGCGCCAGCGCCGCGACCGCCACCTGTGCCTGGCCGACTTCTGGCGCCCGCGTGACCTCGCGATCGCCGCCGGTGAGATCGACGTGCTGCCGCTGCACCTGGTGACGATGGGCCAGCCCATCGCCGACTACGCCAACGAGCTGTTCGCCAAGGACTCCTACCGCGACTACCTCGAGGTCCACGGCCTGGGCGTGCAGCTCACCGAGGCGCTGGCCGAGTACTGGCACCGCCGGGTCCGCGAGGAGCTGACCTGGTCCACCGGCCGCACGCTGGCCGAGGACGACCCCGACGACGTCGAGGACTTCTTCAAGCTCGGCTACCGCGGCGCCCGCTACTCCCTCGGCTACGGCGCCTGCCCGAACCTCGAGGACCGCACGAAGATCGTCGAGATGCTCGAGCCGGGCCGGATCGGGGTCGGGCTGTCCGAGGAACTGCAGCTGCATCCCGAGCAGTCCACCGACGCGCTCGTGGCCCACCACCCGGAAGCGAAGTACTTCAATGCGGGGTAGCACACCGGCCGCCGTCCTGTTCGACATGGACGGCACGCTGGTCGACTCCGAGAAGCTCTGGGACCGTTCGCTCGTCGACACCCTCGCCCGGCTGGGCGGGGGACCGCTGACCGACGAGGCCCGGCGGGAGACCGTCGGCGGGAACCTCGAGTTCAGCGTCCGCGTGCTGCTGCGCGAGGCGGGTGTCGAGGCCACGCCGGCGCAGGTGGCGGAGACGGCCGGGCACCTGGTCGCGCGGACCGAGGAGCTGTTCGTGCGAGGGCTGCCCTGGCGGCCGGGCGCCCGTGAGCTGCTCGCCGCCGTGCGGGCGGCCGGGCTGCCCGCGGCGCTGGTGACCAACACCGGCCGCCGGCTCACCGACCTCGCGCTGCGCACCATCGGCACCGAGTGGTTCGCGGCGACCGTCTGCGGCGACGAGGTCGAGCACGGCAAGCCGGCGCCCGACGTCTACCTGCGGGCGGCCGAGCTGCTCGGGGTGCCGATCACGGAGTGCCTGGCCGTCGAGGACTCCCCGACCGGGGCGCTGGCGGCAGAGACCGCGGGTGCGGCGGTACTCGTCGTGCCGTGCGAGGTTCCGGTGCCCGCCGCGCCCGGCCGCGTGCACCGCGACACCCTCGCCGGCCTCGACGTCGACGGGCTCGCCGCGGCGTTCCTCACCGTTCGTGTCGGCGCGGTCACCGGTGCGCGGTAACCGGTCGTCGATACCCTTCTGACCTGGGTGTCCCTCTCGTCGCCGTGCCATCCGGCGCAGCACGGCCCCCGGTGGAAGCACGACCCCGTCCCCGATTCGTGGGCCGTCACGACGACGGACGACACTGGACGGGGAAGGAGATACTCGACGTGAAGACATTCGACGGGCTCTTCGCCGAGCTCAGCGAGAAGGCGGTGTCCCGCCCCGAGGGCTCGGGCACGGTCGCGGCCCTGGACGCCGGAGTGCACGCACAGGGCAAGAAGCTGCTCGAGGAGGCCGGCGAGGTCTGGCTGGCCGCCGAGCACGAGTCCGACGACGCGCTGGCCGAGGAGATCTCCCAGCTGCTCTACCGGGCCCAGGTCATCATGATCGGGCGTGGGATCCGCCTCGAGCACGTCTACAAGTACCTGTGACCGACATCTGAGAACAGCCCGATCCGATGCAGCTCGAAAGTAGGAAAGCCATGCTCCGCGTCGCGCTCCCGAACAAGGGCACCCTCGCCGAGCCCGCGTCGACGATGATGCGTGAGGCCGGCTACCGGCAGCGCTCCGACTCCCGCGACCTCAGCATGATCGACGAGGAGAACCAGATCGAGTTCTTCTACCTGCGGCCGAAGGACATCGCCACCTACGTCGGCTCGGGCGACCTGCAGCTGGGGATCACCGGCCACGATCTCATGGAGGAGTCCGGCAGCCAGGTCCAGTCGGTGCTGGCGCTGGGGTTCGGCGCCTCGAAGTTCCGCTTCGCGGCCCCGGCCGACCGCGACTGGAAGATCGAGGACCTCGACGGCAAGACCATCGCGACGTCCTACCCGCGGCTGGTGCGCTCCCACCTCAGCGGCAAGCGGATCGGCGCGAACATCGTCAAGCTCGACGGCGCCGTGGAGATCTCGGTGCAGCTCGGCCTGGCCGACGCGATCGCCGACGTCGTGTCCTCGGGCCGCACGCTGCGCCAGCACGGCCTGAAGATCATCGGTGACCCGATCGCCGAGTCCGAGGCCACGCTCATCGAGCGCGAGCCGCGGCTCGACCGGCACGAGTCCGACGAGGTCAAGGGCCTCAAGAAGGTGTTCACCGAGCGGCTGCGCGGCGTCGTCTACGCCCGGCAGTACCTGATGCTCGACTACGACTGCCCCAAGGCCGTCCTCGAGCAGGCCACCGGGATCACCCCCGGCCTCCAGTCCCCGACGATCGCTCCGCTGGAGCGCGAAGGCTGGGTCGCCGTCCGGTCGATGGTCACCAAGAGCAGCGCGAACGCGATCATGGACAAGCTGGCCGCCATCGGCGCGCGCGCCATCCTCACCTCGGAGATCCGCTCCTGCCGAGCGGTCGACGGCCGCGACGTCTGAGCCGTCCCCCGCCGGCCGGGACGGCTCAGCGGGGCGCGACCGTCAGGGCCTGCGCGACGCGCCCGGTGTGACCGGCCTCGTCGTGCAGCACCGCGGACACGGTTCCCGCACCGGCCGGGCCGATGACCGTGGTCGCGTCGACGCCGATCCACTCGCCCGTCGGCGGCCGGTGGACGTGCAGCGACAGCTCGGTGTTGAGGAACAGCCAGTCCCGCACGTCGAGCGCCGAGCCGATCCCGTTCGCGGAGTCGGCGGCCACGACCAGCCGTTGCAGCGGTGTCGGCTGCTCGCCCGCGACGAGCGGCACCCGCTGCCGGCACCACGCCGTGCCCGGCCCGGGCTCGCCGAGTCCGCCCGCGAGCATCCGCCAGTCGATGGTGTCGACGAACCCCGGCAACCAGCGGTCGGGGCGCTGCTCGTAGGGCGTCGCGGCCTCGGGTCCCGGGAGGTCGGGTGCGGCCCCGACCGTCACCTCCGAGGTGTCGGCCCGGACGTAGCGCCAGCCCCGGGCCTGGAGCACCGTCCGGCCCCCGGCGACGAGCTCGGCCTGCAGCAGCTCGATCCGTCTGCCCGGTCGCAGCACCTGGGTCGAGACCTCGACCTCGCCTGCCGGGATGGGGCCCAGCACCTCCGTCGTCAGCCGGGCCAGGCGCAACGGGACGTCGGGGTCGGGGGAGGGCCACCGCTCGATGGCGCGGGCCAGCAGCGCCGACGGCGGGCCTGCGTGCTGGGCGTCGGCGAACCAGGGGCCCGTCGTGGAGAAGGTCGCGCGGAACCGCCGGTCCTCGCCGTCGAGCGGGAGGTAGTAGGGCTCCCCACCGCTCTCGGTGCTGCTCTCGGTGTCGGTCACGTCCCGATCATGCCGAGTCGGCCGCGAACCCGACGCGGCCGGGTGGGGCGGCGCGGCCGGGCGCGCCGGCGGTCCGCGGGCGCGCCGGCAGGACACTCGGGGGTGCGCCGGTTGCGCGCGCTCGGGCAGGCTCCGACGGTCGGGCGGTCTCCGACGGTCGGGCGGAGCGCTCGACCCGGCCGGCGACGTGCCGACTCGCGTGGTCGCGCCCGACGCCGGTGGCGCCGGCTGCTCAGCCGTCGTCCGGGAGCGGTTCCTCGTCGGTGCTCGGCCAGCCCGGGTACGGCGGCGGGGTGCCGCCCCACTCCGGGCAACGTTCGCGGTGCCGGCAGAACCGGCACATGCCGCTGCGCCGGGGAGGGAAGTCGCCCTCGCGGCCGGCGGTCCGGATCGCCGTCCAGAGCGCGTCGAGCACCCGGGCGAAGCGGCGCAGCTCGTCGGCGTCGGGGGAGTAGCTCAGCCACTGGCCCGCGGGCAGGTAGAGCAGCCGCAGCTCGTCGGGGACGGTGCCGCGCAGCTGCAGCAGCGCCAGCGCGTAGAACTTCAGCTGGAACATCGCCGCGGCCTCGCCGCTCTCGTGCGGGATCCGCCCCGTCTTGTAGTCGACGACGCGCAGCCCGCCGCCGGGCAGCACGTCGATCCGGTCGACGAACCCGCGCAGCAGCAGCCCGCCCCCGGGGCCGCGCTCCGCACCGGACCCGGCGTCGGGTCCGGTCTCGGATCCGGTCTCGGGTCCGGTCTCGGGTCCGGTCTCACGGCCGGGGAGGAGTGCGGGGCCCAGCTCGGTCTCGACGAGCAGCTCGACGGACTCGGCCTCGACGGCGGCCGGGTCCTCCAGCACGAAGTACGCCTCGACCAGGTCGTGGACCGACGCGAGCCAGCCCGCGAACCCCGCGTCGGCCGGGACCGGCCGGTCCCGGCCCTGCTCGGCCGCCGGCGCGCGCCCGCCGGGCCCGCGCGCTCCCGGGCCGCCCACGTCCGGATCGCGCCCGGCCGCTTCGCGCCCGGCCGAGTCCGTCGCGGCTAGGTCCCGCACGGTCAGGTCCCGCACGGCCGGGTCCGGCACGGCCGGGTCCAGCGCGGCGAACAGGGCGTCGGCCAGGCCGGGCGACGAGATGACGAGGTCGACCCAGGCGGGACCGACCATGGCCGCGGCGGCCTCCCGGGTGCGTTCGGCGGCGGGCAGCGCGAAGAGCCGCTCCAGCACGGCGTGCACGAGCGTCCCGCGGACCTGCGGCCGGCCGGGGAGCTCGGGCAACCGGTCGATCGCGCGGTAGCGGTACAGCAGCGGACAGGTCCGGAAGTCGACGGCGCGCGACGGCGACAGCGCGGGCCGGCGCCGCGGCCGCGGCTGCCCGGGGGCCGCCGCCGCGTCGCGCCGGGGGGCCGGGACGGGGGTGCGGGGCGCGGCCGGGCTGCCCGTCGTGCACACACCCGGCTCGGCCACATGAGCACCGTATGCGCACGCCCCGACACTCCCGGACGCCACCCGAGCACCGAAGGGCGGTGTGCCCACGTCGAGGCGGCTCGGGGGCGGCGGGTTCGCACCGGATAGCGTTGCGCCCCGTGCCCGACCCCGCCACCGACCTCGCACCCGAGGCCCTGCAGACCCCGCCGGACGTCCCGGCCACGCCGGATCGGCAGGCTCCGGACGCCGACGCCCTCCCCCGGCGCGGCGGCCCGTTCCGCCCCGGCGACCGGGTCCAGCTGACCGACCCGAAGGGGCGCAAGTACACCGTCCTGCTCGAGGAGGGCGGCCAGTACCACACCCATCGGGGAGGTCTCGCGCACGACGACCTGATCGGCAAACCCGAGGGCAGCGTCGTCGTCTCGCCGGTCGGCACCCCGTACCTGGCGCTGCGCCCGCTGCTGGCCGACTACGTGCTGTCGATGCCGCGCGGCGCCGCGGTGATCTACCCCAAGGACGCCGCCCAGATCCTGATGTGGGGCGACGTCTTCCCGGGCGCGCGGGTGCTCGAGGCGGGCGCCGGCTCGGGCGCGTTGACGTGTTCGCTGCTGCAGGCGGTCGGGCCCGCGGGCACCGTCACGTCGTACGAGATCCGCGAGGACCACCTGCGACACGCCGAGACGAACGTCGAGAAATTCTTCGGTGATCATCCACCCAACTGGAGCTTGCGTCTCGGCGATCTGAACGGTCACGACGGCGCCGCCGAGCCCGTCGACCGCGTCGTCCTCGACATGCTCGCGCCGTGGGACGTGCTGGAGACGGTGCGCTCCGCGCTGATCCCGGGCGGGGTGCTGGTCGGTTACGTGGCGACGACGACCCAGCTGTCCAAGCTGACGGAGACGCTGCGCGAGATGCAGTGCTGGACCGAGCCGCAGGCATGGGAATCGCTGGTGAGGCCGTGGCACGTGGTCGGCCTGGCGGTCCGTCCGGAGCACCGCATGATCGGTCACACAGCGTTCCTGGTGACGGCCCGCCGGCTCGCCGACGGCGTCGTCCCACCCCGCCCGCAGCGCAGACCGACCAGTCGCTGACGACGTTCGGACGAGCGTCGGGCGATTCCGCGGTTACCGAGCCGAGACGGGGGAACGGAGTCAAGGTGCCGACCGGCTGAGTGGCGGATCACCGATTCGCCGCAACACCCATACGGCGCTGCCCAGGTACCGTATGGAAACGGAACACGGAGGGAGGATGCCGTGAACCCCTTTGACGGTCCCGGCACGCACGGGGCGGGTGACCCGGGGAACCTGACCCCCGCTGAAGCCGCCGCGCAGATCCGATTCCTCGAGGAAGAGGTCGCGCTCCTGCGCCGGAAGCTCACCGAATCCCCGCGGCAGACCCGCGTGCTCGAGCAGCGGTTGGCCGAGTCGGCCAGCCGGCTCTCCCAGCTCAGCGCACGCAACGAGAAGCTGCAGGAGACCCTTCGCGAGGCACGGACCCAGCTCGTCGCGCTGCGCGAGGAGGTCGAACGGCTCGCACAGCCGCCGAGCGGCTACGGCGTCTTCCTGTCCCGCTACCCGGACGAGACCGTCGACGTGTTCACCTCGGGGCGCCGGATGCGCGTCGCGGTGTCGCCCGCCGTCGAGACCGCCGACCTGCAGGCGGGGCAGACGGTCCGGCTCAACGAGGCGCTCACCGTGGTCGAGGCGGGCGACTTCGAGCGCATCGGCGAGGTGTGCGCGCTGCGCGAGGTGCTCTCCGAGCCCACGGCCGACGGCCTGGCCGGGCGTGCGCTGGTCGTCGGCAACGCCGACGAGGAGCGGGTCGTGTGGCTGGCCGCGCCGCTGACGCTGGCCACCGACCACCCCGACTTCGTGCCGCTCAAGCCCGGCGACTCGCTGCTCGTCGACTCCAAGGCCGGTTACGCCTACGAGCGGGTGCCCAAGGCCGAGGTCGAGGACCTCGTGCTGGAGGAGGTGCCCGACGTCGCGTACGAGGACATCGGCGGTCTGTTCCGGCAGATCGAGATGATCCGCGACGCCGTCGAGCTGCCGTTCCTGCACGCCGAGCTGTTCCGGGAGTACGAGCTGCGCCCGCCCAAGGGCGTGCTGCTCTACGGGCCCCCCGGCTGCGGCAAGACGCTCATCGCCAAGGCGGTCGCCAACTCGCTGGCCAAGAAGATCGCGGCCCAGCGCGGCGACGACCCCGACGAGGGGCGGGCGTTCTTCCTCAACATCAAGGGCCCGGAGCTGCTCAACAAGTTCGTCGGCGAGACCGAGCGGCACATCCGGCTGATCTTCCAGCGGGCGCGGGAGAAGGCGTCGGCCGGCACCCCGGTCATCGTCTTCTTCGACGAGATGGACTCGATCTTCCGGACCCGCGGGTCGGGTGTCTCCTCCGACGTGGAGACGACGATCGTGCCGCAGCTGCTCGCGGAGATCGACGGCGTCGAGGGCCTCGAGAACGTCATCGTCATCGGCGCGTCGAACCGCGAGGACATGATCGACCCCGCGATCCTGCGGCCCGGCCGGCTGGACGTGAAGATCAAGGTCGAGCGGCCCGACGCCGAGGCGGCGCAGGACATCTTCTCGAAGTACCTCACCGACACCCTGCCGATCCACGTCGACGACGTCGGGGAGTTCGCGGGCAGCCGCAAGGCGACCGTCGACGCGATGATCCAGCGCGTCGTCGAGCGGATGTACGACGAGTCGGAGGAGAACCGCTTCCTCGAGGTCACCTACGCCAACGGTGACAAGGAGACCCTGTACTTCAAGGACTTCAACTCGGGCGCGATGATCCAGAACATCGTCGACCGGGCGAAGAAGTCGGCGATCAAGTCGGTGCTGGAGACGGGCCAGCCGGGCCTGCGGGTCCAGCACCTGCTCGACGCGATCGTCGACGAGTTCGCCGAGAACGAGGACCTGCCCAACACCACCAACCCGGACGACTGGGCGCGCATCTCGGGCAAGAAGGGCGAGCGGATCGTCTACATCCGCACGCTGGTCACCGGGAAGAACACCGAGACCGGGCGC
>NZ_BPRG01000101.1:0-34117 GCF_036984265.1 Pseudonocardia sp. D17 | reverse complement strand
CGTCCGCGCGGGTGGTCAGGCGACGCGCAGCAGCGTCAGGTCCGCGTCGACGTCGAGGGTCCGGGCCACGATCAGCCGGCCTGCGGGCACCCCCGCCGCACACCGGTCGACGACCATCCGGGCCCGGACCCGGGTCACGCCGCGGCCCGACTCGACGGCGGCGACCTCGACAGCAGTGGGTGTCTCGACGTCGCGCACCCGCAGCGTGCCGGGCGCCGTCGTCGTCCCGTCGGCGAGCTCGCCGGTCCAGGTCAGCTCCGGGAAGGTGGCGGCGTCGAGGAACCGGTGGCCGCGGACGTCGGCGTCACGGCGCCGGTTGCCGGTGGTGAACGACCCGGCGTCGGCGACGACACGTACCCGCGCGACGCCGTCGGTGACCACGGCCTCCCCGTCGAGCACGGCGAACGTGCCGGTGACCGTGACCATGCCGAACTCCCGGACCCGGAACGCGAGCGTGCTGCGCGTCGGTGCGATCCGGTGCCGGCCGGGGGCGACCCCGCGCACCCCCGAGCCGTCGTGGACCGTCGGTGCCGGGCGCGCGGTCACGACGACACCTCGAAGATCTCGACGTGGTCGGGGCCCGGGAGCAGGGCCGGGTCCTCGCCCGGCAGCAGCTCCATCGTCGTGATCCGGCGGAAGCCGCTCTCCAGTGCCGGTTGGTCGACGGTCATGACGACCACGACCTTGCGGCGGCGTTCGGGCTGCCACAGCCGCAGCACCCGGACGGTGCTCGTGGCGTGGGCGGCCATCTCCGGTCCGATCCGGTCCCGCTCCGCCCGGTCCGCCGCCTGCTTGACCGCGGGGGACATCGGCCCGGTGAACGTCACCACCGAGGCGATCGCGGCCTTCCCACCCGCCGGGCCGACGACGTCGTCGGCCTCGACGACGTAGGCCTCGGCGCCGGGGTCGCCCGCGGCGTCGTGCAGCCGCAGGACGACCTCGCGCGGTCCGGCGATCTGGCGCAGCGCGATCTCCTCGGCGGCCGGCGCCGGGGACGTCGCGGCGGGCGGGAGCATGGTGGCGAACATCGGCGACCTCCGGAGCGGTGGTGGACGGGGCCCTCGCCCCGCCGTCGGGAGCCACCGTCGCGCGGTCCGAGGCGATGCGGATCCGTGCCGCTACGGACGTCGCTACCGAACCGGCCCGTGCTCGGCCACCCACCCCGCCACCTGGGCCCGCCGGGCGAGGCCGAGCTTGCCCAGCACGTTGGCGACGTGCGACTCGACCGTCCGCTCGGACAGGACGAGCCGGCCGGCGATCTCGCGGTTCGTCCGGCCCTCGGCCAGCAGCGTGGTGATCTCGCGCTCGCGGGGGGTGAGCCCGGTGCGGTCCTGACGGGCCCGCCGGATCGTGACGAGGACGCCGTCGGCCAGGCACAGCTCCTCGGGCATGCCCAGCCGCCGGGCCGTCGCCGCGGCCCGCTCCGCATGCCCCGCCGCGGCGTCGAGCCTCGCGAGGTCGAGCCGCGCGGGGTCCTGGACGAGCAGGCCGGCCAGCGCGATCTCCGACATGGTCCGGTAGGGGAGCGCGCCCGCCCTGTCCTCGGCGACGACGGCGGCCTCGAGGTGGCGGATCGCCTCGTCGCGCGACCCGGCGGCGGCCGTCGCGACGCCGAGGACGCGGGAGACCGATCCGTCGCAGCGCACGGACCCCGAGCCACCCGCGATGAAGTAGCCCGCGTACGGCGCCAGCAGCCGGGCGCACACCGCCGCGACGTCGGTGTCGCCGAGGTCGGCGCCGAGCTGGGCGGTCGACGCGACGGTCGGGAGCCAACGTCCGTCGTGAGGGAGGTCCTCGAGCACCGGTCGCAGCCGGTCGAGCCAGTACCGGGCGCCGACGGTGTCGCCGACGGCGGCGAGCATGGAACCGGCGTGCGCCTGGAAGATCGGCATCGTTCCCGCGTGCCGGGCCGCGTCCTCGAGCGCGGGCACGAGCTCGCCGGCCCGTCCCTGCAGCCGGTGCAGCTCGGTGCGGAACGCGGTGTCGATCGCGACCGCGCTGCGGTCCTCGGTCCGGCGCGCCCAGTCCAGCGCGGTGTCGGCGGCCTCCTCGGCCTCGACGAATCGGCCCTGCAGCAGCGCGACGGCCGCGGTCATCCGGTGCCGGTGCCAGTGCGCCAGCGGCCAGCCGAGCTGCTCGGCGAGCACCGCCAGCCGGGCCAGCTCGCCGTCGACGGTCTCGATCGTCCCGAGCTGGAGGGCCGCGTCGATACGCCAGATCGAGCCCCACAGCCCGGCGTCGGCCGGGTGCGTGAGCCCGGCCATCCGACGGGCGATCTCGAGCCGCTCGGCGACGCCGTCGGGGCCGCTGGCGGCATGCTGGCGCGCCCGCAGCGCGTCGAAGAGGGCCAGCCCGTCGCCGCTGCGCTCGGCGAGCCGGAACGCCTCGGCCGGGTCGTCGCCGAGCTCGTCGAACCCGAGGACGTCGGCGGCGGCCAGCGCGCGCTGCGCGAGGACGCGGGCGCGCGTGGCGTCGTCGTCGGGGGTGTGGGCGGCGAGCGCGGACAGGGCGCGTCCGGCCAGCTCGAGGACCGTCGTGTTGACCGGCCCGCCCAGTCCCCTGACGACGAGGCTCGCCCGGGCGAGCACCGCCGCACGGGCCGGGCCGTCGAGCCCCGCGGCGAGGTCGGCCGCGGTCGTGCACCGGTGGTTCGCCGCCTCGGCGAGCCCCGCGGCGAACTCGGCCTCCGCGGCGGCCAGCAGCAGGGCGCACCGGTCGGCGTCGGCGACGCCGGGCAGCGCGAGCGCGGCGTCGAGGACCGCCGCGGCGCGGTCGGGGACGGCCCGGGAGCCGGCCGCGGCCGCGAGGCACGCCCGGACCGCGGCGGCCCGGGACGGCTCGTCGGTCGCCGATGCGAGCAGGTGCGTCACCGGCTCCCCGGGCATGGTGCCCGCGGCGACGGCGGCGGCCGCCGCCCGGTGCACCGCGACCCGGCGACCGGCGGGCAGCCCGGCGTAGACGGCGTCGCGCAACAGCGCGTGCGGGAAGGCGTGCCGGTCGGGTGCCGGTCCGCTCGCGACGAGCAGCCCGGCCCCGGCGGCCTCGTCCAGGGCGGCCAGCGCGTCGTCGGCACCGAGCCCGCACAGCGCGGCGAGCTCGGCACAGCCCACGGCGTCGCCGGCGACGGCGGCCGCCCCGACGGCCTCGCGGGCGGTGGGGGAGAGCCGCGAGAGCCGCTCGGCGGTGATGTCGGCGAGACTCGCGGGGATCCCGAGCGGCCAGCCGGGCCGGGCGGGCGGGCTGTCGGCGAGACCGGCCGCGCGGAGCGTCGCGACGAGCTCGCGGACGTGCAGCGGGACCCCGCCCGACAGCTCCAGCAGCACCGGCCGCCACCCGGGGTGTACGTCGGCGGCGACCGCGGCGATCTCGGCGCCGCTCCACGTCCGCAGGTCGAGCCGGCGAGCCCCGGCCCGGTCGAGCGCGACGAGACCGGCCCGCAGTGCGGGCGGCCGTTCGGTGCTGCGGTAGGTGCCGACGGCGAGCACGCCGGGGCGCCCGGTGACGTGGGCGAGCAACGCGAGGGTGGCCTCGTCGGCCCAGTGCAGGTCCTCCAGGACGACGACGGTCCCGCCGGGCCGGTCCTGCAGGCCGCGGGCGACGGTCTCGAAGGCGCGCAACCGCTGCCCGCGCAGCGCGGCGACGTCGCCGTCGGCCTCGGGGAGCGCGGCGAGGACGTCGTGCTCGGGGCGGCCGTGCAGCACCTGCCACCACGGCCACAACGGGGGCGTCCCGATGTCGGGCCCGGTCCGCCCGGTGAGGACGACCGTCCCGGCCTCGCGGGCCCAGCCCGCGACGGCGCCGGCGAGCGTCGTCTTGCCGATGCCCGGCTCGCCCGCGAGCAGCACGGTGGTGCCGATGCCGGCCCGGCAGTCGTCGAGCGCGGCCCTCAGCGCGGCGGTCTCGGACTCCCGGCCCACGAGCGGCACGCCCGGAAGTGTGGCAGGTGTCCGATCCGTTCACGACGGGCCGCGGCGGCCGGCCCTACCGTCGGCTCCCATGAGCATCTGCGCACGTCTGGACGTCGTCGGCATCGTCACCGCGGACATGGCCGCCGCGCTGGCCTTCTACCGGCTGCTCGGGGTCGCCGTCCCCGACGGCGCCGACGCCGAGCCGCACGTCGAGGTGGCCCTGCCCGGGGGCGTGCGGCTGGCGTTCGACTCCGAGGCGACGATCCGTTCGTTCCATCCCGGCTGGGTTGCCCCCGCGTCGGGTGGTGGCCGGATCGGCCTGGCGTTCCTGCTCGACGACCCGGCCGCCGTCGACGCCGCCTACGCCGAGCTCACCGCAGCGGGGCACCGCGGGGAGCTGGCGCCGTTCGACGCGTTCTGGGGGCAGCGCTACGCCACCGTGCTCGACCCCGACGGCAACGGCGTCGACCTGTTCGCGCCGCTACCGACGGTCGGCTGACCCCCGGCGCCGGGAGTCCCGGCCCGGCAGCCGGGCCGTCCGCGGAGTCACCGGCGGAGTCACCGGCGCGGTGTGGGGTCCCCGGTCAGGGAGTCCGCCGCAACGCGCCGACGGTCGTGCCCGCGAGGTCGCGCACCTCGCGGTGCAGGTGCGGCTGGTCGGCGTAGCCCGCCGTGGCCGCCACGTCCGCGGGCGCCCGCCCCGCCGCCAGGAGGGCGACGGCGGCGCGGAAGCGCAGCACGCGGCGCAACGTCGCGAGCCCGTAGCCGAACGCGGCCCCGGCGCGGCGGTGCAGGGTGCGGACGGTCCACCCCAGGGCCTCGGCGGTGTCGGCGACCGAGCGGCCGGCGGCGATGTGCCGGGCGGCGACGCGGACGGCCGGGTCGGGGGCACCGCGGTCGGCCCGGAGATCGCGGGTGAGCCGGGCCAGCGCGCTCAGCGGGTCGGTCCCGGCCGCGACCCGCTCCGTCGTCCTGCGTGCCGCGAGCGGGTTGAGCTCGGTGAGCGGCACCCGCTGGTCGCGCAGCGCGGTGGCCGGTACGCCGAGCAGGGTGGGCGCGACCCCGGGGCGCAGGCGCAACCCTGCGGTGGCGGAGCCGGGGGAGCGGGTGACGGCGTGGGCGGCGGTGTCGGGCCCGGCGACGACGACGCACCCGTCGAGCCACACGAGGTCCATGCACCCGTCGGGCAGCACCGTGCCCGACGAGACCGCGGCGTCGGCGGGCACGTCGACCCGCCAGCCGCACTCGACCCCCGGACGCAGCGACGGCGGCGCCGGGACCTCGCGGTATCCGGTCACCTCACGACCGTAGCGGCCGGCACCGACACCGGCCGGCGCGTCGGGGGGGTGCGGAGCAGGGATCCGCGGCGACCGGACTTGACCCTCGCATGATGTATCTACAACATTGGAGCGGTGAGCAGCTCGTCGATCGAGGAGATCGTGCAGGACTGTCTGGCGGTCCGCGTCCGCCTGATCGCGCGGGCCGTCACGGCGCTCTACGACGGGGCGCTCGACGGCCACGGCGTGACCATCGCCCAGCTCAACCTCTTGGCCGCGCTCGGCCGGATCGGCCCCTGCCCGCCCGCGACGCTCGGCGCGACGTTGCAGCTGGAGCGGTCCACGGTCAGCAGGAACCTGGGCCTCCTCATGCGGCACGGCTGGATCGAGGCCTGCTCGTCGGACGCGAAGGGCGTCCGTGAGGTCGCGATCACCCCGGCGGGCCGCGCCAAGATCGAGTCCGTGGTCCCCGCGTGGCGGCGCGCCCAGGAGCAGGCTGCGGAGCTGCTCGGGACGGCCGGCGTCCTGGCGATGCAGGAGATGGCGGCCGACCTGGGATACCCGCCGACCCGCTGACCCGCCGGGCGACAGCGGCGCACCGAGTCCTGCGCGCCGACCCGACGTCGCACGCACATGTTGTATATACACCAAGGCTGAGCTGATGATCACAACGTTCGCGGACAAAGTGGTTCTGGTGACGGGAGCATCGCGCGGGATCGGCCGGGCCGTCGCCCTCGCGTTCGCCCGGGAGGGCGCCACGCGCGTGCTCGCGGCCCGCTCGGCGGAAGGGCTCGCCCAGGTGGAGAGCGAGGTGCGCGCTCTCGGCGGCGAGGTGCTGTCGGTGCCGACCGACGTCACCGATCCCGCCGCGGTGGCAGCGCTGGTCGACTCCGCACTGAGCCGCTTCGGCGGCGTCGACGTGCTGGTGAACAACGCCGGGATCGGGCGGGTCGGCGGCGTCGAGGACCCCGCCTTCGGCGACGACGTCCGACAGACGCTGCAGGCGAGCCTGTTCGGGATGATCGACCTCACGCGGCGCGTCCTGCCGAGCCTGCGGCGACGCGGGGGCACCGTGGTCACCATGTCGTCGGTGATGGGCCGCAAGGCTTTCGCGCGCTTCGGCTCGTACGCGATCGTGATGCACGCGGTCTCGGCGTATTCCGACAGCCTCCGCCAGGAGGTCGCCGGCGACGGCGTCCGGGTGTCGGTGATCCATCCGGCACTGACCGCCACGGACCTGCTGCGGGACGTTCCCGAGGCGGACCTGCCGGTCTCGTTCCGGCACATGACCCCGCTGCCGGCCGAGACCGTGGGGAACGCCGTGGTGGCGGCGGTGCGACACCGACGGCGACGGGTCGTGCTGCCACGGCGGGCGAACACGCTGCTGCTGGGCGAGGCGCTGTCGCCGCGGATCGGCGACGCGATCGCCAGGGCGCTCACGGTGCGGCCGGTCGCTGCTCTCCTCCGGATGAGCCGCGGAACGACCTACCACGAGACCGTGCTCGGGCAGCCGGCTCCGTAGCCGGGGATCCGGGGGCGAGACAGCGACGGCGGCGCCGGCCGCTCGCGGTCTCCGGTCAGGTCATGACCGTCGCCGCTGGCACCGACACCGCCGGAGCGCTGTGGGGAGGGACGTACGTGCCGGCGAACCGGCGCCGGGGCCGAGGCCCCGCGGGGAGCCCGATCAGGCGTTGCGGAGCACGGCCTCGATCTCGAGGCTGATCTGCACCTTCTCACCGACGACCACGCCGCCGCCGTCGAGCGGCATCGAGATGTCGACGCCGAAGTCGTTGCGGTTGATCGTGGTGGTGGCGGTGAAGCCGGCGCGGGTGCCGCCGTAGGCGTCCGGACCGAAGCCGCCGACCTCGACGTCGAGGGTGACGGGCTTGGTGACGCCCTTGATGGTCAGGTCGCCGTCGACGAGCAGGCCCTCTCCGCCGGCACGCACCGCGGTGGAGCGGAAGGTCCACTGCGGGTGGGCGTCGGTCTCGAAGAAGTCGGCGGAGCGGATGTGCGCGTCGCGCTGCTCCTGGTTGGTGTCGATGGAGGTGGCGTCGATGGTGACGGAGACGCTGGAGGACTCGAGGGTCTCGCCCGTGGTGATCTCGCCGGTGAAGGCGCCGAAGCGGCCCTTGACCTTGCTGACCATCATGTGGCGGACGCTGAACGAGATGTCCGAGTGGGCGGTGTCGATGTCCCAGACACCCGCGATGTAACCGGGGATCTGAGTGGTGGCGGCGGTCATGTCGTCCTCCGTAAGATTGGTTGAGCGCTCATCTGTTGAGAGCTACGCTAGTCCTCATCAGTTGATGGTTCAACCATAGAGGGAGTGACGTGGAGCACACACGCTGGCTCGACGACGACGAGCAACGGACCTGGCGTGCGTTCCTGTCCGCGACCCGCCTGGTGTTCGACCGCGTCGAGCGCCAGATGTCGCAGGACTCCGGGATGCCGCAGACCTACTACGAGCTGCTCGTCCGGCTGTCGGAGGCACCGGGCCGGACCCTGCGGATGAGCACGCTCGCCGACAACGCCCTGTCCTCGCGCAGCCGGCTCTCGCACGCGGTCGCCCGGCTGGAGGAGAACGGCTGGGTGCGCCGCTCGACCTGCGCGACCGACCGGCGCGGCGCCTTCGCCGAGCTCACCGACGAGGGCATGGCCGCGCTGGAGGCCGCGGCGCCCGGGCACGTCGAGACCGTCCGGGCCACCGTCTTCGACCCGCTCACCCGTGCCCAGCAGCACGCACTGCGGGAGGCGAGCGAGGCGCTGGTCGCGGCCCTGGCCCCGGGCCGGTGGCCGATGTCGGGCGACACGGGCGCGGTGCAGGCCCGGGCGCCGGAGCAGACCGCACCGGAGCAGGCGTGACGACCTCCGCTCCCGGCTACCGGGTGGTGTCGCGAGGGTCTCGCCATCGCCCGGCGGTGTCCGCACCGGCCGCGTCATAGGGTGGACGCCATGGCAGACACCCATGTCGACGTCCTCGTCCTCGGCGCCGGTCCCGGCGGTTACGTCGCAGCGATCCGGGCCGCGCAGCTCGGCCGCAGCGTCGCCGTCGTGGAGGACCGCTACTGGGGCGGCGTCTGCCTGAACGTCGGCTGCATCCCGTCGAAGGCGTTGCTGCGCAACGCCGAGCTCGCCCACATCCTCACCCACGAGAAGAAGACGTTCGGCATCTCCGGGGACGTCTCGCTCGACTACGGCGTCGCGTTCGACCGCTCCCGCGTCGTGGCCGACGGCCGCGTCAAGGGCGTGCACTTCCTGATGAAGAAGAACAAGATCACCGAGATCGACGGGCGCGGCACGTTCGTCGACGGGCACACCGTCGAGGTCACCCTCAACGACGGCGGGACGCAGACCGTCACCTTCGACGACGTCATCATCGCCGTCGGCACCGAGACCCGGCTGCTGCCCGGCACGTCGCTGTCGGACAAGGTCGTCACGTACGAGGAGCACATCGTCACGCGCGACCTGCCGCGCAGCGTGATCATCGCCGGGGCCGGCGCGATCGGGGTCGAGTTCGCCTACGTCATGGCCAACTACGGGGTCGACGTGACGATCGTCGAGTACCTCGACCGGCTGCTCCCGCTCGAGGACGCCGAGGTGTCCAAGGAGCTGGCCAAGCACTACCGCAAGCTCGGCGTCACCGTCCTGACCTCGACGAAGGTCGAGTCGATCGACGACTCCGGCGCCCAGGTGAGCGTCCGGGTCTCCGACGCGAAGGGCGAGCGCGAGCTCGTCGCCGACAAGGTCGTGCAGGCGATCGGGTTCAAGCCGCGCACCGAGGGCTACGGCCTGGAGAAGCTGGGCGTGCAGCTCACCGAGCGCGGTGCGATCGCCGTCGACGACTTCATGCGCACCAACGTCGAGCACGTCTACGCGATCGGCGACGTCACCGCGAAGCTGATGCTCGCGCACGTCGCGGAGGCCCAGGGCGTCGTCGCCGCCGAGACCATCGCGGGCGCCGAGACGATGGAGCTCGACTACGTCATGATGCCGCGGGCCACCTTCTGCCAGCCGCAGGTCGCGAGCTTCGGCTGGACCGAGGCGCAGGCCCGCGAGCTGGCCGACGAGAAGGGCTGGAAGGTCGTCGTCGCCAAGTTCCCGTTCACGGCGAACGGCAAGGCCCAGGGCCTGGGTGACGCGTCGGGCTTCGTCAAGCTGATCGCCGACGAGACCCACGGCGAGCTGCTCGGCGGGCACCTCATCGGCCCCGAGGTCACCGAGCTGCTCCCGGAGCTGACGCTGGCGCAGCGCTGGGACCTCACCTCGCACGAGCTCGCCCGCAACGTGCACGCCCACCCGACGCTGTCGGAGGCGCTGCAGGAAGCGATCCACGGCCTGGTCGGCCACATGATCAACTTCTGACCCACGGACCGGCTCGCCGGCCCAGCCACGTCTCGACGAGCACCCGGCTGTCGGGCGCGAACGGCCAGCCCGGATCGGCCAGCCGCGCCCGCAGCTCGGACAGGGGCATCCACCAGCCCGCGCTGACCTCCGACGGCTGGTGCACGACCGGGCCGTCCCAGCGCGCCTCGAACGCGAACAGGTGCGTCCGCAGCCCCTCGGGACCGCCCAGCCCCGGACCGGGTCCGGACTCCCAGGACGCCGACACCAACGGTGTCAGCGGCACGTCGCGGACACCGAGCTCCTCGCCGAGCTCGCGGACGGCCGTACCCTCCGGCGTCTCGCCCGGACCGACGATGCCACCGGCGATGCAGTCGTGCATCCCCGGCATGACGAGCTTGGCCTCGGACCGGCGGTGGACGTAGACCCGGGCGCCGTCCCCGCTGCGCAGCACGACCCCGGCACTGGCGTGCCACAGCGACCTCGCGTAGACCTCACCGCGGACGGCGACCCCGACCTGGTGCCCGGCGGCGTCGTAGAGCGCGATGAGCTCGGCGGCGGGGTCGTCGGCAGGCACGTCGCCGAGTCTCGCAGGGCCGCGTGTGCCGCTCACCGCCCCCGGCACCCCGCGCACGCGGGATAGGCTCGTCACATGCACTCTCGTGTCGTCGCCGGGGCCGGTTCGTGACAGCCCGCCGCATCATGGGCACGGAGGTCGAGTACGGGATCTCCGTCCCGGGTGACCCGACCGCCAACCCCGTCATCACGTCCACGCAGGTCGTCCTCGCCTACGCCGCCGCACAGGACATCCCCCGCTCGCGCCGCGCCCGCTGGGACTACGAGGTCGAGTCGCCGCTGCGCGACGCGCGCGGGTTCGACCTGTCGGCGCCCACGCTGGCCCCGCAGAACGACTCCGAGCTCGACGACCTCGGCGCCGCCAACGTCATCCTCACCAACGGCGCCCGGCTCTACGTCGACCACGCGCACCCCGAGTTCTCCACGCCCGAGGTCACCACCCCGCGCGACGTCGTGGTGTGGGACAAGGCGGGGGAGCGGGTCATGGAGGAGGCGGCGATGCGCGCGGCCACCGTGCCCGGCGCCCCGCGGATCCAGCTGTACAAGAACAACATCGACGGCAAGGGCGCCAGCTACGGCACCCACGAGAACTACCTGATGTCGCGGCAGACGACGTTCCCGTCGATCGTGTCCGGCCTCACGCCGTTCTTCGTCTCGCGCCAGGTCGTGTGCGGGTCGGGCCGGGTGGGCATCGGCCCGTCGAGCGACGAGGTGGGCTACCAGCTCTCGCAGCGCGCCGACTACATCGAGGTCGAGGTCGGGCTGGAGACGACGCTCAAGCGCGGCATCATCAACACCCGCGACGAGCCGCACGCCGACGCCGACAAGTACCGCAGGCTGCACGTCATCATCGGCGACGCCAACATGAGCGAGTACTCCACGCTGCTCAAGGTCGGCACGACCGCGATCGTCCTCGACATGATCGAGAAGGGCGTGCGGTTCGACGACATGCGGCTCGCCGAGCCCGTCAAGGCGGTGCACCGGATCAGCCACGACCCGTCGCTGACCACCACCGTCGACCTGCTCGACGGCCGGAAGATGACCGGCCTGGACATCCAGCGCGTCTACTTCGACAAGGCCCGCGAGCACGTCGAGGCCCAGCAGGGCACCGACGTCGACCCGCACACCGCCGAGGTGCTGCAGCTGTGGGGCGTGGTCCTCGACGACCTGGCCCGCGACCCGATGAGCACCGCCGACCGGCTCGACTGGACGGCCAAGCTGCGGCTGCTGGAGGGCTACCGCGAGCGCGACGGCCTGGGCTGGAACGCCGGCCGGCTCGCGCTGGTCGACCTGCAGTACTCCGACGTGCGGATGGGCAAGGGCCTCTACAACCGGCTCGCCGCCCGCGGCTCGATCAAGCGGCTGGTCACCGAGGAGGAGATCACCGCGGCGATGCAGGCCCCGCCGGAGGACACCCGCGCCTACTTCCGGGGCCGCTGCCTCGAGCGCTACCCGGCCGAGGTGGCCGCGGCGTCGTGGGACTCGGTCATCTTCGACCTCGGCCGCGAGTCACTGGTCCGCATCCCGACGCTCGAGCCGCTGCGCGGCACCCGCCGGCACGTCGGCGAGCTGATCGACGGCTCGCGGACCGCCGAGGAGCTCGTCGAGGCCCTGACCCGCGGCTGACCGGGCGCCGGCAGGCCCGTCCCCCGACCCACCCGGAGGGTGGGACGCGCCGACCCGGCGCGGCCCGATCACGGGCGTGTCGGCGATCCGGTCGGTACTGTTGACGTACCGGACCCCGGTCCGGCGCAGCAGTTGGCGGCGTCCCCGGGACCCAGGCGCAAGGAGGAGACGGCCATGTCGCAGGAGCAGACCAAGCGTCAGGGCGGTGGCGGCGGAGACGACGAGGACGGCGCCGGCGCCGAAGCGGCGGGCCAGGAACGTCGCGAGAAGCTCGGCGAGGACGTCGACACCATCCTCGACGAGATCGACGACGTCCTGGAGGAGAACGCGGAGGAGTTCGTCCGCGCCTACGTCCAGAAGGGCGGCCAGTAGCCGCTCTCGTGGCCCCGGCCGGTGCGCGCCGGCCAGGCCGCGCGCAGTACCGTGCCGCCCGGTGGGCCGGTCAGTACAGGCCGGTTCGCCGGGCGGTGTGACGCCGCCACCGGGGCACACCCGCGGGGGACGTCACGATCAGGGACCGGGAGCCCGACGAGGGTTGCCGGCCGCACGAGGGAGAGGTACGCACCCGACCATGGACCACCGGTCGCCGTTCGACGCACGACACCCCGGCCTGCTCGACCCGTTCACCGCCCCGGCGACCGCGTCGTTCACCGACTACGTCGCCGCCACCGCGCCCCACCTGCTGCCCGGCCGGTCGACGCACGCGCAGGCGGCGGCGCACGGCGCCGCGGGCCTGGACGTCCCGCACGGCACCACGATCGTCGCACTCGTCTGCGCCGACGGCGTCGTCATCGCGGGCGACCGGCGCGCGACCGCGGGCAACGTCATCGCCCAGCGCGACATCGAGAAGGTCTTCGTCACCGACTCCTACTCGGCGGTCGGCATCGCCGGGTCGGCCGGTATCGCGCTGGAGATGGTGCGGCTGTTCACCGTCGACCTCGAGCACTACGAGAAGATCGAGGGCGTGCCGCTCTCGCTCGACGGCAAGGCCAACAAGCTCGCCGGGATGGTCCGGCAGAACCTCGGCGCCGCGATGCAGGGCTTCGTCGTCGTGCCGCTGTTCGTCGGCTACGACACCGACGCCCCGGACGCGTCGAAGGCCGGCCGCATCGTCACCTACGACCCCACCGGCGGCCGCTACGACGAGTGGCTCGGCTACCACTCGGTCGGCTCCGGGTCGGTCTTCGCGAAGTCGGCGCTGAAGAAGCTGCACGACCCCGCGAACGACCTGGCGACGACGATCCGCACGGCCGTCGAGGCGCTCTACGACGCCGCCGACGACGACACCGCCACCGGCGGCCCGGACATGGTGCGCCGCATCTACCCGATCGTCGTGAGCATCACCGCCGAGGGCGCCCAGCGGCGTTCCGAGGAGGAGATCGCCGGCGTCGTCGACCAGGTGATCGCGGGCCGCACGGAGAAGCCGGGCGGCTGACCGTGGCCCCCGCTTCGACGCCCACAGCCTCGACGCCCCCCGCTTCGACGCCCCCAGCCTCGACGCTCGCAGCCCTGTCTCCCGCCGGGGCCGCGCACGACCTCACGACCCTGGAGCGCTCCCCGTGACGATGCCGTTCTACTCCTCCGTCGACCAACTCCTGCGCGACCGCTCGGAGCTGGCGCGCAAGGGGATCGCCCGCGGGCGCAGCGTCGTCGTGCTGACCTACGCCGGCGGCGTGCTGTTCGTCGCGGAGAACCACTCGACCGCGCTGCACAAGGTCTCCGAGATCTACGACCGCATCGGCTTCGCCGCCGTCGGCCGCTACAACGAGTTCGAGAACCTGCGCACCGGCGGCATCCGCGCCGCCGACGTCCGCGGCTACTCCTACGACCGCCGCGACGTCACCGGCCGCTGGCTGGCCAACGTCTACGCGCAGACCCTCGGCACGATCTTCATCGAGCAGCAGAAGCCGTTCGAGGTCGAGCTGTGCGTCGCCGAGGTCGGTGAGGACACGGGGTCCGACCAGCTCTACCGCATCACCTACGACGGGTCGATCACCGACGAGCCGCGGTTCGTCGTGATGGGCGGTCAGACGGAGCCGATCAGCGCCAAGCTCGGCGAGACGTTCGAGCCGGGCCAGGAACTGGCCGACGCGATCGCCGTCGCCGTCGGCGGGTTGCAGGCCGTGGCCGCGCCGGGCAACGGCGCGGCCGCCGAGGAGCGCGTGCTCGGGGTCGGCGCGCTGGAGGTCGCCGTCCTCGACCGCGGCCGGCCGCGGCGTTCCTTCCGCCGGATCACCGGCAACGCGCTGCGCGAGCTGCTGCCCGCCGCCAACCGCGGGACCCAGGACGACGCGCCCGAGGTCGGCGGCGACGACGCCCCGGCCGCGTCCGGCGCCGAGCCCGACACGACCCCGGAGTCGTGACGTGCCCGCTCCCTTGACCTGAACCCGGGTCGAGGGAGCACGGTGGGGGCATGGCCGTCGAGCTGAACCACACGATCGTCCATGCGGGGGACCAGGACGCCGAGGCGGCGTTCGTCGCCGACGTGCTCGGGTTGCCCGCGCCGACCCGGTACGGGCCGTTCACCGTCGTCGCCGTCGCCAACGGTGTCAGCCTGGACTTCATGACCTCCGGCGAGACCACGGCACAGCACTACGCGTTCCTGATCAGCGAGCGCGAGTTCGACGACGTCGCCGCCCGGCTCGCCGCGGGCGGCGTCGCCACCTGGGCCGATCCGTGGCATCGCAGGCCCGGGCACAACACCGACCACGGCGGGCGCGGCATGTACTTCGACTCGCCGAGCGGGCACGTCCTCGAGGTCCTGACGGCGCCGTATGCCTGATCGCCCGTGAGCGGCGGGCACGGCGCCGCCGCTGGGGCCGCCGCTGGGCTCGCCGACCGTCAGGAAGGGCACTTTCCCGCAACTGGGTTGCGGGAAAGTGCCGTTCCTGCACGATCCGGGCCCACGAAGGATCCGGGCCCGCGCAGGGTCAGGAGTAGGTGCGCAGCTCCACGCCGTTGCCGTCGGGGTCGCGCAGGTAGATGCCCCGGCCCTGGCCGCGGGCACCGAACAGCGACCGCGGACCCTCGACGCCGTGCGCGGTCGCCAGCTCCGCGAGGCCGGCGCCCTCGACGACGAGCGCCATGTGGCCCATGTTCTCCCCGTCGCGCTCGCCGCGCTGCACGTCGACGATCGTGTCCGCGCTGACCCGCAGCGACGCGAACGGCACCTCGCCGCGCCGCCACTGCTCCAGCCGTAGGACCTCCAGCCCGAGCACGTCGCGGTACCAGGCGAGGAGCCGCTCGGGGTCGGGGGAGACGAGCACGACGTGGTCGAGGGCGGTGACGCGCACGCCGCTCACAGCACGATCCGCTCGTCCCCGGCGTAGACGTTGCACGTCTCGCCGCGCAGGAACCCGACGAGCGTCATGCCCGTCTCAAGGGCCAGCTCGACGGCCAGCGACGACGGCGCCGACACCGCCGTCATCATCGGCACCCCGGCCATCACCGCCTTCTGCACCAGCTCGAACGACGCCCGTCCCGACACCATCAGCACCGTCCCGGTCGCGGGGATGCGGCCGTCGAGCAGCGCACGCCCCAGCACCTTGTCGACGGCGTTGTGCCTACCGACGTCCTCCCGGGCCACGAGCAGCTCGCCGTCGGCGGTGAACAGGCCCGCGGCGTGCAGCCCACCGGTCGAGGAGAACACCTTCTGCGCCTCGCGCAGCGCGTCGGGCAGCGTGACGATCGTGCGGTAGTCGACGCGCACCGGGTCGGCGGCGGGGGGGAAGCGGGACTTCAGCTTCACCGCGTCGAGGGAGGCCTTCCCGCACACCCCGCACGACGACGTCGTGTAGAAGTTGCGCTCCAACGAGGTGTCCGGCGGTTCCACACCCGGCGCCAGCGCGACGTCGAGGACGTTGTAGGTGTTGCGGCCCTGGTCGTCGACCGAGTCGCAGTACCGCGCGGCCAGCAGGTCCTGCGGCGAACCGATCACGCCCTCGGTGAGCAGGAAGCCGTGCGCGAGCTCGACGTCGTGTCCCGGGGTGCGCATGGTGACCGACAACGGACTGCCGTCGACGCGGATCTCCAGCGGCTCCTCGGCGGCCAGCGCGTCCGGCCGGCGACGCTGCTGCCCGTCGGGCCCGATCCGCAGCACCGGTCGTCGCACCGTGACCCGACCCATGTCCACTCCCGTCCGGTGGACCTGCGCGGACCACCCACTGCCCAGCGTAGGAGCCCGCGGCCCGCCGTGTCGCGGCCGGTGATCGACCGGAGCTCGTACGGAGACTCCGGCCGGCGGCGCGCGAGCCCGGCACGCACGGCCACCGTCCCGGATCACCGCGCCGCACGCCCGCGAACGAGGACGGCGACACCGACTCCGGCGGCGCCGCCGCCTCGCTAGCATCGCCGCCCATGGGCATCGGCGGACCGGGGACCGCGCGGACCGCACGGACGGCGGGGATCGTGCTCGCGGGCGGACGGTCGTCGCGGATGGGGACGGCGAAGGCCGAGCTGGACTGGCACGGTGTCCCGCTGGTGGCCCGGGTCGCCGCGCTGGTGGCCCGGGGGGTCGGCGGGCCCGTCGTCGTGGTCCGCGCGCCGGCGCAGCCGCTGCCGCCGCTGCCCAGGCGGGTCGAGGTCGTCGAGGACCCCGTCGAGGGCCGCGGTCCGCTGCAGGGCATCGCCGTCGGGCTGGCGGCGCTCGCCGACCGCGCCGACGCCGCGTTCGTCACCGCCACCGACCTGCCGCTGCTGCACCCCGCCTACGTCCGCCGCGTGCTCGCGCTGCTCGGCGGGCCGGACGCGCCCGACGTCGTCGTCCCGCAGGTGCACGGCTTCCCCCAACCGCTCGCCGCCGCCTATCGCACCACGCTGTCGGCACTGGTCACGAGCCTGGTCGCCGACGGGGTGCTGCGCCCGCCCGACCTGTTCGAGCGTTGCCGCGTGCTCAGGCCCGACGAACCCGCGCTGCTCGCCGATCCGGTGCTCGCCCGGCTCGATCCCGATCTGGACTCGCTGCTCAACGTCAACACTCCGCAGGACTGGGCGGCGGCACTCGCCCGGCAGGCGCCGCGGGTCCCGGTCGCCGAGAGCGCAGCGGTACGCGCCCACACGCTGGGCGAGGCACGAGCCGCCCTGGCCGTCCGGGTGGGTACCGATGCGGCGGTCGTGCTCGCGGACGCGTGCCGGGCGAGCACCGCCGCCGACGACCCCGACACCCCGCTGGTCACCGGTGACGTCCTGGGCGTGCGGGCCGGACCCGGCCCGGCCCGCGTCGTCGCCGAGGACAAATCCGGCCGACCCGACTGACGACCGTCCGCTGCGGGCATATCGTTGAGGGGCCACCGTCGACCCGTGGAGGAACGATGCCTCGCCGTCCCCGTCACGTGCGGATCACCGAGCCCCTGGTGCGTGAGAACGGCGTACTGCGGCCGGCGACATGGGACGAAGCCCTCGACCGTGCCGCCGCCGGGTTCCGCGGCCGCACGCCCGACGAGTTCGGGATGTTCAGCTGCTCGAAGGCCACGAACGAGATGAACTACGCGGCCCAGAAGTTCGCCCGCGTGGTGATGGGCAGCAACAACGTCGACTCCTGCAACAGGACTTGACACGCTCCCAGCGTCGTCGGTCTGACGGCAGTCTTCGGTGCCGGCGGCGGCACCTCCGCCTACGTCGAGGCGGAACACGCCGACCTCCTCGTCCTGTGGGGCTCCAACGCGCGTGAGACCCACCCGATCTTCTTCCACCACGTCCTGCAGGGGCTGCGCAACGGCACCCGCCTGTACTCGGTCGACCCGCGGCGCACCTCCACCGCCCGCTGGGCCGACGGGTGGCTCGGGCTCGACGTCGGCACGGACATCGCGCTGGCCAACGCCATCGGCCGCGAGATCATCCACGCCGACCTGGTCAACCACGCGTTCATCGAGCGCGCGACCACGGGTTTCGACGACTACGCACGCACCGTCGAGCCGTACACGCTGGAGCGGGCCGAGCAGATCACCGGGGTCGACGCGGGGCTGATCCGCGAGCTCGCCCACGCCTACGCCCGCGCCGACCGCGCCCAGATCTGCTGGACGCTGGGCATCACCGAGCACCACAACGCCGCCGACTACGTGTTCGCGCTGATCAACCTCGCCCTGCTGACGGGCCACGTCGGCCGCTACGGCTCGGGGCTGGTACCGCTGCGCGGGCAGAACAACGTCCAGGGCGGCGGGGACATGGGCGCGATCCCGGCGAAGCTGCCCGGCGGCTACGACCTGGGCGACGAGACGGCCCGGGCCCGCTTCGAGGCCGCGTGGGGAGTGCCGGTCTCGCCGAAGCCCGGCATGCACCTGTCGCAGATGTTCGAGGCGATGGAGGCCGGCACCCTCCGGACGCTGTACTGCATCGGCGAGAACCCGGCCGAGTCCGAGGCCAACGCCGCGCACGCCCGGCACCTGCTCGAGTCGCTCGACCACCTGGTGGTGCAGGACATCTTCCGGACGGCGACGGCGGAGCTGGCCGACGTGGTGCTGCCCGCGGCGGCGGACTGGTGCGAGTACGAGGGCACCGTCACCAACAGCGAGCGGCGGGTGCAGCGGGTCCGCAAGGCGATCGACCCGCCCGGCCAGGCCCGCCCCGACACCCACATCATCTGCGCGATCGCCGACCGCCTCGGCCACGACTGGGGCGAGCCGACGGCCGAGCAGGTGTGGGACGAGCTGCGGTCGCTGTCGCTGGACTGGCACCACGGCATGAGCTACGCCCGGCTGGACGAGCACGGCGGGCTGCAGTGGCCGTGCCCGACCCTCGACCACCCCGGCACGCCGCTGATGCACGCCCGGCTGTGGTCGGACGACCCGGCTGAGCTGGGCAGGCCCGCTCCGTTCACCGCGGTCGAGCACGTGCCACCCGTGGACGCGCTCGACGAGGACTTCCCGATCCGGCTCACGACGGTCCGGTTGCTCGACGCCTACAACTCCGGAGTGCAGAGCGGCGGGTACTCCTCGCCGATGCGCCGCCGGGAGTCGCTGCGGATCGACCGGGAGGACGCCGCGCGCCTCGGCATCGCCGACGGCGAGCGGGTGCGCGTCGTGTCGCGACGCGGCGCGGTCGAGGCGCCGGTGGCGCTGGACCCGTCGCTGCGGCCCGGGCTGGCGTCGTTCACCCCGCACTTCTCCGAGGAGGTCGACACCAACGTGCTGACCAACGACGCCTGGGACCCCAAGTCCGGGACCTCGGAGTTCAAGGCGACCGCGATCCGGATCGAGAAGCTTGCGGACTCCGGGGAGCCGCGGCTGCCCGCCGCCGGCAGCTGAGTAAGGAGGCACGTGGACCTGCGTCTGTCGGCGGCCGAGGCCACCGCGGAGGAACGGGCGGCCGTCGACGCCCTGCTGGACCCGCTGCTGGGCCCGCGTGAGGTCGACGACCGCGCCGGACCCGACTCCGGGCACGAGGCCCGCGGCCGCCGCCACCTGCTGCTGCCCGCCCTGCACGCGGTGTCCGACGCGGTCGGGTACCTGTCGGAGGGCGCGCTCAACCACGTCGCCACCCGGCTGTCGGTGCCGCCCGCCGACGTCTACGGCGTGGCCACGTTCTATGCGATGTTCACCGTCGAGCCGCGCACGCGGCGGGTCGTGCACGTGTGCGACGACGTCGCCTGCGGGCCCGTGGGTGGGGAGGACCTGGCCGCGCGGCTGACGGCCGACCTCGGCCCCGAGGGCGTCGGCGAGGAGGCCTGCTGGGTGCGCAGCCCCTGCCTCGGCCTGTGCGAACGCGCGCCCGCGGTCATGTTCCAGCTGGCGGGGGAGCCGGACTTCAGCCAGGCCCCCGCGCACGCCGACGACGTCGTCGCGGCCGCCCGCGGCGGCGCCACCGCGGTCGAGGCCGACGCGGCCTTCGCCGACCCCGGCGTGAGCGTCCCGCAGACCCGCGCGCCCCGCGGGGAGGGGCTGCGGCTGTTGCGACGCATCGGTGTCGTCGACCCGGGCAGCCTCGACGACTACCGCGCCCACGGCGGCTACGAGGCCCTCCGCCGCGCCGTCGAGCTGGGCGCCTCCCGCGTCGTGCGGGAGCTGAAGGACTCGGCGCTGACCGGGCGCGGTGGTGCCGCGTTCCCCACCGGCGTCAAGTGGGAGGGCGTGGCCACCGCGCCGGTCCGCCCGCACTACCTGGTCTGCAACGCCGACGAGTCCGAGCCGGGCACGTTCAAGGACCGCGTGCTCATGGAGTACGACCCGTTCGGCCTGGTCGAGGCCATGACGATCGCCGGCTGGGCCACCGGCTGCGAACGGGGCTACCTCTACATCCGCGGCGAGTACCCGCTGGCCACGCGACGCCTGGAGCACGCGATCGAGGAGGCCCGCCGCCGCGGCTTCCTCGGCGCGGACGTGCTGGGCGAGGGCTTCACGTTCGACATCGAGCTGCGCCGCGGCGCGGGCGCCTACATCTGCGGCGAGGAGACGGCGCTGCTCAACTCGATCGAGGGGTTCCGCGGGGAGCCGCGCAACAAGCCGCCGTTCCCGAGTGTGTCGGGACTGTTCGGCAAACCCACGGTGATCAACAACGTCGAGACGCTGTACAACGTGTTGCATGTCCTCGACGTCGGCGGCCCGGCGTTCGCCTCGGTCGGCGCGGAGCGGTCCACCGGAACGAAGCTGTTCTGCGTCGCCGGCTCCGTCGCCGTCCCCGGCGTCTACGAGGTCGACTTCGGCACCACGTTGCGGGAGCTGCTCACCCTCGCCGGCGGGCTGCGCGGCGAGCTGCGCACGATCCTGCTGGGCGGCGCGGCGGGCGGGTTCGTCATGCCCGACCAGCTCGACGTCCCGCTGACCCTGGAGGGCGCCCGCGAGATCGGCGCGACGCTCGGCTCGGGTGTGGTGCTCGCGTTCGACACCGACGCCGACCTGGTCGCGACCCTGCGCCGGATCGCCGCGTTCTTCCGCGACGAGTCCTGCGGGCAGTGCGTGCCGTGCCGGGTCGGGACGGTCCGCCAGGAGGAGGCGCTGGCCCGGCTGGAGCGCGGTGCCCCGCTCGGCGACCGTGAGACCGAGCTCGCCCTGCTCGACGACCTCGCCCGCGTCATGCGCGACGCGTCGATCTGCGGGCTGGGCCAGACCGCCCCGGCGGCGGTGCAGTCGGCGTTGTCGCTGCGGCTGCTGTCGTCGCCGGCCGATCCGTCCACCAACGGCCACAGGAGGGTCGGACCATGACAACCGCGCCGGTGATGCTGGGCGAGATCAAGCGGGTCGTCACGCTGACCGTCGACGGCCGCGAGGTCCGCGTCCCCGAGGGGTCGACGATCCTGCAGGCCATGAAGGCCGAGGGCACGCCCGAGCAGGCCGACACCCCGACCCTGTGCTGGGCACCGAACCTGACTCCGATCAACGCCTGCCGGGTGTGCGTCGTCGAGGTCGAGGGCTCGCGGGTGCTGGTGCCGTCGTGCGCGCGCACCGTCGAGGACGGCATGCAGGTGCGCACCGACAGCGAGAAGGTGCGGCACTCACGCAGGATGGTCCTGGAGCTGCTGGCGTCGTCGGTCGACATGAGCCAGGCCGGTGCCGACGTCGCCCGCTGGATGCAGGACTACGGCGTCGACGCCGACCGATACGGCCCGCCCGCGCCGCCCGCCGCCGCGGGGGAGCGCGACCGCCGCCACGCCGGGCACCACCACGCCCCGGACGGCTCGCACGCCGAGACCGTCGCCCAGCCCGTCAAGGTCGACAACGACCTCTACGTGCGCGACTACTCCCGCTGCATCCTCTGCTACAAGTGCGTCAAGGCGTGCGGCACCGACGCCCAGTTCACCTTCGCGATCTCCGCGGCCGGCCGCGGGTTCGACGCCCGCATCGCCACCGAGTTCGACGCCGAGCTGCCCGACTCCGCGTGCGTCTACTGCGGCAACTGCATCGGGGTGTGCCCGACCGGCGCGTTGAAGTCGGTCCGCGAGCACGAGCTGCGTGAGGCCGATGACTGGCATCCCGAGGAGGAGACCGTCACGACGACGATCTGCTCGTTCTGCGGTGTCGGCTGCAACCTGGAGCTGCACGTGCAGCAGGGCTCGATCGTCAACGTCACCTCGCCGGCCGACCACTCGGTCACCCACGGCCACCTCTGCGTCAAGGGCCGGTTCGGGTTCCAGCACGTCCAGAACCTCTGAGAGCGCGGCCGGGACCTTCCGGGGCCGCCGCGGGCACGGCAGGGTGGGTGGACGGCTGCCCCGAGGAGGGACGCATGACGCTCTACACCGACATCCCGACCCGATCCGAGATCGACGCCCTGGTGCAGGTGGACGCGGTTGCCGCCGTCTCGATCTACCTGGAGACCGCGCCCGAGTCCTCTGGGGACGCTGAGCGGATCGCGTACAAGAACGGGGTCCGGGAGGCGTTGGCCCAGCTGGGTGACGTGGACCGGAAGGACCACGAGGCGCTGGCGGAGCAGCTCGCCGTCCTGGAGGACGAGGACTCCGAGGGCTTCTGGCGGCACCAGGCCCGCAGCCTGGCCGTGTTCGCGACGCCCACCTCGTTGCGCAGCTTCCGGCTGCCGAACCGGCTCGCACCACGGGCGGTCGGGGGGTCCCGGTTCCTCGTCATGCCGCTAATGCGGGCCGTGACGTTCCCGCAGACGGCGTTCGTGCTGGCACTGGCGCAGGGGTCGGTCCGGCTGCTGGAGACCGTGCCCGACGCGCCGCCACGGGAGGTACGCGTCCCCGACATGCCCACCGACGTGGCGAGCGCGGTCGGCAAGTCGTCGATCAAGGACCGGGCGCCCATCCGCCGGCTGCAGGGCTCGGAGGGGCAGAAACTGCGGATGGCCCAGTTCTCCCGGCTGGTCGACGCCGCGCTGCGCGAGGTGCTGCCGGGCCACGGGGTGCCGCTGGTCGTGGCCGCGACAGAACCGCTCGACAGCATCTTCCGCGCCCACTGCCGCTACCCGGACCTGGTGCCGCACAGCGTGCCCGGCAACCCGGAGGGGCGCGGCGACGGCGAGCTGGTCACCGAGGCGCGGACGGTCCTCGACGGCTGGTACGGCGACCGGCTGGAGCAGGAGAAGCGGACCTTCGCCGAACGCTCCGAGCAGGGCCGCACCTCGATCGACGTCGCCGAGCTGGCCCGCTTCGCGACCCGGGGCGCCGTGGAGACGCTGTTCGTCGACATCGACGCCGAGGTGCCCGGGCATGTCGACCCGCTCGGCGAGGTGACCTTCGCGGCGCCGGACACGGACGGCTCGAGCGGTGTGGTCGACGAGATCGCGCGGCGGGCGTGGCTCTCGGGCGCCCGGCTGCTGGCCGTGCGGCGCGAGGACGTCCCGCAGGGCGGGGACGTCGCTGCGACCCTCCGCTACGCCCCGCCGGCCTGAGTCCCGGCCGGCTACCCGAGGTAGGGACGGTCGCGTCCCGACCACTGCTCCTCGTCGCGCCGGTACACCGCGATCGGCTTGTCCGCGACGCGAAAAGTGTAGCGGCCCGCCTCCTCGACGACCTCGCCGTCGGTCGCGAGCATCCCGGGCACCCGCAGCTCGACGTCGAGATGGTCGACCTCGCGCTGCACGTAGACCCGGCTGTGCCCCAGCGCGCCCAGCATCAGCGCGAGGAAGGCACGCAGCCGGGAGAACCGGACGTCGGCGCGGATCCAGCGGACGTCGAGCAGGCCGGAGTCCAGCGTCGGCCGCCACGCCGGGACCATGCCCCGCGGGTGGTACGGGCCGTTGCCGACGAAGAGGAACCAGACGGTGTGCCACCGGTCCTCGACCTTGACCTCGACCCGCTCCGAGCGGCGCAGCACCGTCAGCAGTGCTGCGACGAACGCAGGCCACTTCCCCCACCGCGGCTGCCACTTCTCGCGCAGCCGCACGAGCTCCGGGTAGGAGCCGATGCTGGCGGTGTTGAGGAACCAGCGGGTGCGGGTCACCTCGGAGCTGTAGGGGTCCTCGCCGCGGCCGGGGTGCGCCTCGACGAGCGCGAGGTCGACGGCGACGGCCTCGCCCGCCTGCGAGGCGTCGACGGCCTCCTGCAGGTCGTAGACGCCGACGTCGCGGGCGAAGTGGTTGAGCGTGCCCGCCGGGACCAGCACCAGCGGCAGCCCGTGCCGGTGCGCGACGGCGGCGACCGCGCCCACGGTCCCGTCGCCCCCGGCGACGCCGACCGCACGCACCCAGCCGTCGACCTGGGCGAGCGCGTCCTCGAGCTGGTCGCCGATGTCGAGGCCCGGCCGGACGCGCAGCACCCGCGCCTGCGGCAGCTCGGCCTCGATGTCGTCGCCCGGGTCGACGCCCTGCTCGCCCGCGTTCGGGTTGACGATCATGACCAGACCCCGGCCCGCCGGCAGCGGGTCGACGGTGTCGACCGGCCGGGCGCGGGCCTCGTCGCTGCGCCGCACCGGCCACCACCGTTGGGTGAGCAGCGCGACGCCGGATCCCAGCGCCGCGCCGGCCAGCACGTCGGAGGCCCAGTGCACCCCGACGTGCACCCGCGAGTACGCGACGGCCCCGGCGAGCGGCGCGACGGCCAGCCCGAGGCGGGGGCTCTCCAGCGCGACGGCGGTCGCGAACGCCGCCGCGGACGCCGCATGCCCTGACGGAAAGGAGGAGGACGTCGGCGGATCGTCGATGGTCTGGTAGGCGGGCAGCTCGCGTGCCGCCGGACGGCGCCGCGGCAGCAGCGGCTTGAGGACGGCGTTGGCGGTCAGGCTGGCCCCGGCGATGCCCAGGACGCCGCGGGTCGCGGCCTTACGACCCTTGCCCTTGCGTGCCGCGAGCACCGCACCGACCGCGAACCACAGCACGCTGTGGTTCGCCGCGGGCGACAACACCTTCATCGCGGTGTCCAGTGCGCCGGGCGGGCGCGCGGCGATACGCCGCGAGATGTCGCGGTCCCACACGTCGATCCGGCGTAACGGCCGGGTGCCCGCGACCTTCACCCGAGGGTCGACGCGCCGCAACCTGTCCCACACAGACGTGACCCTAGAGGCGCTTCTCCGCTTACGCTGAAGGGCATGCAGCGTCGGATCTACGGTGTCGAGACCGAGTTCGGGGTCACCTGCACCTTCCATGGCCAGCGCCGGCTCTCGCCGGACGAGGTCGCCCGCTATCTGTTCCGGCGCGTCGTGTCCTGGGGGAGGTCGTCCAACGTCTTCCTGCGCAACGGCGCGCGCCTCTACCTCGACGTCGGATCCCACCCCGAGTACGCCACCGCCGAGTGCGACTCCCTCACCCAGCTCGTCGCCCATGACAAGGCCGGCGAACGCATCCTCGAGGACCTGCTCGTCGACGCCGAGCGCCGGCTGGTCGACGAAGGCATCGGCGGCGACATCTACCTGTTCAAGAACAACACCGACTCCGCCGGCAACTCCTACGGCTGCCACGAGAACTACCTCGTCGCCCGCCAGGGCGAGTTCTCCCGGATCGCCGACGTGCTGTTGCCGTTCCTGGTCACGCGCCAGCTCATCTGCGGCGCCGGCAAGGTCCTGCAGACCCCGCGTGGCGCGGTGTACTGCCTGTCCCAGCGCGCCGAGCACATCTGGGAGGGCGTCTCCAGCGCCACCACCCGGTCCCGGCCGATCATCAACACCCGCGACGAACCGCACGCGGACGCCGAGCGCTACCGCCGGCTGCACGTCATCGTCGGCGACTCCAACATGTCCGAGGTGACGACCCTGCTCAAGGTCGGCTCGGCCACGCTCGTGCTGGAGATGATCGAGGCAGGCGTCCAGTTCCGGGACTTCACCCTCGACAACCCGATCCGGGCGATCCGCGAGATCAGCCACGACCTCACCGGGCGGCGCACGGTCCGGCTCGCGGGGGGCCGGGAGGCCAGCGCGTTGGACATCCAGCGCGAGTACCACGCCAGGGCCGTCGAGCACCTGCAGGCCCGCGGCAGCGAGGACCGCACGATGGAGCGGGTCGTCGAGCTGTGGGGCCGGGTGCTCGACGCCGTCGAGACCCAGAACCTGTCGCTGATCGACCGCGAGATCGACTGGGCGATCAAGCACCGGCTCGTCGAGCGCTACCGGCAGCGGCACGACCTGGACCTCGCGCACGCCCGCATCGCGCAGCTCGACCTGGCCTACCACGACATCCGGCGCGGTCGCGGGCTGTTCGACCTCTTGCAGCGCAAGGGCACCGTCGAGCGGGTCACCGACGACGGCGAGATCGAGGCGGCGAAGGACACCCCGCCACAGACGACACGCGCGAAGCTGCGCGGCGACTTCATCGCGGCGGCCCAGGCGGCCGGGCGCGACTTCACCGTCGACTGGGTGCACCTCAAGCTCAACGACCAGGCCCAGCGCACCGTGCTGTGCAAGGACCCCTTCCGGGCGGTCGACGAGCGCGTCGACCGGCTGATCGCGTCACTCTGAGCCGCGGCTCGTGAGTGGCGATGGTCGCCGTGGCGACCATCGCCACTCACGGGGAACCGGCCGGCGGCGCGCCACCACGGGCACCGGGGCGGCTACCGGCATGATCTGCCGATGATCGTCGAGGTGCTCGCCGTGGTCGTCGTCGCGCTGGTCGCGCTCCTGCACCTGTACATCCTGGTGCTGGAGATGTTCCTCTGGCGCACGCCCAGGGCCCGGGCGGCGTTCGGCACCACCCCGGAGTTCGCCGAGGCGACCGCGACGCTCGCGGCCAACCAGGGCCTCTACAACGGGTTCCTCGCGGCCGGGCTGATCTGGTCGCTGATCGCGGGCGGCGACCTCGGGCACGCCGTCGCCCTGTTCTTCATGGCGTGCGTGCTGGTCGCGGGCGTCTACGGCGGGCTCACCGCCGCGGGCGCATCCTGTTCGTCCAGGCTGCGCCCGCGGCGGTCGGGATCGTGCTGCTGCTCCTGGCCTAATGGCCGACCCGAGCCCGCGGGCCCGTCACTCGACGCCGGGCATCATCTTCCGGCGCAGGTCGGCCAACATGTCCTGCACCGGCGCCGCCGCGGGCCCGGCGCTGTCGGGCGCCGAGCCGATGCCCATCGCCGTCAGCAGCTCCGACGCGGCCTTCGCCGGGTCGCCGTGCTCACCGAGCACCGGGTGCAGGCCCAGGTCGGCGAGGTGATGGAACACCAGGTTGACGACGCTCCACGGGTTGAAGGTCTCCTGGCCGTCCGCCTCGCTCATCGTGCTGCCTCGCTCCTGTGCTTCCGGGATCGTTCCGACGTGCGCCGGGTCACAGGGAGCCTTTCCCCGCACGGGCCGGGCGTCAAGGCGGCGCGGCGTCGCAACATGAGACACCGCCCGGGCCCGGCCCGCCCCCGCGCCGCACGGGCGGGTGGTGTGCGACCGTTCCCGCCCTTCGCGGCATGCCCGCGGGGCCACGGCCGTACGATGCCGACGTGTCCGCCGCCCGCGCCGAGCGACTGGTCAACCTGGTCCTCTGCCTGCTCTCGACCCGGCAGTACCTGTCGGCCGAGCGGATCCGCGACACCGTCCCCGGCTACGCCGACGCGCCCAGCGACGAGGCCTTCTTCCGCATGTTCGAGCGCGACAAGACGGAGCTCCGCGAGCTCGGGATCCCGCTCGAGACCGGCCGCCGGTCGACGTTCGACACCACCGACGGCTACCGCATCGCCCGCCAGGACTACGAGCTCGGCGACATCGACCTCGACACCGAGGAGGCGGCGGCCGTCGCGCTCGCCGCCCGGCTGTGGGACTCCCCGGAGCTGGCGGGCGCCGCGCACGGCGCGCTGGTCAAGCTGCGGGCCGCGGGCGTCGACGTCGACGAGTCCGGCGGCCCTGTCCAGCCCCGGGTGCGGGCCACCGACGCGGCGTTCGCCCCGCTGATGGCCGCGGTGCAGGCCGGTCGCGTCGTCACGTTCGACCACCGCCGCGGCGGCCCGACCGGCGAGGTCGTGCGGCGCACCGTCGAGCCGTGGGGGATCGTGTCCTGGCGCGGTCGCTGGTACCTCGTCGGGCACGACCGCGACCGCGACGACGTCCGCTCGTTCCGGATCTCGCGCATCCTCGAACCGGTCACGGCGCTCGGACCGGCGGGCGCGGTGACCGTTCCTCCCGGCGTCGACCTGCTGGCCAAGGTCAAGGCCGGGTTCGCGGCGCCGCCCGTGGCCGGGACCGCCCGAATCTGGGTGTCGGCCGGGCACGCGCACGGGTTGCGCAGGCTGGGCCGGGTCGTCGCCGCCCGCGAGCTCGACGGGCAGCCGGGGGAGGAGCTCGAGCTGGAGCTGCGCAGCGTCGACATCGTGTCGCGCTGGCTCGCCGGGCACGGCCCCGACGTCGTCGTCCTCGACCCGCCCGAGCTGGCCGCGGCGGTCCGGCGGCGCTGGGCCGGGGCCGCGCGGGCCCACGGCGCCAGGGTCCCCGCCGCCGAGGCGGCGCACACGTGAGCGGGCGTGCCCCGTGAGCGGGATCGCCGAGCGGCTCCCGCGGCTGCTGTCGCTGGTCCCCTACCTGCTGGCGCGGCCGGGCATCCGGATCGCCGAGGCCGCCGCCGACTTCGGCACGACCGAACGCCAGCTGCGCCGCGACCTCGAGCTGCTGTGGATGTGCGGGCTGCCCGGCTACGGCCCCGGCGACCTCGTCGACCTCTCCTTCGCGGGCGACACCGTCACCGTCACCGAGGACGCCGGCATGCGCCGGCCGCTGCGGCTGACGACGGCCGAGGCCACGGCGCTGCTCGTCGCGCTGCGCTCGCTCGGTGACGTGCCGGGCATCGTCGACACCGCGGCGGTCCGGCGGGCCACGGCGAAGATCGAGCAGGCCGTCGGCGACGCGGGGCTGGCGGGCGTGGCGGTCGACCTCACCCCCGAGGAGCAGGCCACGACCGCCGCGGTGCGCGGCGCCCTCGAACGCGGCCACGCCATGCGGATGACGTACTACACCGCGGGTCGCGACGCCGTCTCCCGCCGCACCGTCGACCCGATGCGGCTGCTGCTCGTCGAGGGCCGCGGCTACCTCGAGGCCTGGTGCCGGCGCGCCGAGGGCGTCCGGATGTTCCGGCTCGACCGCGTCGAGGCCGTCGAGGAGCTCGACGAGCCCGCCGCGCCCCCGCCCGGCGCCGAGCCCACCGACGTGTCCCACGGCGTCTTCACCGCGCGCGAGGACCACCGCACCGCCGTTCTCGAGCTGCTGCCCGAGGCCCGCTGGCTCGCCGAGTACTACCCGGTCGAGGAGGTCGTCGAGGACCCGTCGGGCGACGGGCGGGCCACCGCCAGCCTGCGTTACGCCGACCCCGGCTGGCTCGTGCGGCTCGTCCTGGGCCTCGGGGGCGGCGCCCGCATCCTGGAGCCGCCGGAGCTCGCCCGGGCCGTGGCCGACCGGGCCGCGGCGGCGCTCGCCGCCGCCGAACCGACGAACGAAAGGTCCTGATGAACGCCTACGGGGTCGCCGGCATCGTCGCCGGCGCGGCGCTGCTGCTCCTGCTGCTCGTCGCGGTGCCGCTGCTGGTGCGGCTGCGCCGGCTGGCGCGCGAGGCCGGGTCGCTGCGCGCGGTCGTCGGCGCCGGGACCGGCGCGCTCGCCGCGCTCCGTACCACAGTGCGGACGGACAGGGGTGCGCCGAACGACTGAACCGGCCGCGTCCGGTACCGTTCCTGCTGGGGTCGGGCACGTCGGCCCCCACCACGGGACCAGAGTCGGAAGGACCCCTCATGGGCAGCCTCGGTGGCTGGGAGATCGTCATCATCATCGGTGTCCTGGTCCTGCTCTTCGGCGCGAAGAAGCTGCCGGACATGGCCCGGTCGGTCGGCCAGTCCGCGCGCGTGTTCAAGGGCGAGATGAAGGGCATGAAGAGCGACGACGAGGCCCGCGACGCGGGCGCCGCGCCGCAGACCCCGCCCGCCTCCCTGCCGCCCACCCCGCCGGCGGCCGCGCCGCAGGCGGAGAACCCCGCGCCGAGCAGCACCCAGGGGCGTCCCGACAGCACGAACTGACGCACCCCGGTGGCCGGCCTCCTGCCGCGGCGCCGTCGGAAGCGCAACCCCGACGGCACCATGACGCTCATCGAGCACCTCTACGAGCTACGCAACCGGCTCGCGATCGCGCTCATCGCCATCGCGGTCACCACGGTGTTCGGCTACATCTGGTTCGAGGTCGCGATGTTCGGCCTGCCCAGCCTCGGTGAGCTGCTCAAGACCCCGTACTGCTCCCTGCCCGCGTCCTCGCGGGCGGTGTTCACCGCCGACGGCTCCTGCACCCTGCTGGGTACCGGCCCGTTCGACCAGTTCACCCTGCGGCTCAAGGTCGGCGCCACGGCGGGCGTCGTGCTGGCCTGCCCGATCTGGCTCTACCAGCTGTGGGCGTTCATCACTCCCGGCCTGTACGCCAAGGAGCGCAAGTTCGCGCTGACGTTCGTCTCGGTCGCGGCCGTGCTGTTCCTCGCCGGTGCCGTGCTGGCGTTCTTCGTGGTCTCCCAGGGCCTGTCGTTCCTGCTGACGATCGGCAGCAACGTCCAGACCACCGCGCTGACCGGCGACGCCTACTTCGGCTTCGTCATCGCGCTGCTGCTCATCTTCGGGGTGAGCTTCGAGCTGCCCCTGCTCGTGGTGATGCTCAACCGGGTCGGCGTCGTCAGCTACGACAAGCTCCGCAAGTGGCGCCGCGGGCTGATCTTCGGGCTGTTCGTCTTCGCCGCCATCGCCACACCCGGCCAGGACCCGATCTCGATGACGGCGCTCGCGCTCGCGCTCACCGTCCTGTTCGAGTTCGCGATCCAGCTCGCGCGGCTCAACGACCGCAAGAAGGCCAGGCTGCGGGCCGCGGAGGGCTGGGACAGCTGGGATCCCGACGAACCGTCGCCGATCGACACCACACCCAGCCGGATCGAGCCCGCCGCACCCGTCGCCCCCTCGGCGCCGGTCACCTCATCGGCGCCGGCGACGCCGGCCGCCCACCCGAAGAACGACCTCGACGACGTCACCTGACGCCGGTGCGCCGGCGCCGCGGCGACGCCGGTCGGCGCCCGCGCGGGGCGTCCGGGCGGTGGCCGGCCGGGGGATGTGACAGCCTGGTCGCGTGGCCAGCAGTCCTGCTGAGGCGTACGCCGCAGCGAAGTCCCGCGTCGCGCGGCCCCGGCTGACCGAGTTCGTCGCCGGGTTGTCCTTCGAACTCGACGGTTTCCAGCGCGCCGCGTGCGACGCGCTCGAGGACGGGCACGGCGTGCTCGTCTGCGCGCCGACCGGCGCCGGCAAGACCGTCGTCGGCGAGTTCGCCGTTCATCTGGCCCTCGCCCAGGGCCTGAAGTGCTTCTACACGACACCCATCAAGGCGCTGTCGAACCAGAAGTACGCCGACCTCGTCGCCCGGCACGGCGAGTCCGCCGTCGGGCTGCTCACCGGCGACACCTCGGTCAACGGCGACGCCCAGGTCGTCGTCATGACCACCGAGGTCCTGCGCAACATGATCTACGCCGGCTCGCGGCACCTCGACCAGCTCGGCTACGTCGTCATGGACGAGGTGCACTACCTCGCCGACCGCTTCCGTGGGGCGGTCTGGGAGGAGGTCATCCTCCAGCTCCCCGAGCACGTCGCGCTGGTCAGCCTGTCCGCGACGGTGTCCAACGCCGAGGAGTTCGGCGACTGGCTGGTCACCGTCCGCGGGGACACCACCGTCGTCGTCGACGAGCACCGGCCCGTGCCGCTGTGGCAGCACATGATGGTCGGCAACCGGCTGCTCGACCTGTTCGTGCAGAGCGGCGCCGCCGACGACCCCACCGCCGCCGAGCTGCGCGTCGACCCCGACCTCGTCCGCCAGACCCGCGAGCTCGACCGGCAGTCCTCGACGGCGGTGTGGGACCGGGGCCGTCGCGGCCGCCAGGGGTCCGCGCCGCGCCGCGTCGGGTTCCGGCCGCCGTCACGGGTCACCGTCATCGACCGGCTCGACCGCGACGGGCTCCTGCCCGCGATCACGTTCGTCTTCTCCCGCAACGGCTGCGACGCCGCGGTCGGGCAGTGCGTGCGGTCGGGGTTGCGGCTCACCACCGACGACGAGGTCGCCGAGATCCGGCGCATCGTCGAGAAGCACACCGGCGACCTCCCGCAGGGCGACCTCGGGGTCCTGGGCTACTGGGAGTGGCGCGAGGGCCTCGAACGCGGCATCGCCGCGCACCACGCCGGCCTGCTGCCCGCGTTCAAGGAGACCGTCGAGGAGCTGTTCGTCCGAGGTCTCGTGCGGTGCGTCTTCGCCACCGAGACCCTGGCGCTCGGCATCAACATGCCGGCCCGGACCGTCGTGCTCGAACGCCTCGTCAAGTACAACGGCGAGGCCCACGTCGAGCTGACACCGGGGGAGTACACGCAGCTCACCGGCCGGGCCGGCCGCCGCGGCATCGACGTCGAGGGCCACGCCGTCGTGGTGTGGCAGCCCGGCGTCGACCCGGAGCGCGTCGGCGGGCTCGCCTCCACCCGCACCTACCCGCTGCGCAGCTCGTTCCGGCCCGGCTACAACATGGCCGTCAACCTGCTCGCCCGGCTCGGGGCGCAGCGCTCGCGCGAGCTGCTGGAGATGTCGTTCGGGCAGTTCCAGGCCGACCGTTCCGTCGTCGGCATGGCCAGGCGCATCGAACGCAACGAGGAGACCCTCGCGGGGTACGCGTCGTCGATGGAGTGCCACCTCGGAGACTTCGCCGAGTACGCGGCACTGCGGCGCAAGGTCTCCGACCGGGAGAAGGCCTTGTCGCGGCAGGGCGTGGCCGACCGGCGGACCGCGGCGGCGGAGTCGCTGCGGGCGCTGCGACCCGGCGACGTCATCGCCGTCCCCGGTGGCAAGCGGTCCGGGCTGGCGGTCGTCATCGACCCGGGCGTCGACGACGACGGCGACGTCCGGCCTCTCGTCGTGTCCGAGGACCGCTGGTCCGGGCGCCTGTCGGCTGCCGACTTCCCGACGCCCGTCGAGGCGCTGGGCCGGGTCAAGCTGCCCCGCCACGTCGACCACCGGTCTCCCCGCGGCCGTCGCGACCTCGCGTCGTCGTTGCGCAACACCGGGATCCAGGCGCCGCCGCCGCAGCGCAGGCGTGGCCGGGGCAACGCCCACGACGATCCCGAGCTCGCCACGCTGCGCCGCGCCCTGCGCGCCCACCCCTGCCACGGCTGCGCCGACCGCGAGGCCCACGCCCGTTGGGGCGAGCGCTACCACCGGCTCGACCGCGACACCGAGCAGCTGCGGCAGAAGGTGCGCGCGACGACGCACTCGCTGGCCCGCCAGTTCGACCGGATCCGGGCGCTGCTCGACGAGCGCGGCTACGTGCGCGCCGACGCCGACGGGGAGAACGCCGTCACCGAGCACGGCGAACGGCTGGCCCGCCTGTGGGGGGAGTCCGATCTGCTCGCCGCCGAGTGCCTGCGCCACGGTGTGTGGGAGCGGCTGACCGCGCCCGAGCTCGCCGCCGTCGTGTCGGCGCTGGTCTACGAGTCGCGTCGGGACAACGGTCCGGTCCCGCGGGTTCCGGCCGGGGCGGTGTCGGAGGCCCTGGCCGACACGGTCCGGCTGTGGGCGGACCTGGAGTCCGACGAACGTCGTCACCGCATCGACCGCACCCGCGAGCCCGACCTCGGGTTCGCGTGGCCGGTGCACCGGTGGGCGCGCGGGGAGTCGCTGGCCCAGGTCCTCGCCGCGGCGGAGCAGAACGGTCACGAGCTCTCCGCGGGCGACTTCGTCCGCTGGTGCCGGCAGGTGCTCGACCTGCTCGACCAGATCGCCGGGGTCGTCGGCCGGTCGACGTCCTTCGGCCGGGTCGCGGTCGAGGCCGCCGCCGCGGTCCGGCGGGGCGTCGTCGCCGCGGGGGTGGCGTAGGCGGTGCGGCGCCGCACGACGACACCCGATCGGGCCGCCCGGTTCGCCCGGTCCGCCTGCCGGGGCACCGGTCCTTGTGCTTTGATCCCCGGGTCACGACGTGGCACGCCGGACCGGGTGACGGTGCCTGTCGCGCAGGTGTTCGGCGCGCGGACGGCTGCCCGACGGCGCAGTCGCAACGAGGAAGGTCTGCCATGAGCAACCCCCCGCACAGCGGCGACGACGCAGCGCGGGAGCGCGACGAGGCCGCCCGCGCCGCGGGCCCGCAGACGTCCTCGACCGACGCGTCGCAGACCGCGGGTTCGCAGACCGCGGGTTCGCAGACCGCGGGTTCGGAGGCCGCGGGTTCGGGGGCTCCTGGTTCGGGGGCTCCTGGTTCGGGTGCTCCTGCCGGGGACTCGGACGCCGACGCGGGCGTCGACTCGCCGACGCTGCAGCAGGGCGTGCCGGCCGCGACGCCGTCGTCACCGGCCGACGTCGAGGCGACCGGCGAGACCGCGGCGCAGATCCCGGCGCAGGGCGGCGAAATCCTGCAGCCCGGAGCCTCCGCGCACCCGGGGGAGCCTGCGGCGGGATCGCCGCAGGCCGCGGTGCCACCGCAGGGCGCACCGGGACAGGCCGCCGCGCAGGCGCAGACGTGGGGCGCCCCGGCCGCGGACCAACCGGCGGCGCAGGCCCAGCCGCCGGCGCAGGGCCAGCCGCCGGCGCAGGGCCAGCCGCCGGCGCAGGGCCAGCCGCCG